>CAYMBY010000180.1:0-28116 GCA_964388815.1 uncultured Butyrivibrio sp. | reverse complement strand
CAGGCAGCGGCACATCGGGCGGAACAGGTACAGGAGTTTCAGGAGAAAACGGTGCAGCAACTTCAGAAGCTGCAGATACGACAACTCCTTCCGGAACAAATGCAGCAGTGACTGCAAAGAAGAATGTAACGGCGCAGAATGCAGGGACACCGCAGGTGGCAGGCGTTACCAGAATCAGCGATGCAAAGACACCTCTTTCTGCAAACGCAGGAACCGGGAAACAGGGCAGGTTCAGGGCAGCAGCATCTGCAACGTCTGCAGTAAGTACTGCAGGAGAAGGAAAATCAGAAACTGCAGCACAGACAGCAGGAACAGAAAGCAGTACAGCTGTGACAGGAACCGGGAACACAGACAAGGCAGCTGCGGCCGGAACAGAGAAATCCGGAACAACGGTTCAGGATGAAGATACAGCCAAATCAGCAACGACGGAGCAGACACAGAAGAAAGCTTCAAAGGCATGGATCATCATACTGTTCGCAGTGGCGGCAGCGACAGGTGCAGGTTTTGCAGAAAGAAAGCGCCTTCTGGCATTGCTTGGCAGAAAAAGAAAATAAAAAAGATCATTGACTTGAAGTGCAGAATGTGGTTTTATTAAATAAATTAAAACTTTGACAGAGTAAACCGTTGAAGCGGGGATGAAACGAAAGGGGCACTTCCAGAGAGTCCGGGCAGGTGAGAGCCGGGCAGAACGCCGATTCGCAAATGGGCCGCTGAGGGCATGGTAAACAGCTGATGGCAGATCGCCGGAGGCCCAGTAGCTCATGACGTAAGGCATACGTAAGTTGCCGGAGATATGTCAGTATCTCGCAGAGCGCGCAGAAGATATTTTCTGCGAATCAGGGTGGCACCACGATAAAGTACTTTATCGCCCCTGACAGAAAGGGAACATTCTCTTTAGGGAATAACCTCTTTTCTGTCAGGGGCGTTTTTGCGTGGGAGGACACCATGAATCAGACAACATTTGAACAGGTACAGAAAATTGCAGCATCGGGGGATTATAAACTGATCCCCGTCAAAAGAGAAATTTTTTCCGATGTAAGGACGCCGGTGGAAACGCTGCGGGCGCTGCAGAATGTCAGTGATCACTGCTTTCTGCTGGAAAGCGTGGAGGATAACAGACAGTGGGGAAGATATTCATTCCTTGGTTATGCACCGACCATGGAGCTGACCTGCAAGAATCATATGCTGACCATCAGTGCAGGCGGCAGAATTCAGATGCAGACAGATCATCCCGGAGAATACATCCGTCAGCTGGTGCAGGAAAACCGTGCGCCGCAGCTGCCCGACATGCCATCCTTTACGGGCGGACTGGTCGGATATTTCTCCTATGAGTACATGCAGTACGGAGAACCGTCACTTCATTTCCGTTCCAGGGATGAGCATGATTTTCAGGATATGGATCTGATGCTGTTCGAGCATCTGATTGCCTATGATAATCTCAGGCAGAAGATTATCCTGATTGCCAATGTGCATACGGATTGCCTTGAGACATCCTATCACAGTGCACTTCTGAAGCTGGACGAGATGGAACAGCTGATCCGGAAGGGAAAGGCAAAGAATGCACAGCCCGGCAGAATGACAGGGGAAATGCAGACTCTTTTTTCCGAAGAAGAGTACTGCAGCAAGGTGGAGCAGGTGAAACATTATATTCATGAAGGAGATATCTTCCAGCTGGTGCTGTCAAATCCCATGGAAGCACCATTTGAAGGAAGTCTTCTCGATACCTACCGCGTTCTTCGGACGACGAATCCTTCTCCCTATATGTTCTATTTCTCCGGTGAAATCGAGATTGCGGGTGCTTCTCCTGAGACGCTGGTGAAGGTGGAGAACCGTCAGATCAGGACATTTCCGCTTGCGGGAACAAGACCGAGAGGCAGGAACTACGAAGAAGATCAGGCGCTTGAAAAGGAACTTCTGGCGGATGAAAAAGAGCGCGCCGAGCATAACATGCTGGTTGATCTCGGGCGTAATGATCTGGGAAAGCTGTGTGAGTTCGGCAGCGTGAAGGTGGAAAAATATATGGCAGTGGAGCGTTATTCGCATGTCATGCATATCGGATCTGCCATAAAGGGAACATTGCAGGAACGTTTCAGTGCAGTGGATGCAGTGGACAGTGTTCTGCCGGCGGGAACACTGTCGGGAGCACCGAAGATCCGTGCCTGTCAGCTGATCGATCAGCTGGAAGACAATAAACGGGGAATCTACGGCGGTGCCATCGGATATGTGGACTTTACGGGAAATCTGGATACCTGCATTGCCATTCGTCTGGCATTCAAAAAAGGCGGTAAGGTATTCGTAAGATCCGGTGCCGGAATCGTTGCAGACAGCGATCCGCAGAAGGAATATCAGGAATGCATCAACAAGGCAAAGGCAGTTGTGCAGGCATTGCAGCAGGCACAGGACATGAACTGCGGCAAGGAGGCAGAGGAATGATTCTCTTAATTGATAACTATGACAGTTTTACCTATAACCTCTATCAGCTTATCGGAACACTGCAGCCGGATATCGTGACGATCCGCAATGATGCAAAGACAGTGGATGAAATCATACAGATGCATCCGCAGGCGGTTATTCTGTCCCCGGGGCCCGGAAAGCCCGCTGATGCAGGGGTATGTGAGGATGTGGTGAAAGCACTTGGCGGAAAGATCCCGATGCTGGGCGTCTGCCTCGGCCATCAGGCCATCTGTGAGGCATATGGCGGAACGGTCGGGCATGCGGCACAGCTGATGCATGGAAAGCAGTCCATGGCCACACTGGATCACAGCTGCAGATTGTTTGACGGTCTTCCGGATCAGATTCCGGTGGCAAGATATCATTCGCTTTCACTGCAGGAGAAAACACTGCCGGAGTGTCTGCAGATCGTATCGAGAGCCGATGACGGAGAAGTCATGGCGGTGCAGCACAGAACATATCCGGTATACGGACTTCAGTTTCATCCGGAATCCATTATGACGCCGGATGGTATGGTAATTCTGAAAAACTTCCTGAAAACGGGAAAAATGTAATTCCTGTAAAGGACATGCAAAGAATTTTTTGCTGTTAATTACCACCATATGTGGTATACTGAAAACATATTAAAACTAAATAAAGTTCTGTTGCCGGGAGGTAATGCCTATGAAGAAAATCTACGTTGTAGACACCAATGTTCTCATTCAGGCGCCATATGCACTCAAGTGCTTTGAGGACAATCAGGTGGTTCTTCCGCTGGTCGTACTTGAGGAGCTTGACACGCACAAGAAGGACGAGGGTGAGCGGGGCGCAAATGTGCGCGAAGCCATCCGCATGATTGAGCAGATCAGAGAACAGGGTGATCTGACAAAAGGTGTGGCCATGGACAATGGCGGAAGCCTTCGTATTGAGAAGAATTTCAAGGATGTACAGTTGCCGCAGGATCTGGCAGAGTACAAATCCGACAACAGAATTCTGAAAGTCTGTAAGGGCCTTTCCGAAGCAAAGAAGGAACAGGTCATTCTTGTCACCAAGGATATTCTGATGCGCATCAAGGCGCAGCTCCTTGGTATCCAGGCAGAAGATTTCACAACAGAACAGGTAGCGGAACATACAGAACAGTATGCCGGCAGAATCACGGTATTTGCGCCGGAGAATCTTTTTCATGAATTTAAGAAAAAGGGAATTGCAGCAGACCAGGTGTATCAGGTAGACACCAAAGGCAAAAAGCATATACCGGTCTTATATGAAAATGAATTTGTCATTCTGCAGGCAGATCAGTCACTGAAGAAGACACAGATGGGGCGTGTGGAAAAGGGCGTCATCCGGAAACTTGAATATGAAAAGAGTCAGCCGTACGGCGTAAAACCCAAGAATGCAGGACAGTATTTCCTGCAGGAGGCGCTGATGCAGCCTGCTGAGGTGGCACCGCTTGTCATTGTGAAAGGTATGGCGGGTACCGCAAAGACATTTTATTCGCTGGCTGTCGGTCTTGAGAAGATGGTAAACCGTCCGACCGGAGAGTACAGAAGAATCCTCGTATGCAGGCCGAATTCGCAGTTTGATGATGATATCGGATTTCTCCCGGGAGATGAGCAGGAAAAGATATCACCGCTGATGCGTCCGGTAATTGATAATCTGGAGCAGCTCATTGATTCCAATGAGGAAGAGCGTTACAAAGATGAAAATGAACTGGAAGGAAAGACAGAAGAAATATTTGACCGTGGCATTATTCAGGCAGAGGCACTGAACTTTATCCGTGGCAGATCCATTCTGAAGACCTATCTGATCATCGATGAAGCACAGAATATGACACCGGCGCAGGCCAAGGGAATTATTACCCGTGCCGGCAAGAACACCAAGATCATTCTTCTTGGAGATCCCAATCAGATCGACCGTCCGTTCCTGGATGAGCGTACCAATGGTCTGTCCTATGCGGCAGAGCATATGAAAGGCAGTCCCCTGTGCTGGCAGATCAGTCTGACCACAGAGGAATGTGAGAGATCAAAGCTGGCAATGGATGCCATCGGAAGGCTGCAGGATAAATTCTGAGAAATCCTGATCTTCCGGATCAAGTTAATCCATATTTTTCAGAAACGCCTGTATCTTCCTGAAGGTCTCGTCACTGAGATCATGCTCGATCTTACAGGCGTCTTTTTCTGCGGTCTGCTGACTGACGCCGATTTTTACGAGCAGCTTTGTCAGTGTCTGGTGCCGTGTATAGATACGCTTTGCAATTTTCATACCGGTATCTGTCAGTACGATATTATTACCGGCATCCATATTGATATAGCCGTTCTCACGCAGCTTTTTCATGGCAACGCTGATGCTGGGCTTTGAATAGCCGAGATCATTTACAATATCGATAGAACGGACCTGTCCGTATTTATTATGCAGCATCAGAATCTTTTCCAGATAATCTTCTGCAGATTCATGAATTTCCATGTGTATTACCTCCTGAGGCTTTATGCAGCTGCTTTATTCAAAATTAGCATAAACTAACCTGAATGGCAAGACTGCAGCTTTTGCAGAACGCTTTTTTTATAAAAAAATAAGAATTGTCGTGGAAGACATTGACAAAAGGAAAATGTTATACTAAACTAACCAATGGTTAGTAAATACTAACTGGTCAGGAGATGCGGAGACATCTCTTTTTTAAAGAATGAAAGTTAGCTAAAACTAACTTTTAAATAAAAGGAGGTCATAGATGATGCCACTTTCAATGTTAAGAGCGGGAGAACGGGGAACGATCAGAAAGATCACAGGACAGGATGATGTCAGACAGCATCTGGCAGAACTGGGGTTTGTGGTGGATACTGACGTGACTGTTGTGAATGAAATCGCAGGGAACCTGATCCTGCAGGTCAGAGACAGCAGAATTGCGCTGGATAAAAGCATGGCAACCCGTATCATGATATAAATACAACGGAAAGGAAAAAGAGGAAGTCAATGAAAACATTAAGAAACGCAGCAGTAGGAGAAAAGGTTATTGTGAGCAAAGTGAACGGAGAAGGTCCTGTACGCAGGAGAATCATGGACATGGGAATTACCAGGGGAGTGGATATTTATGTCCGTAAGGTGGCACCGCTTGGAGATCCGATCGAACTGACAGTCAGAGGATATGAGCTGTCTGTCCGTAAAGCTGATGCGGAACTGATTGATGTTGAATGATTTTTTATCACAAAGAGTTAGATGAAACTAACTATATATGGAGGAAACAGAATTATGAGTGAACTTAAAATTGCGTTGGCAGGAAATCCGAACTGTGGTAAGACAACACTGTTCAATGACCTGACGGGAAGTAACCAATATGTCGGCAACTGGCCGGGCGTTACAGTTGAAAAAAAGGACGGAAGGCTTAAGGAACACAAGGATATCATTATTCAGGATCTTCCGGGAATCTATTCTCTTTCCCCCTATTCACTGGAAGAAGTGGTCACACGTACCTATCTGGTAAATGAAAAACCGGACGCCGTAATCAATATTATTGACGGAACCAATATCGAACGAAACCTTTATCTGACAACACAGCTGCTGGAACTGAACATTCCGATGGTTATTGCTTTGAACATGATTGATCTGGTAAGAAAAAACGGCGATCAGATCAATCTGAAAAAACTCAGTGAGGAGCTTGGCTGTGAAGTTATCGAAATGAGTGCTTTAAAGGGAGAAGGCAGCATGAAGGTTGCCGAAAAAGCCATTGAACTTGCAGAAAACCGTAAAATCGGTGAACGTCCGCATGTGTTTGACGGCTGTGCAGAGCATGCCATTGCACACATAGAGGAATCCGTATCAGATCTTGTGGACAGGCAGAGTCTTCGCTGGTATGCGATCAAGCTGTTTGAAAGAGACAGCAGGGTTATGGAGAGCATACATCCGGATGCGGCATTGAAAGAACATCTTGAACAACATATCCGGGACTGTGAAAGAGAAATGGATGATGATGCAGAAAGCATTATTACCAATCAGCGATATGCCTATATCAGCAGAATTGTATCCGTGGCCGTTGATAAGAAACGTGTTGCGGGTTCAGCCTCCATTTCAGATAAAATTGACAGAGTAGTTACGAACCGGATTCTGGCGCTTCCCATTTTCGCACTGATCATGTTCCTGGTTTATTATATTTCAGTCACCAGTATCGGCACCGTTGTAACGGACTTTACAAATGATACGCTGTTTGGGGCATGGATTCAGCCGGCTGTGCAGAATGCGCTTGAACATGCCGGCGCGGCGGACTGGGTCATTTCACTTGTTGTAGACGGGATTATCGGAGGTCTTGCGGCTCCGATCGGCTTTGCTCCGCAGATGGCGATTGTTTTCCTGTTTTTATCCTTGCTTGAAGACTGCGGGTATATGGCAAGAGTTGCATTTATCATGGATCGTATTTTCCGTAAGTTCGGTCTTTCCGGAAAAAGCTTTATTCCCTTCCTGATCTCTTCCGGATGTGGGGTACCGGGCATCATGGCGACCAGAACCATTGAAAATGAAAAGGATCGCCGGATGACCATGATTACGACCACGTTCATTCCGTGCGGGGCCAAACTTCCCGTGATTGCAGTCATTGCAGGCTTTATGATGGGCGGTGCATGGTGGGCGGCACCGATGATGTATTTCTCGGCAATTATTCTGGTTATTGTCTCATGCATTATTCTCAAGAAAACACAGCTTTTTTCCGGAGATCCTGCTCCGTTTGTCATGGAACTTCCGCAGTATCACATTCCGTCCATAAAGGGTGTACTGCTGCATGTATGGGAGAGGGTATCTGCATTCCTGAAAAAAGCGGGAACCATTCTGTTCCTGTGCTGCGTTGTCATGTGGTTCCTTGGCAGCTTTGGTGTTTCAGAAGGTGCATTGGGACTGGTAGATACGCAGAGCAGCTTTCTGGCAATGATCGGCGGTGCCATTGCATGGATTTTTGCACCGCTTGGATTTGGGACATGGCAGGCAGTTGCATCATCACTGAGTGGATTTGTGGCAAAGGAGAGTATTGTATCCACGATGGGCGTGCTTTCAGGTCTTGGTGATATTGATGGCTATGCCGGCAGTATGCACTCAGCGTTTGCTGCATTCTTCCCGACCGGTATTGCTGCATTGTCTTTCCTGTATTTCAATCTGTTTGATTCACCATGCCTTGCGGCTATTTCCACAACAGCAAAGGAAATGGGTTCACGGAAGTTCTTCTGGTTTGCCATTGCATTTCAGAACATCATGTCTTATGGCATTGCACTGATGGTGTATCAGCTGGGCGGACTTCTGACAGGCGTTGTGACATTCGGCCCTGCAACGGTTGCCGCGGTACTGGTTCTTCTGGTAATTCTGTATTTCCTGTTCCGGAAAGACCCTTCTCACAGAACGGTCCGTTCCACGGCAGGAAAGGAAGCGTCTGCAGTCTGAACGCATGCGAGGAGAGCAAATGGAAGAACTGAGAGAAGCACATCTTCGTTATCTGCTGACCATATATGAAATTTCGCTTGAGACACCGGATGTATCGTCAGCCAGTATTGCAGAACGGCTGAACGTCAGAAAACCGACCGTTTCTGCCATGCTGACGTGTCTGATGGAAAAAAATCTTCTGATAAAACAGCGGTATGGAAAGGTGTATCTGACGGATGAGGGGTTTCTGAGTGCCAGAAGGATATATGGAAACGTGATCTTTCTGATGGAACTGTTTGAACAGAAGCACCTGCCGATGACACCGCGGCAAAGCCGCGAAGCTGCAGTTGCAGCTTCACTTGCAGTTCCGGGAATTTCGTTTTGCAGAAATGCAATATCGGAAACGGAAGATGGAAAATGACAGGAAACGTGTCACATGGAGGATGAACAGGTGGCAAATACAATTGTACTATTGATCATTCTGATGCTGTGCATATTCGGAATAAGAGGCACCGCCAGGCGGATGGCATCCGGATGCTGTGCAGGAACAGACAGCGTTAAACGTATCAGAGTAAAGGACCGGAATAAAAAACATTATCCGTATCAGGCTTCAGTGACGATTGAAGGCATGCACTGTGAGAACTGTGCAGCCAGAGTTGAAAATGCACTGAATGAGATGGATGGAATATGGGCAAAGGTGAGTTTAAACAATAATTCCGCGCAGATCAGAATGAAGGAAGAACTGGATCAGGAGCAGCTGGCTGCTCCGATCTGTGCTGCAGGCTACAGTGCGCACAATATTCGTTTCATTCCTGTATCTCACGGACGGAGGGCAGAACATGAGTATTGTGATGGTGGGCGGAAATAAATGCATGGAACGCAGATATCTGGATACCTGCAGGCAATATGGATGCAGAGCCAAGGTGTTTAATCAGATGCACGGAGAACTTCGCAGGAAAATCGGCAGTCCGGACCTGGTCATTGTGTTTACCAATTCGGTATCTCATAAGATGCTGATCACGGCATCCGTGGAAGCAAGGAGATGCAGTGCGAAACTGACGCATTGTCATGACAGTCTGAATGCACTTGAGCATGTGCTGAAAGAATATTGCGGATAAGGGCATATATTATACTGACAGAGTGATACAGTTTCGGAACGGAGGGGAGAACATGTATGAACAGATTAATGCTGTCACACAGTTCAATTTTCAGATCAACCGGGTTCTGACTTATGGGGACGCAGCGTGTGATCATGAGGAAATCGCAAGACGAACGAGCGGGATCAGAACGATGGAGGAATGGACAGGTACCTGGCAGCAGATGGCGCAGGAAGCGCTGATACAGAAGAAATATCTGCATGCGGCATTTGATTTCCGGATGGCGGAATTCTTCTTAAAGGAAGAGCATCCGCAGAAGCAGCAGATGTATGAGCGGGCAGTGGACTGCTTCTACAGAGCTTTTGATGAACTGCAGTATGATTATGAAGTACATGAGATTTCCTATAAGGCGACACAGATGCATTCGCTGCGGCTTGGAGCAGACGGTGGAAGGCCGCTCCTGATCTGCGGCGGGTATGACTCCTTTATAGAAGAATTCATACCTGCACTGACGGATCTGATTCCTGCAGGATATACGATGTATTTATTTGAAGGGGACGGACAGGGCAGAACCCTGAAGAATGGCCTGAAATTCATTTATAACTGGGAAGAACCGGTAAAATGTATCATGGATTATTATGGTCTTCAGAATTGTCCGATGATCGGCATATCCTGGGGCGGATACCTTGCAATGCGTGCGGCTGCGTTCGAACCGAGAATCTCGGGAGTCATTGCCTATGACGCGGCAGACAACGGATATGAGATTATGACACATATTCTGCCGCCAGTGCTGCGCTTTATGGTACGCCATGGCTTTGCACGGGGCAGGGCAGGCACAGTAAATTCTCTGATCGCATTTGCGCGCAAAAGGAGCCTTCTTGCAGACTGGGCATTTACACAGGGCATGTACATTACAGGTACGAAGTCTGCATATGAGTTCTATCAGGAGATGAACAGGCACAGACTGGATCAGGTTGCAGGACGTATTCATCAGGATTGTCTGCTGCTGGCAGGAGAGAAGGATCACTATATCCCCAAATGCCAGTTTTACAGACTGCAGAAGGAACTGACAGCAGCGCATTCGGTGACTGCCAGAATGTTTACAGAGGCAGAAGGCGGAGAGCAGCACTGTCAGATCGGTAATCACCGGCTTGCTGCAGATGAGATTATGGGGTGGATTGCCGGACTGAATTGACAGACGAACTGGTTCTCTTTATGATTCTTAATATGAAACAGAAAGGGGAATCAATTGAAAAAAATACATTGTTTTGCAGAAAGGAAACCACTCTGGTACTGCGTTGCAGCAGAAATCGTGATGCTTGTCAGTCTGTTCCTGACCGGAATAATCGGAGATTTTATTACAGACGGTAACAGATCAATCACGTATTACGTAATCAAGGAAGCCGTAATGATGCTGATTGTAACAGGAATGCTTTTTGCCGGAGGGTTGCAGAAAGTGCTGACGAACAAAGGCAGTGGCTTCTGGAAAGGACTTCTGACAGGAGTATTCCTGATTATTGTTTCAGTGATTTCATTGTCAGCAACGACATTTGTCTATGGCAAAACAAAAGAAGTGGCTCCTGTATCGCAGATCATACTTTATATAATTCTTGTGACATTGATCGGGATAACAGAAGAAACACTCAGCAGAGGAATTATTGCAACACTCATGCTCAGGAAGTTTGGAAAATCCAGAGACGGCATATGGAAGGCGGCAATTTTATCAGGAGTGTTTTTCGGATTGCTGCATCTGATTAATCTGACGAAGTGCCCGGCAGGAGCAGTCGGCATACAGATGATCTACGCAGCATTTCTGGGAATGCTGCTGGCAGCAATTTATTATAGGACAGGAAATATCCGGGTGACAGTATTCTTACATGCATTTATTGATTTTGCAGGAATGGCAGGACAGGGGATATGGGGAAACGGATCTATAGTGGATGCCATTTCAGAAACAAGTCCTGCAAGTCTTGGAATTATTGTTCCTGTGATTCTGGTAATGCTTTTTCTTTTTCGATCAAAAAAGCTGCCTCTGGTTAATGAAAATATGGGAAATCTGGTCAGCAGTGCACCGGGGGAAGAATAAAAATAATGTAACAAATGCAACATCAATCGTATACCGTTTGTGTTAAATTCTGTTCAGATGAGGAAGAAATTCAGAAGCAGAATTCACAGGAGGTAACCATGATGAGCAGAACACTTGATTTAAATCATAACGTACAGGAACTTTGCACGGAGTATCCGGAGCTGACCGGCATTATGGCAGATCTTGGATTTAAAGATATAACAAAGCCGCTTGCGTTGGCAACGGTGGGAAAGATCATGACGATTCCCGGAGGTGCGGCGATGAAGAACATTCCGATGAAGGATGTTGTGGATGTGCTCCGGGCACATGATTTTGAAGTGGCATGGTCTGAAGACGGAGATACGGTGCAGGAGCAGAAGAGAGAGAAACAGAGACAGACAGTGCCGGATGCGCTTTCCAGAAAAGACATGCTGAAGAGCTATGTTTACCGGCTGACGCAGGGGGAAGACCTGGAAGAGGTCAGAAAAGATTTCGTGATCAATTTCAGTGATGTATCTGCAATTGAAATCGCGCAGGCCGAACAGGAGCTGATTCGTACGGGTACACCGGTTTCTGAAGTTCAGAATCTGTGTGATGTGCATTCGGCATTGTTTCATGGAGCAACACAGGCAGAGAAAATTGCGAGGGCAGAGGAAGCGGTACAGGCATCATATCAGGCACAGCAGGAACAGAAGCAGGTTGCAGAGGCAAAGGAAAAAAAGAGCGGTGCGCGGCTGATCAAAAAGACCGTACATCCGGACAGGCTGTCAGGTCTGTTCGCACCGGCCGGATTCGAGCAGAATGTGATGACACAGATGAAGGAGATGACACAGGAAGAGGGACATCCGCTCTGGATTCTCCATCAGGAAAATCTCCGGATTGAAGCACAGCTTACGCAGATCGAAAAAGCGGCGGAGAGAAGGGATAATGAAGCATTGAAAGCACAGCTGCAGCAGATAAAAGCGGTAGCGGGTCATTATGGCAAGAAGGACGAGCTCTTTTTCCCATTATTAAAGCGAAAATATGATATCTCAGGACCGTCAGATGTCATGTGGGGTGTGGATGGTGAAATCAGGGAAGAACTGCGAAATGTCAGTGAGAAACCGCTGCAGATGCAGGATCGTCTGACTGCGGTGCTGAAGCGGATGCGTGAGATGATCTACAAGGAAGAAAACATTCTGTTTCCGCTTGGTGCGCAGTATTTTACAGATGCAGAGTGGTACAGCATCTGGCGTGATATGCCGGAATTCGGGTATTTTGGAATGAAAATGGCACAGGTCCCGGTCTGGAGGAAGGCAGAAGCGTTGAAAATGCAGGCAGAGCAGGAAGCAGGGAAAAAGGGCGGCGCAGGAGAGGAAAACGCTGAAGTTCAGGAGCAGAGCGGCAGGGCGGCGGTCAGTTTTCCTACAGGTCAGATGAGTGCGGAGCAGCTGCGTGCAGTACTCAATACAATGCCGTATGAGATTACATTTGTGGATGATCAGAACATTACCAGATATTTCAATGAGGGCGAGAAGCTTTTTCCGAGACCTTTATCGGCACTGGGCACAGAGGTTTTTGACTGCCATCCGCCCAAGGCAAAGCCTGTGGTGAAGCAGCTGATTGAAGATCTGCGTGAGGGAAGGCGCGATTCCATGGATGTCTGGATGCCCAAAAACGGTGAGCCGACACTGGTTCGCTACATGGCTGTGCGCGATGAAAACGGGAAGTATATGGGCGTACTTGAAGTAGTACAGAAGATGGGCGCGGTGGCAGCACATCTTGATACACAGAAATCATAAATGAATATAAATGGCATGAAATACAGCCGGGATGTTCAGTTTGCATCCCGGCTGTATTCCTGTGGTGTTTTACCGGTACATGATTTGAACTGTCTTGAGAAATAGGATATGTTCTGGAATCCGCAGGCAATGGCAATATCACGTACACTGGAACCGCCTTTTGAAAGCATTTTCTGTGCCCGTTGAATTCTTTTTTCCGTGATGTAGGAGGTAAGCGATTTTCCGGTTTTCTCGTGGAACATGTGAGAGAGATAATCCGGGCTCAGGTAAACTGCACTGGCAATATCGTTTCGGTTCAGGTCATCGGCAAGATGCTTTTTTATATATTCTTTTACCGAGTCAATCACAGGACCGGCATCATCGAAGCTCTTCAATTCAGCAGCTTCAGGACGGCGGATGCCGCTCTGGGTACTTACATCATTATGCATATAGAGAGACAGGCTGCTGTATCTGTCAGCTACAGATTCTGCTTCACACAGTGCATCGTCTTTACATACGTAAAAGCGAAACTGACCGGGAAGAATGCGGCAGCAGGCGCTGCAGGCATTTCCGAGATGTTCATTCAGATCCGATTGCAGCATGTCATTACTGATTACCAGAATCAGAAATTCATTGTGGCTGACGCTGATGATTGCCGGAGCAAGTTCACTGCAGCGCAGGGATTCATCCAGAATGTTTTTCAGCGCATATTCGAAAAGCTCCGGTTTCCATTCTGCATCAGATGTACTTTTACTGCAGGAGAGGAGAACAGGATAATAATGCTCACTCAGAATATCAGCAGTCAGATGTGCATCGGAAAGTGCCTGCCGCAGGTTATCGGATTCAGACAGAATGTTACCGTGAATGACATTGAGCCAGAACTGTGAAGTGCGCATGGATTCCGTATTCTGCCAGTATCTTGCATGTACTTTGTCCAGATGTACTTCTTCTTTCTGATGCAGCCTTGAAAGCGCATTTGTCAGAGCTTTCTGCAGAGCATCAGTTTCGACGGGTTTGAGCAGGTAATCAACGCTGCCAAGCTTTAAAGCAGAGGAAGCATAATCAAATCTGGCATAGCAGGTCAGAAAGATACATTCGGTGTCATATTTTTTTTCACGAACCCATTGCAGCAGCTCCAGCCCGCTTCCGTGCGGCATTTCCACATCACAGATCATGATATGAACAGCTTCTTTTTCAAAAATGCGCTGCGCCTGTGACATGGAATAGGCACAGAGCACATCTGTAAATCCGAAGGAAACCCAGTCAAATTTGTTTTTCAGATTTTCTACGCTGTAATATTCATCATCAACGATTAAAAGTGTCATATGTGTTCTCCCTGGTATTACAATACTCTGTCTGCAAAAGCAGGCGGGCCGGCCGTTTCGTCTGTCGGAATATAGATTTCAGTAACTGCACCACCTGTATCGTTTTGATTGTGAAAAACAAACCGGCATCCGTCGCCGAGGATCAGCTTTGCTCTTGCGTACACGTTACTGATACCGATGTGAAGGCTGTGCTCCTTTGAAAATGCATCCATATTCTGAAGCTTTTGCAGGATTTCAGGTGAATAGCCATTTCCGTTATCGCTGATACAGACGTACAGCAGATGGTCTTCGGTCAGCTTGGTACAGATCTGTATTTCAGTCAGATGTCCCATTTCTATTTCATGTTTTACAATGTTTTCTGCAAAATTCAGAACCATCAGAGGAATAACCCGGCAGCTGTCCGCAGCGGGGTCATAATCCGTGGTCAGCCGGATACAGCCGGGATAACGGATGGAAGACAGATCAATATAATTGGCGGTCATTTCCAGCTCGGATTTCAGGGACACAGTTGTACCGCAGCTGAGAAGGTAGCGCAGATGTGCAGTCAGATCTTTTATCATCTGGAGAGACAGATCCGGGTGACCTGCTTCTGTGAGCTGATAAACGGTATTAAGGCAGTTGACCAGAAAATGGGGAGTTACCTGAAGCTTTAAAACTTCGATTTCCACCTGCTGTTTATGCAGCTGTTCCTCATAGACGGAGATCTGCAGCTGTCTGATTTCATCCATCATTTCATTGAATGCAGTTCCCATTTCATTATATTCATCAGAACGGAAACCGGTCTGGATCCGGGTCTCGGTCTGCCCGTTTCTGATTTTGCCGATAGCAGAAGAAATTGCTTCAATCGGATAAAGAATGATTCTCTTTCCGAGCATAAAGGACAGAATCAGCAGCATACAGCCAAAGAGCAGGACGATAATGGAGATTGTCCGGAACAGGTTCATGGAGGTGCTGACGGAGCGGTCAGGAACCATGGCTACAAGCCGGACAGAATCTGATTTTGCAAGCGGACTGCTCAGAAACAATTCAGACTGTCCGTTAATTTTTATGACATCATATTCCGGCTGAATGATCTTCTGAAAATCATTCAGCTGCATGGTGACAGGAGAAGTCCGAAGCAGAGTACCATCAGAAAGCGCAAAGTCCAGATACAGGTCCTGACTGTCTGATTCAAAAGTGCTGATTGCAGAATCGATTGAAAGAAAGGCACCGACATAACCGTTCCGCAGTTTCAGGATGCGGATCAGATAATATTTTCCATCTGCTTTGATGATGTTCCATTTACCGGCTTTGGGTTTGACAAAGTAATCATCAGATACGGCGGAATCCTTGATCAGCTGCCGCAGAGAGGTGCTGACCGGATTTGAACCGGTAACGAACAGATCAGGGGCAGGTGAATAGTAAAAAAAGTTATCAGCCAGTTGCACTTTCAACGCAGTGGAAAAAGTTTCCTGCAGATGGTAGACGGATTTCATCCATTCCAGATCATTCCAGCCGTCCTGATCCAGGTTTGCAACGTCGGTGTCATCATAGACAAAACCGGACAGGTAGGTCTCTGTTTTGTGCAGATCGGTATTAAACTGAGAAACCTGCGTGCTGATGCTGATGGCGATTGAATGATAAGCTTCACTTCGTATGACGCGAAGCGCATACAGGCTCATATATGCCACGAGAATCAGCATCGTCAGGGCGAGGCAGGTAAAATAAATAAAAAACCATTTCTTGATATGAAAATGAAAATTTCGGAATAATTTCTTCATAATATATGCAGATTCACCAATCGTTTTAATCCGTCAACTGAATAACAGAAGCATTATAGCATACAAATGTGAAAAAAAATCCATGAAAAGCATAAAAGTGACAAAACAGAGCATGAGGTTCATTGCTGCCTGCGATACGCACTGATAAAGTAAAACTGTCAGATTAACAGAATCAGAAGCAGCAAATGAACAGCAGGCAGGAGGAAAATATGAAGCAGCTGATTGATGTACCGATTAAAAATGAAAATCTGTGTATGATTGACGGCATTACCTTTGCACAGGTACCTTACTGGTTTCCCTGTTACAATTACCGGGATCTGAAAATGAATATCATCAGGCCGTTTTCAAAAGCGGAGGACAAAAGGCCGCTGGTCATATGGATCTGCGGAGGAGCCTGGATTACAATGGACAGAAGCGCACATACGCCTTATCTGGCAGAATATGCACGCCATGGGTATATTGTTGCCAGTATTGAATATCGTCTTTCCGGCAGTGCCTGCTTCCCGGCACAGCTTCAGGATGTCAAGGCTGCAATCCGTTATCTGCGGGCACACGCACCTGAATATGGAATTGACCCGGAGCAGATTGCACTCATGGGGGAGTCTGCGGGCGGCTATCTGGCAGCCATGGCGGGAGCGGCGAACGGCAGCGAATTTGACGTCGGAGAATACCCTGATCAGTCGAGCCGTGTGCAGGCGGTGGTAGATTTTTACGGACCGGTGCATTTCACAGGGCATGCGGCTGACAATCCGCAGGGGTGTGCCACACCGGAGCAGATGCTGCTGGGGTATAATCCGCAGCTGTGCCCGCAAAGGGCAATGGAGGCTGATGTGACTGCGTATATTGATGAAAATACACCGCCATATTTTATTCTGCAGGGAATGGAAGATCCGTTTGTATCTCCGGAGAATGCCGAATATCTGTACGAGGCGCTGACAGCAAAGAAAATAAGTGCTCAGCTATATGAAATCCGTGGTGCGGGGCATGCGTCTCCCGAGTTCTACCAGAAGGAGATGACGGATAAAATATTGCAGTTTCTTGATGCTGTACTTAAAAAGTAAGGACAGCAGATTTGTACCAAAAGGCAGCAGAAAATTTATTTCGGCAAAAGGATGCAGCAGATAAGATATAACTATCACAGAAATGACTGAATCTTCGAAGAGTACAGCAGCAAACGGAATGAAATTTCACAGGAGGATGAACATGAGATTGAAAAAGTTTTTGGCAGTATGCCTTGCAGCAGGAATGATGGTCAGCACAGCAGCCTGCGGAAGCAGTACATCAGGCAGTGAGGGTACAGCAGGGACGGACACAGCTTCCGCATCTGATGCGGCAGCACAGACTTCAGCTTCAGATGGCAAGATCACACATCTGGTCATGGCATTTCCGACATTTACAGGCGCTCCTGCAGATACACAGAAGGTACAGGATGCCATGAACGAGATTCTGCGTAAAAAAATCGGTGTGGAAGTGGAACTTCAGATATCCGATCTGGCATCTTATAAGCAGAACATGACACTTGCACTCAGCAGTGGTGAGCAGATTGATATCATGAATACCATTCAGCAGGATTATGCAACACTGATCGCGCAGGGAAGTCTGACAGATCTTGAAGCAGATGATCTGATGAGTAAGAACGGGCCGGATATTGTATCTACAATCGGGCAGGAATATGTGGATGCCTGCCGTGTAAACGGTTCACTTTATGCGCTTCCCGGCATGAGAGATTATGCACAGGGCAGAGGCTGTATTGCAATCGGAACCGAGTATCTGGATGCAATCGGTTATAAAGCACCGTCAGATGCAGGAGAAGAAGTAAAGATTACAGAAGATGAACTGAATGAAATTCTGGCAAAGCTGCATGAAAAATTCCCGAAGATGGAAGTGATCCGTCCGGCAGCCAATGGCGTTGCACAGTATACGCAGATTGACCAGCTTGGCGGAAACCTCTTTGGTGTGCTGACGGATTACGGACAGGATCTGAAGGTTGTGGATGCCTTTACAAGTGATGACTACATGAATTTCTGCAAGCTGATGTATGACTGGAATCAGAAGGGCTATATCAGTAAAGATGCGGCAACAGATACGACAGCGGTAGGAACGCTTGAAGCGGCAGGAACGCTGATCGGATATCAGACAGGCGGAAAGCCGGGTATCAGACAGCAGGAAAGCAGCGGAGACAACCGTGACATGACAATTTTCCAGACCAAAGATGATTTCATGTCATCAAGCTCAGTGGCATCCTTTATGTGGACGATTCCGTCAACAACAGTTGATGCCGCAGCAGCAATGAAGCTGATGAATGAACTTTATACGGATCCT
The DNA here is from genome assembly GCA_964388815.1 of uncultured Butyrivibrio sp. Lineage (GTDB taxonomy): Bacteria > Bacillota > Clostridia > Lachnospirales > Lachnospiraceae > Butyrivibrio. Next base: position 9,966 of record CAYMBY010000180.1, on the reverse strand, counting down.
GATATTGAGAATCTGCTGATCTATGGTATCAAGGACACACATTACAAGGTACTTGATGACGGTCTGGCAGAATATATCAAGGATGACAGCGGAAATTCTGCATACAGCACGCTTCCGTGGATGGCACCGAATCAGTTCCTGTCTTATGTAACCGAAGGAAACAGTGCAGATCTCTGGAGCCAGCTTAAGACCTTCAATGATGGTTCCAAGAAATCCAAGGCACTTGGTTTTACCTTTGACGGAACCAGCGTAACAACGGAAATTGCGGCAGTTCAGGCTGTCTATGATGAATATAAGACGAGTCTTGAATATGGTTTCTCAGATCCTGAAACAACAATCAAGGAAATGGATCAGAAGATGATGGATGCAGGTCTTCAGAAGATTATTGATGCCAAGCAGGAACAGCTTGATGCGTGGGCAGCTGCAAATAAATGAAGCGGCAGGCAGAGGATTGCGTATGAATACAATAAGCAGGAGAGCGGGTGCCGTTACGGCACCTGCTCATAAGATGAACAGAAAAAGAATCAGGAGATTTATTCCGGTATATCTGATTATGCTGCCGGGTCTTATTTATCTTTTTATCAACAATTACATGCCGATGCCGGGTCTGATTGTGGCTTTCAAACAGTACAATATCAAAAAGGGAATTTATGGAAGCGCATGGGTAGGACTGAAAAATTTTGAATATCTGTTTAAAACAAGTGATGCATTTGTCATTACCAGAAATACCATTCTTTATAACCTTGCCTTTATCGTGGTCAATACTTTTATGGCGATCATGGTGGCCATTATCCTGAGTGAACTGTACGGAAAGGCCAAGAATTTTTACCAGAGTGCGATCCTGCTCCCCAATCTGATTTCGAGTGTTATTATAGGTTATCTTGTATTTGCCTTTTTCAGTGTGGAGAACGGGTTCATCAATAATTCGATACTTCCGCTGTTTCATCATGAAGCTGTGGACTGGTACAGTGAACCGAAATACTGGCCGTTTATCATTATCTTTATCAGTGCATGGAAGAGCGTCGGATACAACTGTATTATCTATCTGTCATCCATTATGGGAATTGACAGGTCAATTTATGAATCTGCCAGCATAGACGGAGCATCCAAATGGCAGCAGATCAAGTTCCTGACATTACCGCTGTTGAAGCCTACAATTATTATGCTGACACTCATGGCAATCGGCAGAATTTTCTATTCTGATTTTGGTATGTTCTATCAGGTGCCAATGAATCAGGGAGCACTATATTCTACAACGAATACAATTGATACTTATGTATACAGAGGACTGATCCAGATCGGAAATATCTCCATGTCCGCTGCAGCAGGTGTTTACCAGTCGGTAGTCGGATTTGTACTGGTGCTGCTGGCAAATCTTGCAGTCAGAAAATTTGATAAGGAAAATGCGCTGATCTGAAACTGCGAAGAGATGACGGAGGATATAATGAAAACAAGAGAAGACAGGGTATTTCAGATTACAGGCAGTGTGATCATGATCATCATGACACTTCTTGCTTTGGTTCCGATTGCACTTATGATGATATCTTCACTTACGGATAATGATGTTCTGCTGCAGAACGGATATTCCTTTTTCCCTGCAAAATGGAGCGCATATGCATATACATGGATATTTCAGTCTAACGGATCTACGATTCTGCGGGCATACGGAATGTCTTTTGTGGTCACGATTCTGGGTACATTGTGCAGTCTGTTTCTGACAACAACGCTGGCGTATGGAATTTCCAGAAAAGGGCTTCCGGGAAGAGGGGTAATCACCTTCCTGATATTCTTTACAATGCTGTTCAGCGGAGGACTGGTACCGACATATATCAACTATACAACGGTATTTCATGTAAAGGATACAATCATGGGATTGCTGGTGCCGGGGCTTATGATGAATGCCTTCAATGTGCTCCTGATGAAAAGTTATTTTACGGCAAGTGTGCCGGATGAAATTCTGGAAGCAGCCTATATTGATGGTGCAGGAGAGATCCGTACCATGTGCAGCGTGGCACTTCCTCTGGCAAAGCCGATTATTGCAACAGTTGCGATGTTTTCAGGACTTGGCTATTGGAACGATTGGAATAACGGATATATTTACATTGTAAAACATACAGAACTGTTTACGATTCAGAACCTTCTGAACAGACTGATGCAGAATATTCAGGCGCTTGCGCAGAATTCTTCAAATATCAGCAGCGCACAGCAGGGATTGTCACAGATTCCTTCTACAACAGTCAGAATGGCAATGGCCACGCTGGGTATTCTTCCGGTTATTATCGTGTATCCGTTTATTCAGAAGAACTTTGTAAAAGGTATCACGCTTGGCGGCGTGAAGGGTTAAGCAAACAGGAGAGGGATTCAGCAATGGGATATGGATATTTTACAAATGTCAGAATTACGGATTTTGGACCATATGTTACAAAGATCATTCTGCCGATGCCGGTAAAACCTGCAGAGGAACCTGAAAAGGACAGCTTCTGCGTATATGTGGAGCGTCGGGATCAGCAGGGAAAGATCATGCAGCTGCCTAAGAACTGGCTTGAACGGGATAAGAAAGAACCAAGTGTTGCCTACGCGAAAGTTACAGATGCGTATATTGCCGGTCCGGATGGAGAAAAGAATCCGGAAGGGGATTGTATTGCACTGGAAATGGCATATGGACCGATGCATTCAGAGGTTGCCGAACTGTCTGCGCCGGACGGGTTCAATGTATCAATTATAAGTGATTACTGCATTACACAGCTGAAGCCGATTCAGGCAGAAAATGAAAAACTGGCCGGCATGGTATTTGACAGAAAATATGGCACCAGATGTCACGATTATGATGACTTTAACGAATCGGTTTCACATGACCTGAAAATGCCGCTTCGATACGGCTATTACGTTCCGAAGGGAAAAGCAGAAAAAAAACCGCTGATGATCTGGCTCCACGGTGCAGGAGAAGGCGGTCAGGAAACAAAAATTGCATACATGGGTAATAAGGTGACATGCATGATCACGCCGGAGATTCAGAATCTTTTCGGTGGCTGCTATCTGTTTGTACCACAGTGCCCGACCATGTGGATGGATGACGGAACACATGTTTATGGCAGAAGCGGTAAGAGCATGTATGTGCAGGCACTGAAATCGGCGATAGATGAGTTCCTGGAACTGGAACCCGGTATCGACCGTGACAGAATTTATATCGGAGGAGATTCCAATGGCGGTTTTATGACCATGCGGATGTGCATTGATTATCCGGACTTTTTTGCAGCGGCATTTCCCGTCTGTGAAGCACTTTATGATGATACGATCAGCGATGGGCAGATCAGAAGACTGTCGGAAATGCCGATCTGGTTTGTGCATGCAAAGAACGATCCGGTTGTTGCTCCCGGGGAAACCGCTGATGCAACATACCGGAGACTCATTGCAGCAGGTGCTTCGAATATTCATTTCAGCTTTTTTGATAAAATAGTTGATCAGCATGAGGGATGGACCGGAGAAGACGGAAAACCGTTCGAATATATCGGTCACTTTGCATGGATACCGCTTTTCAACCGTGACTGTAATTTTGATTATGAGGGGCAGCCGGTGATGCTTGACGGCAGGAAAGCGGATGTTTATGACTGGCTTGCATTGCAGAAAAGATGAGTGTAAAAAAATCGGAAGATACTGAATTCTCTTTGACATAAGGCAGCTTTTCATTATACTGAAAGGAGCAGAATAAATTCAGGAGGGCAGTATGTTTCTGATCATGGGAATCGAGCAGGGCAGCAGGCAGCTGAAGTTTGATCAGCTGATCGTCTGCAGAAACTGCGGGCAGTATGGACATATTCAGGTTTTTATGACTTATTCATATTTCATGTTCTTTTTTATTCCGGTCTTCAAATGGGACAGACATTATTATGCGAAGATGAGCTGCTGCGGTGCTATGTGTGAACTTGATCCGGAATCTGGCAGACAGATCGAAAAAGGGCAGATAACGGTCCTTTCGGAGTCACAGCTGCATTTTACAGGCGGAAACCGGGGCAGTTATGGATATGGGGCAGATGCCGGCATACATAAGGTGTGCAGTAACTGCGGTTATGCAACAGACGAAGACTTTGAATTCTGTCCGAAATGCGGAAAGAAATTCTAAGGGGCAGAGAAAAGACACTGATACAGAAAAAATAATCTGTATACAGTGTCTTTTTTGTCTGAAATTGCTATACTGGAAATAAGAGTATTTCAGCATTGCGCAGGAAGGCAGGGAGATCTGATGACAGGAGAAAGCATGGAGGAGCAAAGACTGATATTTCATATTGATGTAAACTCCGCATTTCTGTCATGGACTGCTGTAAAGCGTCTGCAGGAGGATCCTTCATCGGTGGATCTGCGTACAATTCCGTCTGCAGTGGGCGGCGACAGAAAGACGCGGCACGGGATTATTACCGCGAAGTCCATTCCTGCCAGAAAATATGGTGTGACAACAGGAGAGCCTGTGGTCAAGGCACTTCAGAAATGTCCGAATCTTGTACTGGTTGAAGGTGATTTTGAAACCTATCGGAAATATTCGCATGCATTCATTGAAATTCTGCACAGATATGCGCCGGTGGTCGAGCAGGTGTCGATTGATGAGGCATTTCTGGATCTGACAGGGACAGAGAACATGTATGCACAGCTGGCAACACCGTCACAGCCGTTTCCCGTCTGTCTGGCAGAAAAAATCAAGGATGAGATCAGGGATACGCTTGGTTTTACTGTGAATGTCGGAATTTCTACGAATAAGCTGCTGGCAAAGATGGCAAGTGATTTCACTAAACCGGACCGGATTCATACCTTGTATCCGGAAGAAGTGCCGCAGAAAATGTGGCCGCTTGAAATCGGAGAACTGTACGGCTGCGGGAAGTCGACTGCACAACGGCTTAAAAGTCTTGGCATCAGGACAATCGGAGATGCAGCACAGATGAAAGAAGAAACCCTGCAATCCATGCTGGGTGAAAAGGGCGGTACATATATTTTTCAGAGCGCAAACGGAATCAGCACTTCACGGGTCAGCGGAGAAACGGAAGAAGCAAAGGGCTATTCCAATGAAACGACGACAATGCAGGATATTACAACAGAAAATTATGTTGCAGAGGCAACACCGATTCTGCGATGGCTTTCTGAAAAAGTGGCAGAACGACTCCGCAGAGATGGTGTGTATGCGCAGACCATCGGCGTCAGTGTGAAAACAGATGATTTTAAAAGGCATTCCAGACAGACCACGCTGAAGGAATCCGTAAGCCGGACAGATCTGATATTCCATACCGCAGTGGAACTTCTGAATCAGCTGATGCTTGGGGCAGACGGATTGTTTATAAAGGGCAGTCACATCCGGCTGATCGGGGTATCGGCAACCAATCTGGATCACGGAGAATATCGTCAGATGAATCTGTTTGATTTGGCTCCGCAGCAGGATAAGGCGATGCCGGAGACGCCGGGTACAAAACCGGTGTCTGTGGAGAAAGAGCAGCGTCTTGATGCAATGACAGATAAAATCCGCAGCGAATTCGGGAAAAATGCAATTCGGCGGGGAAGTGAGCTGGAGCATCAGCAGAGGTGAAAATGAAGTGCAGAATCAGAATACTGAGAACTGTAATTCAATGCATCGTGATGTGCTTTCTTATGGGAGAGGTTTCGCTTCCGGCATATGCAAAGGACAATACGGCACAGAAAACAATCAGGATCGGCTACTATGAGTTTGCCGGCTTTCAGGAGCAGGATGCAGATGGAAAACGAACCGGTTATGGTTATGATTTTCTGCAGGAAGTTGCCCGCTATACCGGATGGCATTATGATTATGTCGGTTATGATCAGGGGTGGGCGACGCTTCAGAAAATGCTGGATGAAGGACAGATTGACATGCTTCCTTCGGCCAGAAAGACGCCGGAACGGGAGAAAAAATATCTTTTTTCTGATGCCATGGGAACAAGCTCGGGAATTCTGACAGTAAAGAGCGGCAATACAAGAGTTACCATCGGGGATTACAGCACATATAACGGCCTGCGGATCGGTGTGATAGAGAACAGCAGTATTAATGAGAAGCTGAAAGAGTTTGCAAAGGAGAAAGGATTTACCTATACAGAGGTAGACTATCTGAATGCGGAAGATCTGAACAACGATCTGCAGAGTGAAAAAAATATTGATGCAGTATGTACGACAGATCTGCGTAAGACCCAGAACGAATGGATTCTGGACAGATTTGCGACTGCAGATTTCTATATCATGATGCGAAAGAGTGATACCGGGCTTCAGGCAGAACTGAATGAAGCGATTGCAAAGATGAATCTGTATTCACCCGGGTGGCAGACGAAGCAGAAGGAAAAGTATTATGCGGCAGACATGGGAGATGCAATTACATTTACCGCAGCGGAAAAGAATTATATCGAGCGGCTGGGGAAGCAGAAAAGGGTGATTTCAGTTGCGTTGAATCCGGATAATTATCCTTACTCCTATTTTGAAAACGGAACCGCACAGGGAATCATGGCAGATCTGATCAGAGCGATCGCGAGGCGGACGGGGATACCGGTGACAATTCCGGATATAAAGGACAGGAATGCATATATTGATACGCTCAGTCAGCGTAAGGCAGATGTGATAGGTGATTCTGCTTTTGATTATTACCAGGCGGAAAAAAACAGATACCGTCTGACGATTCCGTATCTGTCAACACCGGTGACAGAACTCAGACGCAGTGATTTTGCAGGAACAGCCAGGACAATGGCGGTTCTGCAGGATGGAGATGAGAAGGTACCGACGCTGCAGCGACAGGATACGGAGATGAAACAGAAATGTTATGCATCTACGGACGCATGTGTTCAGGCAGTGGAAAGCGGAGAAGTGGACGTAACATATCTTTATCCGTACTCGGCACAGAAATATCTGAATACATCGAAAGGTGCAGGGCTTTCTGCAACACTGATGCCGGATTATTCGATTTCTTTTGCACTGGGAGTATCTGAAGATGATGACCTGCTCCTTCTGGAAATCCTGAATAAAGGTGTTTTCAGCGTGAATTCGGATTATACCAATACTGCCATTCTGAAACAGGTGGCAATGCAGCATGAAGATATCACACCGATGGAATATCTGATCATGCATCCATATTATGCGGTAATACTGGTTCTGTTTGCATCGGTAATCATCAGCATGTGTTTTATATTTGCATTCAGGGAACGGACGTTCCGCATTATCAGAGTAAAAAACCGGCAGTTGAGCGATCTGAACCGGCAGCTGGAAAGTGCGGCCGAGGCAAAGTCGAATTTCCTTTCCAATATCAGTCATGATCTGCGTACACCACTGAACGGAATTATCGGATATACGGAATTTGCGATCGGAGAGTCACAGGAGACGAAGAAACAGGAATATCTGCAGAAGGCCAGACAGGCCGGGCTGATGATGCGGGATCTGATCAATGATACACTTGATATTTCCAAAATTGAAAGCGGCAAGTTCACTTTAAACAAGTCATGGATTCATGAGTATGAACTGATTCAGAGCGTGGTAAATGTGGTTCATGAGTCTGCCGACCGGAAAAAGATAGACTTTCAGGTGGATGTGGAATGCCCGGAAGATGAAGAAATTCTGGCAGATCCGGTTAAGATCAGAGAAATTTTTCTGAATCTTCTGAATAATGCCATTAAATATACGGCCGGGGGAGGCTGGTGCAGGCTGACAGTCAGGCGTACAGATGAAACGCCGCAGCATGTGAACCTGATCATCAGTGTAGAAGATAACGGAATCGGGATCAGCAGCGAATTTCTGCCCAGCATATTTGAACCGTTCATGCAGGAATCAGATGCGCAGACAAACGATGTTCCCGGAACAGGGCTTGGACTGGCTATTGTGAAGCGTATCGTGGAAATGATGGACGGAACCGTCAGGGCGGAAAGTGAAAAAAATAAAGGAAGTACATTCACTGTCATGCTGCCGCTGGAAATCAGAGTGCAGGGAACGGAGCAGAAGAAGGAAAACAGCGAAAATGATGACCTGAGCGGCCGGAAGATACTGCTATGTGAAGACAACAGCATGAATGCGGAGATAGCATCAATCATCCTGAAAAAGAAGCATGCAGAAGTTGTCTGTGCGGAAAACGGCCGGCAGGGACTGGAACTGTTCAGTATGTCTCAGAAAGGCGAATATACAGCGGTGCTGATGGATATACATATGCCGCTGATGGATGGATATGAAACAACCAGGGCCATCAGAAATCTGAAGCGTGATGATGCACAGAAGATACCGATTATTGCAATGACAGCGGATGCATACAGTACAGATATCCAGAGATGCCTTGAAAACGGAATGAATGCGCATGTTTCAAAACCGGTCGACCCTGACAGACTTTGCAGGGTTATTGTGACGGAAGTGAAGAAGGCGGAGCAGCCCGATTGAAGGCAGGCTGCAGCGGAAATTCACATTCTTTTCGAAAATCGGTCACAGAGTGGTCACAGGCTTTATCTAGCATTGTAGGGGTAAAGCAAAGAACGTTGCAGGGGATGAAGCCCATGCAGGTTCATTAAACAGATGACCAACGAGGAGAATGAAAATGACCGAAAAAAAAGGCAGCAAAAGAAACAGAGTGAAGGCAGTAATTATGGCGGCAGCATTGAGTGTCAGCATGATGTTTGCAGTAACAGGATGCGGATCTTCTTCGGAAACGTCAGCGCAGCAGGAAACAAGTGTGCAGGATGCGACAGTAGCAGCTTCTGACAGCATGACAGCAGCAACAGCATCAGCAGAGGTATCCGGCGAAGTTGCAGACGGAACATATACCGGAACCATTACAGCAGTTTCAGATACAAGCATCACAGTGTCCGTTATGGGCGGTGCAGGACAGGGCGCACCGGATGGCGCAGGACAGGGTGCCTCCGGACAGGCTCCTGCAGGCGCAGGACAGGGTGGTTCCGGACAGGCACCGGATGGCTCGAAGCCGTCAGATGCAGCACCGAATGGCGGCTCAGGTGCACAGCCGGGTGACGGAAAAGGCGGCCCGGGCAATGATGCAGGCAAGGGCGGTTCAGGCGCTCCCGGTAATGGAGGCTCCATGCAGGCTCCGCAGGGTCAGGAGATGACATTTACAGTTACTTCTGATCAGGTGGCAGATCTGGCACAGGGCGATATGGTAACGGTTACCGTTTCCGGCGGCAGCGTAACTTCTGTTGAGAAGTCACAGATGCCTGACGGTGCTCCGGCAGGTGCAGATGCTTCAGGCTCAGCTGACAGCGAGTAATATAAAGTGTTTTTTCAGAAAGGTCATCGGCTTTTACGCCGGTGGCCTTTTGTGTTATGATTAAGACTGCGTTTGGTACAGACTTTTTTTCAGGAAAGGAAATATGTGATGCGAAAAGAACTGCTGCAGAATCAGCACAACTGGTATAAGGGAAATCTGCATATGCATACCACCTGTTCGGATGGGAGAGTATCTCCTGAGCAGGCAGAGGATATGTATGAGCAGGCAGGATATGATTTCATTGCACTGACGGATCACAGAAAACCGGGCACAGAGGGATATTATAAGAACATGCTGCTGCTTTCCGGTGTGGAATGGGATACCGGAGATGCACAGACATCACCGGTTTATCATATTATCGGAGCCGGAATGAACAGAAAAACGGAGTTGTCCTATACGGAAGGTGCACCTTCGCCGCAGCATATCATAGATGCGATAAAAGCTGCCGGAGGAATTGCGATTCTGGCACATCCGCACTGGTCGATGATGAATCCGGATGAAATGCGGGAACTGCACGGACTTGCAGGAGCAGAAATTTATAATTCTGTTTCCGGACTTCCGTTTAATCCGCGCAGAGCAGATTCATCGCTTTATTTTGATCTGTGGGCAGGACAGGGAATGATGGTCAGAGCAATGGCGGCGGACGACGCACATTTTTATTCCGGAGACCAGACCAGATCGTTCATTATGGTCAATGCGGCCGCATGTACAAGGGAAGCTCTGCTTGATGCAAT
>CAYMBY010000179.1:0-20013 GCA_964388815.1 uncultured Butyrivibrio sp. | reverse complement strand
TTTGATTCTGCTCCCCGTATTCTTTTAATTGACCATAATAGTCATTTCTGTTTTTCCTGCATACAGCGCATGCTGCCCATCATTCTGCGGTAGCACTGTTCCAGGTTGTACTGCGGTTCCCAGCCAAGGTTCCTCATCTTTGCTGCGCTGAGTTTCATCTTTGTATCTGCAGCATAGCCGAAGGTATTGGACTGCGGAATATCAAATACCACCCTGATCTTACCGCCTGCGAGCTTCTGTGCCGCAAATTCTGCCATATCCGCAATGGTCGTATGATTTTCTTCATTGCTGATATTATATGCTTCGCCATTCTTTCCTTTGACCAATATAGTCAACAACGCACGGATCGTATCTGCCGTATAACAGTAATTTCCTTCTGACAGTCCCTTTGTATGAAGCACAATATCTGTTCCGTTCATGGCACTTCTTGCAAACTGGGCAAACACACGGTTTTCTCCCGGAAGGATTCCTGCCCCGAAGGTCTGTGCAAGTCTGGCGATTCTGACCGGTACCTGATACTGTGTCAGATAAGCAACACACATATTCTCACACATCCGCTTCCCTTCCGGATAATTACTCCGGACTGCAAGGGGATCCACATATCCCATCTTGTCTTCGGTTACCTCACTGCTGCCATCCCATTTACCATAAACCTCCATGGAAGAAAGATAAACCATCGCACGGATATTTTTTTCTCTGGCAAGTTCAAGTACATTTCTGGTGCCGTCAATTGCAGTCATAATGGTATTGACCGGTTCAGTCACCATTGTTCTGGAAGCCGTTACCGCAGCGCCGTGAATAATGTAGTCGACTCTGCCATCCACTTTCAGACCGCACATCAGATCACCCTGTACCAGTTCAATATCCTTCCGGTCAAGCAGGTCTCCATAGATGTGATGTGCTTTTTCCGGACTTCGCACCAGCGCCAGGATATGAATATCTGTCTGCTTCAGGCGGTTCATGCAGGCAAGTGCACGTACCATCTGCGAACCGACAAGGCCGGTCGCTCCGGTAACCAGAATGGAGGAACCTTTCAGTTCCTCCATGGGTACGTTACTGTCCGCAATATGTTCCAGATCCTCCTGTAAAAATGAATCTTTCGGGCTTTCCGGTATCAACTGATCAATCACCACAGTAACCTCCTGAAAATCATAATTTTCTCTATTTCAATAGGATCTTCTGAGATTCGGATCCTCTTCTTCCCTCTTGATATAATCTGCTGCAAGCTTCTCGATCTGTGAACGATCCTTCGGAAGTTTCTTTGTCATCAGAAATTCTTCATAGGCATCGCAGTACAGCTCCACCTCATCGGTAAATGCGATCTGTTTACCATGATCCAGCCAGAGCACCTTGTTACAGAGCTCACGAACCTGTGAGATGGTATGACTGACGAGAAGTCCGGTTACACCGCTGTCCAGGATCTCCTTCATTTTATCACCGCTCTTCTTGCGGAAAGATCCATCCCCGACGCTTAAAACTTCATCCAGAATAATGATATCCGGATTCACCAGGCAGGCAATGGAAAAGGCCAGTCGGCTCTTCATTCCGCTGGAAAGCTGTTTGAATTCATAGTCCTGAAATTCATCCAGTTCTGCAAAGTGAATAATCTCATCATACTTGGAATCAAGGAAAGCTCTTGTATAGCCAAGAAGTGCACCACGAAGATACGTATTCTCTCTGACCGTCATATCTCCGTCAAATCCGCTTCCAAGCTCCAGAAGTGCTGCAATGGTACCGTTTGTTTCCAGCGTTCCGTATGTCGGAATCATAATTCCCGTAATTGCCTTCAAAAGTGTACTCTTGCCGGCACCGTTGGAACCGATAATTCCCAGCATGTCTCCCTTTTCCAGTTTGAAGGTGACATCTTTATCCGCCCAGAACTCCTTCACGTGATAGTCATGCTTGAGTTTCCTGATTACATATTCTTTTAATCCGATTGCCTTGAAATCACCTGTAATATATCTGATTCCAACGTTATTACATTCAATTACTGACATGTCTTTTTCCTTATAAGTAGTATAAAAACTGATGGTTGAGCTTCTTGTATACAAAACCGCCGATAATCAGGAAAATCAATGCATAGAAAGCACAGAGTGCATGATATTCCAGCGATGGGATCTTACCGTCAATTACAATGCAGCGGAAGTATTTGATGAACACATACACCGGATTAAGCAGGAACATTCTCTGACCGGCCTTTGAAAACTTATCTACAGAATAGAATACTGCAGAAACATAGGTAATCAGTGTCAGAAATACCTCATACAGATAACGGATATCACGGAAGAACACAAAAAGTGCTGACAGAATCAGTCCGATTCCGATATTCATCATCAGAAGCCCCACGATCGGATAGATCAGCAGCAGCATCCGGAATCCGAAATGAATGCCGTCCAGTGCGCAGAACAGGAAATACACCACAAGTGTCAGTCCAAAATTAACAAGCGCCGAAACATTTTTGGACAACAGGAACATATATTTCGGAACATTGATCTTGGTAAAAATCTTGGCATTGTTTACCAGGGAGCTCATACCGTTCTTGGTGGATTCCTTGTAGTAGGCAAGCACCAGGTTACCGCTGAACAGATAGGTCGTATAATGCGGCATATCCTTTCCGAAAAATTTTGTAAAGATAAGCTTCATGACCAGAAGCGTCAGGAGCGGTGAGAGGATACTCCATCCCATTCCCAGGATACTCCTCTTGTACTTTTCCTTAAAATCTCTTTTTACCAGTTCCTCGAACAGAAACTGATATTTTTTACATTTTTCAACAATCTGTTTCATACCAGGAAAACCCTTTTCAGTGCCCTTTCAATGTTTTGGCCGTTTTTTCTCAGCAGATCTGACAGCACCTGAATCACCAGTGCCGTAACAAACGCACAGAACAGATAAACAATTACCTTACCTGTGCTGCTCATCGTCTCCGGAAGAATCCTGTTCAGATTCTGCGCATAATACAGATGTGAGAAAAAAAGCGCCGTACTGAACTTTCCAAGTGCAAAGGACAGCCGATTGTCAAACAGCCATGAGCCGGCACCCAGCCCTGAAAAGGACAGCATTACTGCGATGCACAGAAGCAGTATAAAGAAATAATCCTGTGTCATCGGCTTATACAGATACATATAAACAATTACACCAATATACAACACTGTCTGCAATACTTCAATCAGAAATCTGCTGAATCTGTTCCATGAAACGGCAGAAAATTTCTGCGTAACCTGGTAACATACAATTCCCATGCAGAGTTCGGCAAATGCTCTGAGGTTTCCTTTATAGGTCAGTCCCATCCATACCGTCGGATTTCTGGGATGTCCTTCAGTCTGACACAGAAATCCCATCAGCAGAAGTGCTGCGAGCGGACATACAATTTTTTTCATCATGTCAGGGAACCTGCGCAGCAGCGGATACAGTACTGCCATACACAAAAGCATGGAAGAAACATACCAGATGACGCCATTGAACCCGTCAATATAGATTCCGCTCATCTTAACCAGCGTCAGTTCCCAGAAGCTTGAAATAAAAAGCTTCAATGCACCTGTAAACGACTGGTGCCGCAATACAATCACCACAATAAAACCTGCCAGCCATGAAAGAATGAATTCAGGGCAGATTCCCTTCACTTTACGCCCGAGGAACTTCAGCGTCTCACTGCCAAGGGAGATCTGCGGCGCAGATCCTGCGGAAATCCGTTCAATAGACGCCAGCATCAGGTAACCGGATACCAGAAAAAAGAACTCCACTCCCAGCGATCCGCCAATGAATATTGTATTTTTATAGCCAAGAAGATACCTGGTATGGTGCAGCACCACGATCAGTGCAAACACAAATCGCAGAAAATCAATCCTGCCGTTACGTTTTTTCTTCATCCTGTCACTTCATGATTTTCATAATCTTATCTGCAATTCTCTCACTTGCATGACCGTCATCCATACAGCCCTTGCCTGCAAGGAACTTCTCGACTTCCTGCTGATACCGTTTCTCGTCAAAATTCAGTACATTATCATACATCTGGTCATTATTCGTTGCAACAGGGAACGGCGTACTTTCCAGTTTGAAATAGAATCCGCGCTCGTTATCATAGACTTTGATATCTCTTGCATAGATAAATCCGGGTTTCCTGCTGAGAATAAAATCATAGATCCAGGAAGAATAATCCGTAATACCTGCATCAACAAAGGACAGAAGTTCCTGAATATCCGGAAGGCTTGTCACATCGATTACATTGGCGGAAATAACACGGTTCTTCTGGGATTCTGTCTTCTTATCATTGTCATGATAGCGGACCAGAACCTTCCAGTCACCGCCAAAACGCTTTTCAAGTGCTTCGATCAGCATTTCCGGTTTCAGATCATAAACAGCAAAATTATGCGTATCTCTGAAAGTCGGTGCATACAGAATCAGTCTGGTATCATCAGAAAGTCCATACTCACGCAGGAACTTATGACGCCACTTCGCACGCTGCTCTGCATAAGTGTCAAAAAAGATATCGTTACGTGCATGTCCGAGGCGCAGAATCGGTGTTTCCTTCCAGAACGTCTCACGGAACACATCCTCTTCAAAGGTGCTGTTGGAGATGCAGTAGTTGGTGAGCTTACCGGTACGTACGGCTGCAACCGGCCAGGACATATTGGTATTGTAGTGATCAAGATCAAATCGCTTGATACCAAGAGAACCGTGCCAGGTTTCAAAAACATACTGTCCCTTCTTGACCGGGAACGGATACCACTTATCTCCAAGCAGAGAATTGATCACAATGACCCGGGAAGAAACCGCTGCCTGAAAATATTCAAATGAATTGATCTGAACCACATGTATATTGGGAAGTTCCGGAAGATCTCCCGTATCCAGCGGATCATCCACTGCCCAGAATATTTCCACCGGAGCTTTGCGACGGATCAGCTCCTCACAGATGTATTTCGGATTGCATGCATATGCATGCTGAAAAGTGATGAACAGGATCTGATCCTTTTTGATCAGTGTCTTATTCGACAGAATCACACGATTCTGATATCCGATCTGACGGTCTGTCCATGCTTTGAACTGTTTCCATGCCACACCAAGTCTCTTAAAAAATTTGCCTTCCACCATTGCCGGAAATACACGTTTCATCTTGCGGGCAATAATCTCATTTATCATCTGCGCTGAAATCTCCTTTACTGATTTTACAGGCCAAAGATCTGTGAATTTTCTCTGGCATCTATAATCGCACGGAACATATAATAATCAATCGGTGTTGTGATTTTGATGTTCTCGTTTTTTCCCTCTACGGTATACAGTTCATGACCGTAATACTTGACCATGCTGGCAGAATCAATGAAATCATCCTTGCCTTCCGCAATGGCTTTCTCATGGCATCCCAGAAGATCTCCCAGGTGAAAGCACTGCGGTGCCTTTGCCATATGACAGGTTTTCCGGTCCAGAATCGTCCCGACCTGTCCTTCCGTACTGTTATCAAGGAAAATTGTTTCAATCGCCGGCGTAACCGTTACGGCATTTCCTTTTTCCTTTGCGCATGCAACTGCTGCTGTAATGGTCAGTGGATCTACCAGCGGTCTGACACCATCATGAACCAGCACAATAGAATCAGAAGGGTACAGGGAAGCCGCTGCCTTCAGGCCGTTATAAATGGACTCCTGTCCGGTCTTGCCGCCCGGTACCACCGCCTTAACCTTTTTGAGTCCGAACTTCTCTGCAAAGCGTTTCATCTCCGGAATCCATGCTTTCAGACAGACAATAACGATTGCGTCAATGTCGTCATGATTGTCAAACTTCTCCAATGTATAAATAATAATCGGTTTTCCGTATAATTGCAAAAACTGTTTCGGAACTGCCTTGGAATTCATCCTTTTCCCGGTTCCGCCCGCAAAAATCAGTGCGATATTCACTTCTGCCTCCTGTCTGCCGTTTCACTGCCAAGGTCAAACGGTGCAAAAAAAACATGTTTTTCTATATCCTCAGGATCCGGTAACTGCATATAATTGCCGTAAAGTCTGGTCAGATAGAGATCCGTACCCGCCGGACATTTTCTCATCTTTCCATCATAGAGTACGTCTGTACCTTCACAGATATCCTCTCTCCTGTACATTTCTCCCCAGAAGTGTTTTCTTCCGGTAGGAACCACTACATATTCCGAGTTCCGGTTTTTGCATAATGCATTCCAGCGGTCTCCCGCATGGAGCCATGATTCAATCGGAATCCATGCAATCAGAAACCCGAGCGCTATCTTGAACCGGAACACTGCCTGCAGACGCCTGTCTCCGGTATCCCGTGCGAGCATCATCAGCGGTTTTCTGTCACGATAGAATTTCCTGCATGACACAAGAAAACCCAATCCATTACAGCCGATCCCGTGAATCGTTCGGAGTAATGCATTGTCAAATGTGTTTTCTATAACGAAAAGGTCTACAAATGCACCGTTTTCCGTATTTCCAAAATCTTCTCTTGTGCAGACGGATGTGCCTTTCAGTCTGATTCTTGAGAGCAGGAGATCATAATTCGCGGTTTCCTGAGGTGTATGAATCCAGTATTTCTCTCCGAATCTCCTGCGAAATACAGGGATAAACCTGTTATAGTCTTCCCTTGGCATATTCAGGTCAATATCATCATCCCACGGGATAAAACCATGATGGCGGACTGCGCCAAGCGCAGAGCCGCCTCCCAGGGTATATCTGATCTGATTGTCTTCGCATACCGTTACAATATCATCAAGAATACTGTTCAAAACACGTTGCAGACATTTCAGCTGTTCATCATCCAGGGTCACACAATCCTGTGTGTGGATATGTTTAAACGCATCCACAGTAGATAAATGCATTTTACTCATACTTCATATTTCTGATGGAAAAACTTTGCTTTCAGGAAAGATGTGCCCTTTTTCCACCAGTCTATTTTTTCAGTATAAACATAGGGCAATATCTTAACTTCATTTTCTCTGATCCTGCCTGTGGAGATCTGATAATCCAGCCAGACATTAAGGATGATCTCTCCGACTCTCCCGCAGTACCGCCCCTGAAAATAGGATAACTGACGCACATCCACTTTCTTTTCCAGTTCAAACAGAATTTTGAACAGCCAGGTGCAATATTCATCCAGCAGCTCGCGATCCATGATCATCATATTAAACATATGACCACTGGTACGCCTGATTACCTTATCATAGGTCTCAAGATATTCAGGGCACATTTTGGATATGATGCCCCTCGTAACATAGAGATGCTCCACGTAATGCGTATGCTGATAATGTGAATAAAGTGTTTCGATCACATAATGACGCTTTTCGGGCACAAAGACTCTGTACTTTCCAAGCATCGGCTGCAGTTCTCCATGTGTCAGAATCCTCTTATACGGGTTTCTGTTCGGCTTCTTACCGCCAAAATAACGCCGGTAATGCACCAGACCGATATAATCCGCATCAAGATTCTTCCAGGCCCAGTACAGACCTGTAAGCTCACAAAAAAGCGGATTCTTCTCTGATATGTTATCTCCTGTGTTATCTTTGGTATAACCCAGGTCCAGAGTATTTCCATCCGCTTTTTTCACAGACGCACCTACCTGCATCGGTAAATACATGGGGTCTTTCGGCATCCAGTATTTCTTGTGCGTTGTAACTATGATTTTTACGGAAAAAGGTTTCTTTTTCATAATCTCCCCGCTGACGCTGCGCCAGCATTGTAAGTCGAAATAAACGACAATACTATTCGTAAATATAACACAAAGTAAAAAAAGTGTCATCAGGAAATATGAATAAATCTTACCTTTTCCGAAATTTTTTAACTGATCAGTTCCTGCGGCAGCTCCGCGAGGGATACAACACTGTATCTGAATTCAGACCTCGGGCCTGCAATTTCCTTCAGTTTACGGCTGATTCTGCGATAAATAATATCACAATCCTCCTGGCTGGTTCCTACCAGCAGAATCAGATACTGTGAATTGCTGTATCTGGTAAAGGTATCTCCCTGCCGGAGTGTCTGACGGATCGCCTCATACAGGGATTCCGAACGGCTCTTTAACTTATCGCGGTTATGAATCGGCTTGCCTTCATAATCTACCAGTGTGCAGAGCATCATGTAAACAGAATATCCCGTACGCTCCATATTTCTGCTCAGGATATGATATGCATCCATAAAACTCGGGTAGGAACAGTCATAAGCGCCATCATCTTCTCTGTCATCTTCCTTACGGTTAATGACCAGTTCTGACTGAATCTCATTGATACGGCTCTGTGCATTGTCAATCTGTGCACTCATACTCTGATAACATTCCATCAGTTTCTGTGAAACCGGAAGGCCGAGCTCCTGTGTATAGAAATTTACTACTTTATCGTAAAGGCGGAATGCCTCTTTATAATCCCCTCTTCTGACCAGGCTCTGCATCTGTCCGATCTGATAATCATTCTCCGGATAGATTCCTGCTGCCTTCTCATACATATGATACATGGTATCATATTCCCTGCGTGCATCAAGATACTGCCCCATCCATGTCACGATCTCATCAAAATCCTTCTGCAGTGCAGCATTTTCGATGATTACCCAGCTCTCCGTGGAAATATGTGACAGAAGCTGACCGCGGTACAGATCCAGTGCCTTCTTGTTACAGGCATATCTTGCATCCTCGGTTCCTGCCTCCAGACCTTCCCTGAACAGTGCCTTGAACTGCAGTACATCAACTTCTACCGTAATCTCAGGGTCGGGAACATAGATTCTGCCTTTTTTCTGCACATAATCTGAGGCCGGGAGTCCTGCGCGTACCATCTGCTTTCTCATCTGATAGATCAGATTATTGAAGCTGTTGCTGATATTGGCAGAGTCTTCCTCTCCGTACAGTGCATCAATCAGCTGTTCTCTTGAAATTCCGTTTTCTCCATGAAGCCATACAATCTGAAGGAGCTGTGTAAATTTGGACGTCATATTTCTGCCGGGGACAATTTCCTTTCCGTCATAAAGGATGGAAAATCCGCCCAGCATACGCACCTGCAGTTTTCTTTGGTTGTTTTCAGTCTTCGCTGTTTTATATGTCATGGATAACATCACCGGTTCCTTTCATAACATTCCCCTCATCCCTGTGTTCCATCCTATATCCTAAGATTTTGCGAACATCATTACAAGAAAGATTGGTCGAAACACTCTTATAATGTCATGAAATTTTGAATCATCATCTCTTTTTATGATAGCACAACTCACTGTCCGATTTCAATTCATTACAGTCCCTGATACCTCCGCCTCAGATATACAGACAGCAGCAGTATCCCGATCGTCTGCACCAGATGAAAGATGACCGCCGTCCATACAATACCGTAGTCTCTGCCCGCAATGGTGATGGTACCCATCTGCAGCGTCACAAATGCAATCATGAAAATACCGGTAAGTGCTGCCGAGAAGATCCACAGGAACCTGTCTTTCAGGAAAATTCCGGTCACCAGAATCCCAAGAATAATTGCAATAAACATGCCGATATATTTAAATCCGTGTGTTCCGTTATAAAGAGCAACCATCCCTTCCTGCACATTCAGATTGCCGCCTGCGCTGAACAGCCCTGCCATTTCTTCCACATACCCGCGGTATATACTGACGCAGATGTCATAGATCACACGCACGCCGATCAGAATGCAGGCCCAGATCTGCAGAAGCTGCAGAATTGCCCGGACCGACAGTGTGGTCTGTCTGCTGCCTTCAGGCTTTATTTCCTGCGCGGAAACGGACATTCCGACTGCATCATCTGCATCTTCTTTTTCGCCTGCCTTTTCTGTGATCATTTCCTTCAGAAAGCCGGTCTGTTCCAGTTCCGTAACGCTTCTCCGGTATCCGGAATAGCGCATGAATGCAGTCAGAAAGACAATGGAGGTCATTGTCACCTGAATCACCGATACCACCAGCTGATCATTCCATAACGTATCATCCGTCATAAACGGCAAAAAGGCCGGCACACTCTTCGCCCTCGCCATTCTGCAATAAAGATTCATTCCCGCACTGAGAATATCCACAATTGCAGCGGCCAGCAGCGTTTTTGAAAGAATATGCCGGTCATGTATCATCTTTTTTCCCAAAGTCTGTACCCCTCTTACAGTTCGTGATGATCTGTACTGTAAGTTTAGCACATTGTCCTTTGCTTTGTATCATTTTTTACATCTGTTTTCTGATAAAGTGTACCTGCCATGCCTGATACTCATCCTGAAGAAACGGCAGCGGAACGCCCGCCTGCATCAGCGCACTTCCGCGATAGATACATCCGCTTTCCTGCGCCTCATAACAGCCTTCCGGATCCAGCCCGCTCATCCTGACATACTGCGTTGGATTATTGCAGTGATTATCCAGGGTGACAACATTCAGAAGCGCTTCTGCTCTGTCCTCGGATGCAAATTCCCATGCTGCAAATTCCCGGTTATGCAGGGGATCGGTCAGCCGGTAATACAGCCCTTCGTGTGTCAGTTTCCAGTACTTCCTGCAATCTGCAATCTGGCGTTTTACTTCCTGCCTGTCTTCCTCCGATATCCTGCTCAGATCCAGTTCGTATCCGAAATTGCCCGCCATGGCAACGACTCCCCTTGTATGCATCGGTGTACTGCGCCCTGTCTGTTCATTCGGTACTGCGGATACATGGGAACCCACTGCAGAAACCGGATAGCCGAAGCTGGTGCCGTACTGAATCGTAATCCGGTCAATGGCATCGGTATTATCGCTGCACCAGATCTGCGGTACATAGTAAAGCATACCTGCATCAAATCTTCCGCCGCCACCGCTGCAGCCCTCAATCAGAAGCTCCGGGTGCTGTGTTCTGAGTTTCTCCAGAAATGCATATACGCCCAGCACATAGCGGTAGAGAATGACGCCCTGGTTCTGCATTTTATCTGTCTTTGTACAGATATCCATCAGACTCCGGTTCATATCCATTTTGACATAAGCGATATTGGCAGAACGCAGAACCCCGTCAATCTGGTCGTAAACCGCATCCACAACTTCAGGTCTTGAGAAATCCAGTACCAGCTGGTTCCGCCCTCTGACCGGCTTTCTGCCGGGAATAGTAAATGCCCAGTCCGGGTGCGCCCGGTACAGATCGCTGTCTTCATTCACCATTTCAGGTTCGATCCAGATTCCGAACTGCATTCCCATGGCATTAATCTGATCAACAATGTGCTTTAAGGATCCGCCCAGCTTTTTCTCATTGACGGTCCAGTCTCCGAGCCCTCTGTTGTCATCATCTCTTGCACCGAACCACCCGTCATCAAGGACAAACATTTCCACGCCGAGAGCCGCTGCCTGCTTCGCAATTTCCAGCAGCTTTTCTCCGTTGAAGTCAAAATACGTTGCTTCCCAGTTATTGATCGGAACCGGTCTGCGGCTGATGCGGTTCTGATCTCTGCAGATATTCTTCCTGATCAGCGTATGCAGAATATGTGACAGATGTGTCATGCCGTCCGCCGCGCAGCAAAGCACGACTTCCGGTGTATATAATACCTCCCCCTTCTCCAGCGGATAGGCAAACATTTCATCCTGCAGTCCGATTCCCATCCTGGTCTGACCGTACTGGTCAAGTTCTGCTTCCGCATGAAAATTCCCGCTGTAAAGAAGCTGCATGGCATAGCAGGTACCCTGCGTCTCCGTGCAGTTTTTTTCCGCCAGAATCAGAAACGGATTCTGCTGATGACTTGATGTACCTCTCCTGCTGCCGTAGCTCTGCGTTCCCGTCATAACAGGAACACGCTCCGGCTGTCTCTCCATTCCATGTCTCCCATGGAAATGAATCACATCATACTCCCCCGACATAAAATCAATCAGCCCGCTGTATGCTTTATGAATCTCGATCTTTCTCTCCCCGATATTACGGATAACCGCCGCACGTGTGATAACATCCTGATCGGCGAGCATTCCGTACAGAAGTGTCACTTCCACGCCTGCTGCCTCATCACGCAGAATCACCTTCAGCGTTGCCGCCTGAAATTCATCGCCATATACTGCCGGCAGACCGGGTATGCTGTATTTGCCCCTGATGACTTCATGTCCGGCATAGCGCAGATCACAGCCATAGATGCCGTGATCATCACACATTTCAAATGCGGTAAAGCGGTAATCCCCGTTTCCGTAGCAGGGATATTCCTGCGGCAGCGCATCCATGGAAAAGGTGCGGTCGTCTCCTGCATCATAGGGATTTCCTGAAAATCCGCGGTCGCGGAAAGTCAGCAGATAACGAAGATCCCCTTCTGCCTTTGGGCCGTAGTACAGATGGAGCAGAAATCCACGCTCTGTTACACACATCTGGTAAGTGGTTGCTGCAGTCTGAATGGTAATGAGTTTTCCCTGACTGTCCTGTTCAAATAAAATCATAATTTTCCTCCGGAGGTTGCGATTCCTTCGATAAACTGCTTCTGGAAGATCAGATACAGAATAATCATCGGTATGCAGGCGATCAGCGATGCCGCCATCAGCTGCGGATAGTTGGAACCATACTGTCCCTGCATGGTGGCAAGTGCTGCAGATAACGGCATTTTGCCGGCGTTGGTATTGACGATCAGCGGCCACATCAGTTCTTTATACCCGAACAGTGCGGTAAAAATGCCAAGTGCAACCATTGCCGATTTGGTCAGCGGTGCCATGACAAACAGAAATGTCTGGAAAATATTGCAGCCGTCAAGTCTTGCCGCTTCCTCCAGGTCTGACGGAAGCCCCATAAATGCCTGCCGCAGAAGAAATGTTCCGAATGCAGTTACCAGTCCCGGGAATACCAGTGCAAATACGGTATTGGTCAGATGCATTTTACTGATCATCAGATACTGCGGAATAATGAAGATCTGGCTGGGAATCATCATCTGCAGCAGAATGATGGAAAAGAAAAAGTTTTTTCCCGGAAAGGAAAGTCTGCCAAACGCGTATCCTGCCATGGTGGCCGTCAGTACTGCGCACACAACACGCCAGAAAATCAGCAGCAGTGTGTTCTTATACAGAAGAACAAAGCTCATGTTCTTCCAGACCGTAACAAACGCATCCGTGTTCCATGTTTTTGGAAAGATCACGAACGGATTGACACTGGTCGCTTCGCCGACTGTCTTAAATGCCGTCAGAATCATCCAGAAAAAGGGGACGAGCATCACGACGGACATCAGTATCAATATGATATGAATGATAATTTTTTCGAATTTTCTTTTTGCCTGTATTCCATTTCCCATCACAGACCTCCTTAATTATAATGAACCCACTTTTTCTGACCGATCATCTGGAACACCGTGATCAGAATAATCACGCAGAGCAGCAGCATGACAATCGCTGAACCGTAGCCCTTATTGTTATAGGCAAAGGAATAGCGGTAGAACAGATAAACAATGGTCTGTGTCTTCGGAAGTGCGGTATTGGTCTCATCCATGACCATATAGATCAGGTCGAATACCTGGAATGCACCGATAATACTGGTTACCATAACAAAGAAGATCGTAGGGGAAAGAAGCGGTATCGTAATATTAAAAAACATTCTGGGGCCGGATGCGCCGTCAATATCCGCTGCCTCGTAGTAATCTCTCGGAATCTCCTGCAGTCCTGCCAGAAACAGCACCATATTGTAGCCGATGGCCGACCATACACCGATAATGGCAATGCTGATCCACGCAATATGCGGATTGGAGATCCACTCAATTTTCACATGCAGCATATGGTTGAGCAGGCCGAACTGTGAATTGTAAAGCCATCTCCATACCATGGCTACTGCAGCAGGTGCCACCACCATCGGCAGGAAATAGATGGTACGGTAAATGCTTCTGCCACGCATTTTTCTGTTCAGAAATACTGCCAGTACAAGTGCAATGATGATGGATAACGGAACCTCCACAATTGCATATTTGAATGTATTAAAAAGAGACTGCCATACCTCAGGGTCATGAATCAGCTTCTCATAATTTTCAAGTCCGATAAATACATTGCCTTTTCCAAAATCTCCTGTTCTGAAAAAGGACTGATAAAGGGTCTGAAACATCGGAACAATATTCAGAATGATCAGTCCGAGCATGGTTGGCAGTATAAACAGCCAGCCCCAGAAAAATTGTTTCTTCTCCCATGACGTCATATCATTTCCTTTCCGGCATATAAAAGAGCCAGCTTCAAACAGTTCACAAAACCAGCGGGCTGACTTTTCTGTTCTCCCGCTGGCGTTATGAACCTGTAATCGTTAAAATTTACTTGTTCTCGTTCGCAATATCCTGATTCATTTCTGTTGCAAAATCCTTACAGGTCTGTTCCATGATCGACGGATCAGCCCATGCCGCTGCAAGTTTGGTCTGCGCCGCACCGCTCCATACCGTTGAATTGTAGGTATAAGGTCTCAGCACCAGTTCGTTCTGTGCATCACCTGTGGAAGCTGTGGTTTCATCCAGATATGGCTGCAGATGGAATACATCTGTGCAGTTGACCCACTGATCGGAGGTATTCTGATAAGCGCTCATTGTAACACCCAGTTTTGCCTGTTCCAGCTGCATATCCTTGGAGCCGAACCATTCAAGGAGTTTCCAGCAGTCATCCGGTCTCTTGGTTCCCGAATATGCCGCCCAGCCGAGTCCGTTACAGATGGAAGCACGTTTTCCTGTCGTCTTGTCATACGGAAGAATTGCCACATCACAGTTTTGCTTCATATAATCATTCTGAAGGAAACCGGATACCATCCATGATCCCTGCATGATCATTGCAACATTGCCGGACTCCATCATGACATCCGTTCCGGTTTCTGACATGGTTGTCGGATCCGGACATGCATCCTTTACCAGTTTGCCGACATAATCCATTGCCTTTAACGTATTCGGATCATCATAGCCGGACTTTGTATGATCATCGCTTACGATATATCCGCCCATGGAATATACCATATTGTAATAGGTATCCTGATCGTTTGAAGGATTCATGCAGAAGCCGTACTGTGAACCGTCCTTCTTGGTCAGCTTGACTGCCGCATTGTAAAGATCATCCCAGGTCCATGTTGCATCCGGATAGGACAGTCCTGCTGCATCAAACATGGTCTTGTTATACCAGAGGGCAATCGTGTCATAATCCTTCGGAATTGCATAGTAGGATCCGTCATAGGTATACAGCTCCGTAATCTCAGGCATATAGTTCTCCATTTTGATTTCCGTGCTGTTCTTGATATAATCATCCAGTTTTAAGAGGATGCCGTTCTTCATATACATCTGTGCATTATTGGAATGCATCCAGAATACATCGGGCATATCACCGCCTGACGCACCTGCTTCAAGAAGTGTCCAGTAGCTGTCCCAGTCTTTTACTTCAATGTTGACTGCAATACCGGTCTTTGCTGTAAATTCATCACAGATCTGCTGCAGTCCTGCCTTCTGATTGGAATCCCAGATTACCACATTCAGCGGATCCGAGCCTGTCGCTGCTGCAGTTTCAGAAGATGCTCCTGTTGCATCAGAAGATGCCTGTGAAGCTCCATTCGCGCTGCTGCCTGCCGTTCCGCTGCTGCCACTGCTGCCGCATGCCATCATGGAACCAGCCATGATTACGGTCATCATCAATGCTACCAGTTTCTTTTTCATATAGCCTCCTTAATACTTTCCCTTTGGACCAGAAATATCATAATGGTCAGTTATAACGTTTCGTTTTTCATTCACGGATCCGTTTCTCTTAAGATATTTCCATTATATATGCCATATTGCTTGTATCATATGCTGACATTTTTCTATTTTTATGCCAAAATGTCATTTCTGTGTGATATAATAAAACTGTCCTTGCATTTTGGCATATTTTAATTTTTTGCATAGAAAAAAGAGGTATCACATGCCTGACTATCTGTTTCACCTGTTTCCCAATGAACGTTTTGTTGATCTTGGTCTCTATCAGTTCGGCTGGGAGCATTGCGAGCCGCTCCATTCCTTCGGACCGTTTACCAGAAATCACTATCTGTTTCACTATGTCATTTCCGGAACCGGTTATCTTGATACCAATGACAGCAGAGGCGTATCCGTCCGTCATCAGATCTACAGCGGTCAGGGATTCCTCATCAGTCCGCGAGAAGTGACCACCTACTGTGCGGATGCCGATCACCCGTGGGAATACTGCTGGCTGGAATTCGACGGTGTCAGAGTCCGTGAAGCGCTTGAACTGGCCGGGCTGTCCAATGAAACCCCGATCTATAAAAGCAGCTCAAAAGATCTTTCAAAGCTTCTTCTGGATGAAATGCTCTATATTGTAAAGCACGGTGATGATTCTCCGTTTCAGCTGATCGGTCACCTGTATCTGTTCATGGACTATCTGACCAGATCCAGTGCTTCCAAAAAAGTTCTGCAAAGCGGCAGTATACGGGATAATTATGTAAAAGAAGCAATCAATTATATTGAACAGAACTTTCAGAATGATATTTCCATTGAAGATATCGCCGTTTTCTGCCGGCTGAACCGCAGCTATTTCGGTACCATCTTTAAAGAAACCATCGGGAAAACTCCGCAGGAATTCCTGATCAGCTACCGGATGTCAAAAGCTGCACAGCTGCTTAAGCTGACGAAGCTGTCCATTGCGGATATCAGCAACGCAGTCGGTTATCCCGATCAGCTGCATTTCTCAAGAGCTTTTAAGAACGTTTATGGTGTTTCGCCAAGACTGTGGCGTAAGAATAACGAAATTGCCCCGGAGAATGACGTCGTCATTCCTCCGGGGATGATTCCTGCAGAACAGATCACGGACGAGCCGTAACGAAAAACTGCATGCTTACTTTACCTTCAAAATTTCCGGTTCCTTTGATTGTGATTTTTCCTTTTTTACCGGCTTTTGTGTTCTTCTGATAAGTTACGGTATAATCCTGCCCCTGCGTAAGCGCTTTGCCGTTAAAGCTTCCGCTGACGGCAGGCTCTGCCTTTCCGTTTACCAGCGGTGCACGTCTGACTTTGCCGAACATGCTGCTTTTGAGCTTTACCTGTTCGATTCTGAAGGTCTTAACCGCTGTTCCGTAATATTTACCGGTTCCATGTATGGTAACCGATGCCGTGCCGGCATTCACGTTATTCTCATACGACACCGTATAGCCGTCTTCTGTACTCTTCTCTGCCGTCTGCGCAAGTGTTCTGCTGCCGTCTTTCACACGGATTCTGTCATCAAATGTGATGCTTTCACCCGTGTACTTCATTTTGTCCGGCATTTTAAATTTCAGCGCAGATACTGCCTTATCGCCTTCTGCATGCGTCGTACCTGTCAGCTGTGCCGTTCCGAACACCTTCGGAGAAGACCAGCCGTTTCCGGATGCGTCATACCAGTTGAGCGTTCCGATCCTGCTGCCGCCCTGTGCATCATTCACCTGAAGGTCAATGCCGATCTGTGTGCCTTCTGAAGGCTTCAGATCGGTCCACCGGTAAGCTGCTTCCACAAGATAACCGTCAGCCGTCGTTCTGGTCGCAGAAACACAATTGTCAGCGGTACATTTTTTACCGTTAAAGCTCTGCTCATTTTTGTAATTGACCCGGTACTGCTTGTCATCCGCTTCGTAGGAATCGGCTTTTCCATTGTTCTCATCAATAAAGGTTTCCACCGAATCCTTCTCATGTACAGCTGATGCCGTATCATCCAGCACCGGATCCGTTACCTGTGTCAGCACATAAAGATACTGGTCATCCCACAGAAATCTGGCCTGTGCAGAAGCCTTCGGACTGCCTCCTCTGATGCTTAAGGGAATCGCCCTGACGCTGTTCCAGAGCCGGTCAATCTCTCCATCAATCTGGACGCTGCCGCCTGCGATATTCATATATGGCTTCATAGAGGCTGATGCGTAATACCTGCTTCCGTCATCCTGCGTCATCTTATAATTGTTATAGGCATACTTTGTTCCGTTGTCTGACAGAACAAAATCAATCCCTGCATGGTCTGCCGGTGCAAAGCTGCCGTCAAAGGTCAGCTGCGCGGTATAGCCGCCATCCGTCTCTTCTGCCTGACTTCTGGTCACTGTCACCTTCTGCACCTGTGCGCCGTCTTTCATCTGCGCCTGCGGATCAAGATATACCGTCACACTGTCATCCGCATCTGCCGTGCTGTCCTGCACCTTTACCCGGATCTTCAGTTCATTCTGATTCCAGACCGGTGTAAAGACAGCCTTTGTCTCCCCGCTGCCGACGGTGTATGAGGTGCCATGTGCATAAATATCGTCGCCCTGGTCTGCTGCCTGCATGATGTTTACGCTCTGTGTCAGCGGTTCCAGCTTCTCCGCATCTGTAAATGCATAGAATGCGGGCTTTGCCTTATAATCATCATCAAACAGGAGAGGCACCTGTCCATGTGTGCCGTCTGCTCCTCCGCCGACATCGCTTCTCGATTGCAGCCAGGAATTGCCGTCGATCACGCCCCAGAATGTGACTGCCCCGAAATCCACACCCTCTTTTTCCAGTTTTCTGACCGAGTCAAAAATATCTTTGTATCGATATGCTTCTCTTGTATATTCAGCATCCAGTGTATTCTTCGTTCCGTCATAGTCTGCAGTTGCCTTGAGATCAAGTTCTGTCATCTGCACTTTGCCGACAACTGCCGCGTAGGCTCTGGCCGCACTTTCAAACTGTGCCATGGTCGGTGACTGTGAGGTGTTGTAATGAGACTGCATTCCCATTGCAGAGATTCTCGTCGGAAGCGTACTGTCCGATTCATGCTCTTTTACTGCCTTCAGAAGGGCAATGATGTCATCTTTTTTGCTGCTGCCGCATTCATTATAATCATTGTAATAAAGTTCCAGTGAAGACGGTGCATAGTGATTGGCGTATCGGAAAGCATTCACGATATACTCATTGCTCTGATAGATCTTCCACCAGCTGGACTTGCTGCCATGTGTGGCATCTGTCAGACTGTCACTGCTGTTCTCGGTGTCCTTGCGGTATCCGCCGCCGTCACTGACTGCTTCATTGACAACATCCCAGCCATAGAACATGTCCTTATATCTGCTGCTACTTCCGGTAAAATGCTGCAGAACCGTTGCAATATACCACTCCTGACGTCTGTTCATGACTTCTCTGGATACGTAGGGCTGTGATGCATCCCAGTTCTCGTGGAAGAACCATTCCGGCGTCTGTGAATGCCATACGAGCACATGACCTCTTACCTTGATCTGTGCATCCGGATGTGCTTCATTCCAGTCAAGGAGCTTGTCCAGCATGCCCTCTGCGCGGCTGTAATCAAGCTTTGGTACGACAAAGTGATCATCTGTCGTTCCATCGGCAAACGTAAAGGAAACCGTCTCTGTCCCCGGATTGGTCTTATTCCCGTCATGGTATCCGAACAGGCAGTCCGGCTTGAGTTCATTGCCAAAGGTAACCGCATTGAAATGCTTGGTCACAAGATCCATCAGTGCTCCGTCCGAAATCTCCGAGCTCATGATGGCAACTCCCGTGTAACCGTCTGTGCCGATTCCGTCCTTCGATGAGATCGTATCCTTCAGATTGGGGATATCCCATTCAATTTCCTTTTTGTCCGTCTCCGTGCTGTCCTGAACGGCTCCGATTTTCAGATCATCCAGGAGATAGGTCTCACCTGCATCGCCGCCGAACTGCAGCTGTACCTGCTCGTTTTTCTCATTCTCCGGCATGGAAATGGTTCCGCTGACAGGCGTCCATTCACGATCGGAAAGCTGCTGCTCCTGATCCTGCACTACTCTGGCAGATTTCACAGTGCTCCAGTCGCTGCTGATGCTGTTTACGGCAAGGGTTACCTTTCCCTCTGTTTCACCCTTCGCAAGACGCACATAGCAGGTATACTCATAGGTTTTCCCTGCCTTCATAAGCTTTGCAATATCCGCGCTGCACAGCTGCGCCTGTGCCTGCTTCGTTTCACTTTCCGGTGAAACCGTAAGGTAATAGTCTCCGCTGTCCGCAGAAGGCTTCGCTATCCCGCTGTCCTGATATGCGGTCCGCACCGTATGTACCTGTTTCCATGCACTGTCATTCCACCAGTATACATTTCCGCTGCCGTCAGCGCCTTCAAATCCGGTGTTAAAGGATTCCAGCAGATTCGTTTTGATTGTTCTGGACGCTGCAGGAGCTGCCGCCTCCGTCTCCTCCTG
>CAYMBY010000178.1:0-3627 GCA_964388815.1 uncultured Butyrivibrio sp. | reverse complement strand
TCATCAAAATGAGTTCCATCTGATGCGGATGTCTGTGAACTGTTCTGCGTCTGTGCGGTATTTATCATTCCCGTACTCTGCAGCCCAATGCTCTGTACAGTTGTGCTGGACATTTGTTCTCCTTTCTGCGGCCCCGGCCGCCTGCTTTGAAATGACAAAAAGGCACACCTGTCTTTTTCAGTAATAATATCGGCCACGCAGGTAAAAAACATAACCCGTATGGCCGATTTTTTTGTACTTTTTCAGTTCACTTATTTTCCACTGCCGGCATTATTGCTGCTGCCGGAAAGCTCCGGAAGTGCAGCAGGTTCCATCAGTTTGGTTACTTCATCCGCAACCGTTGCATCCATTGCCCCAAGGATCGCGCCTCTGTCATCAGAACTCATCTGGTTCAGAATTCTGGCTACCAGTGTCAGATCATCCATTTTATTGAAAATAGCTGCTGCCTGCTTCGGTTTCATCGCAGAATACGCTGCCGCATATTTTGTAACCTCTTCATCGCTCTGCTGACCCTCCAGCACTCCCTGATATATGGATGCTGCGATATCCGGCTCAATCATCGCATAATAAGATGCATAGGAAGCAGCATCCGGCGCATTGTCATTATAAACAATATCCTTGTAGAACTGCTGTCTTTCTGCTTCCAGCTTATCCTGCTCATCCTCAAAAGGCTTGAGTCTGTCAACTTCTGCCTGGAGCTGAGCAATACTGGCTTCATAAGTACTGTTCTTACTCTGTGAATCCTGCAGCTGCAGTTCAAGCTTCTGCACATAGGCTGCATCCGCAGTCTGCGTGCTGTTGCCGCTGACCATGCTGCCGCCGGATGCGGCATCTGAACTCTGTGCACCGCCTGTACTGTCCGACGTTGTATCGGGCAAAATCTTATTAACATAAGGCACATCCTTCAGAATCGGTGACAGAACAGTTGAACCAAAGCCTCCTACATCAAGTTTGACGAGAAGTGCCATGATAATCAGCCACATCAGGATGATCAGAATCGTAATCAGTACAGTTGCAAAACCGCCGCCTTCATCATCACCGCTGATTTCTGCTTCACGATCTGCAAGTTCCCTCTGACGGTTCTTTGCATCTTTCTTCTGCTGTTTCTGTTCTTCCTTCAGTTTTTTCTTCTCGGCTTTCAGCTGCGCTTTTGCAGCCTTCGGATCAGCAGCCTGTTGTTCATCCTCATCCCGTAAATTTTCTTCATCGTCTGGCGTCTTCTTATTATCCGGCATCTCTGACTCCCGTTTTTATGATTGGAATAAACCGATCACCTGTTGTTCTGTATTCTCTGTCCATAGGTAAAACTGCTTCGCTGATCTGTTTCTCTGGCCTCTGCCTCTTTCTGTTCCTGTACGAATTCTTCAAACGCCTTTTCG
This sequence comes from uncultured Butyrivibrio sp., assembly GCA_964388815.1. Classification (GTDB taxonomy): domain Bacteria; phylum Bacillota; class Clostridia; order Lachnospirales; family Lachnospiraceae; genus Butyrivibrio. The sequence continues at coordinate 2,248 of CAYMBY010000178.1, read as the reverse complement.
CGGAGTTTCTCCTGCATTTTCCGTTCCTGCATGACAACTGTCAGCTTGATTCTGGCTTCTTCCACTGCCTTTTCCGCTTTTCTGATGTTCAGCTTCTGCTGTTCGATCAGTTCATCCATCGTTTTAACATACTGCCTGTTATCAATAATCTCATGTACCTTAAGTCTGTCCTTCTGCAGATCACGGCCTTCCTCAAGATACTGCCTTCTTCTCTCCATCAGCTGCTCCAGCCTGTCCGTTTCCAGATCCAGTCTGTGCTTTGCCGCGCCGAACTCCATTCTGGCCTGATCCTCTGTTTTCAATTTGATGTTCAGAATGCTCTGCATCCGATAAACAAATCTGGCCATTTTTACCTCTCACATCCGCGCATCATGCCGTTATATTTTCTGTCGTTTACGTTGCCTCTGCCTCTTCCGGCTTCTGCTCTTTTTCATCCACAGCAAAAATTTCTTCCAGCTGCGCCACAATTTCTTCGAAAGTATAACGTTCTTCCGTACTCTGCATCAGAAATTCATTGACCTGATCAATTTTGGCAATGGCAAAATCAATGTTCCTGTTCGCTCCGCTTTTATATGCACCTATATTGATCAGATCCTCGGCATCATTATAAGTGGCAAGTACATTTTTCAGTCTGCCGGATGCCTTTTTCTGCTCCGGACCTACAATTGAACTCATGCATCTGGAAATACTCTGCAGCACATCAATTGCAGGGTAATGATTTTTCTGTGCCAGTTTACGGTTCAGAACAATATGACCATCCAGAATACTTCGTGCAGTATCGGTAATCGGTTCGTTAAAATCATCGCCATCAACAAGTACTGTATAAAGGCCTGTAATAGAACCGCTCTTGGATCTGCCCGCGCGCTCCAGGAGTTTGGGCATTTCTGCATATACACTCGGCGGATAGCCACGCGATACCGGCGGTTCTCCGCTTGCCAGCCCGATTTCTCTCTGTGCCATGGAGAAACGGGTCAGCGAATCCATCATCAGCAGAACGTCCTTCCCCTGATCTCTGAAATATTCCGCCACAGAGGTTGCCGTTTTGGCTGCCTTGACACGTTCAAGCGCCGGCTTATCTGATGTGGCGACCACAACAACAGAACGGCTCATTCCTTCCGGACCAAGGTCACGTTCTATGAATTCACGTACCTCTCTGCCTCGCTCTCCGATCAGTGCGATGACATTGATATCTGCTTTGGTATTTCTGGCAAACATACCAAGAAGTGTCGATTTACCAACACCTGAACCTGCGAAGATTCCGATACGCTGTCCCTTTCCGACCGTCAGAAGGCCGTCTACAGCCTTTACTCCGAGCGGCAGGACATCCGATATCGGATCTCTGGTCATCGGATCCGGAGGCTGATTCTCGATGGAATAAGAGATACCGTCTTCGAGCTGCACCCCCTGTCCGTAATTGATCCCGTCAATTCTTCCGAGACCGTCAAGTGTTTTGCCCAGAAGGCCTTCGCCGACATTTACTCTTAATGGTGCTTCTGTGTTTTCCACAATACTGCCACAGCCGATTCCGTTTGTGTTCTCATAAGGCATCAGCTGCACATGGTCATCCTTAAAACCCACAACTTCCGCCATGGTAGGTTTTCCGGTCATCTGCACCGGTGAATCTTCATTTTTACTCTTGGGATAAATCAGACAGATATCTCCCAGTTTGGCATCGGGTCCTGCCGATTCAATCGTCAGTCCGATGATGTTGACAACCTTTCCTCTGGTCCGGTAATAGGTCTGGGATTCCATCTTTTTATATTTGGAAAAATCAATGAGACTGCTCACAGAACACATCCTCCCCGTTAACTGCGTTTTCTTTCAAAGGACAGAAGTTTCAGTTTACGCGAAAGTTCCTCCAGTTCCACTCCGACACTGCAGTCAAACACACCGCCATCGGTTTCGATAATACATTCATTCTCTTTCATCATCGGGTCTTCGATTATTTCCATCGTTGCATTTGGAGACGTAATATTCTCACGAAGTTTATCTTTTTCATCCGTAATCATATCATAATCATCAGGAGAGACATGAATAATATAATCATTTCCGGATTCAATACGGCTGAGCGCAGTCTGCAGAAGATGCAGAATAATATCCTTATCATTCCGCAGATCCACATCAAACACGTGCTCATAGATCTGCGTCAGCGCATCCACCATCTCAGGTTCAAGTGAATCCGCCATTTTCCTGTATTCTGATTCAAGCTCTTCCCCGCGTTTTGCAATCTCTTTTTTCAGGTTCTCCG
>CAYMBY010000177.1:0-27174 GCA_964388815.1 uncultured Butyrivibrio sp. | reverse complement strand
GCCTGAGTAAAAACCAAAGAACGGCTTTTGCTCAGGCTCTTTTTTGCAGGAACATCCCTGCTTCGCAGGTCTGTCCTTTTCCTCGTCGCCATGACAAAAAAGCCACTCTGAAAACCCAGAGCAGCTTTTCAATGTTTCTGATTCAATTAAGCTCTTTCAACCCTGCCGGACTTCAAGCAGCTTGTGCAAACGTGCATTCTCCGTGCACCACCGTTGACTTTACATTTAACGCTTCTGACGTTGGAATTCCAGATACGGTTGGATCTTCTATGGGAATGGCTTACGTTGTTACCGAAATGAGCGCCTTTGCCACAAATATCGCATTTTGCCATGATTGCACCTCCTCAAACTATATTCGTCGTTTGACTGACAACATCAGTATGATAACAGAATTAAATACATTTGGCAAGTAAAAAATCATCAAATTTTTAAAAAATTAAAATGGTTATTCCCTTTTTGCAGGAAAGCGGTTATAATAGCCTTAGATTTTCATGGAAAAAGGAGGTTATCACATGAAGGGTTCTTCTATGACGACCCATATGGGCAATATTACGATTGATAATGAAGTGATTGGTCAATATGCGGGAACAGTGGCGATGGAGTGTTTCGGCATCGTTGGCATGGGCGCTACAGTGAAGGGCGGTCTTGTCAAGCTGTTGAAGAGCGACAGCATTACCAAGGGCATTGCAGTTACACTGAATAATAATAAACTGACGCTGGACTTCCACGTTATCGTGGCATACGGGGTGAGCATTCTTGCGGTATCGGACAATCTGATCAGCAATGTAAAATATAAGGTAGAGGAATTTACCGGAATTGAGATAGAGAAAATCAACATCTTTGTAGAAGGTGTGCGAGTGATTGATTAAGGAGGACTTAACTGTGGCTGTAAATACGATCGACGCTAAGATGCTTGCAAAGATGTTCTTAGCAGGTGCTAAGAATCTGGAGAGTAAGAAAGAGTGGATCAATGAATTAAACGTGTTCCCTGTTCCAGATGGTGATACAGGTACGAACATGACACTGACCATTATGTCTGCGGCAAAAGACGTTGCAGCGATGAATGCAAACAATGACCTGGATATGAAATCCCTGGCAAAGGCGATTTCATCCGGTTCCTTAAGAGGCGCCAGAGGCAACTCAGGTGTCATTTTATCGCAGCTGTTCAGAGGCTTCACCAAAGCGATCCGCGATTATGATACGATCGATATTCCGCTGCTTGCAGAAGCTTGCGAGAAAGCGGTAGAGACTGCATACAAGGCAGTTATGAAGCCGAAGGAAGGCACAATTCTGACGGTTGCCAAGGGCGCAAGTGAAAAGGCAAGAGAACTTGCAAACGAAGGAACGGATGATTTCGTACCGTTCATCGAAGAAGTGATCAAATATGCAGATGAAGTTCTTTCGAAAACACCTGATATGCTGCCGGTTCTGAAGCAGGCAGGTGTTGTGGATTCCGGCGGACAGGGTCTGGTACAGTTCCTCAAGGGCGCTTATGACGGATTCCTTGGCAAGGAACTGGATCTGACGATTCCGGAAGAAACGGCTGCGCCGCAGGAAAAGGAAGAACAGGAGGAAGCAGAAGAAATCAGGTTCGGTTACTGTACGGAATTCATCATTCTGCTGAATTCAAAGCTCAATGTAAAACAGGAGATGGATTTAAAGTCCTTCCTGGAGTCCATCGGTGACAGTATTGTCATGGTTGCAGATGATGAGATCTGCAAGATCCATGTACATACAAATGATCCGGGGCTTGCCATTCAGAAGGCTCTTCTGTATGGGCAGCTTTCCAATATGAAGATTGACAATATGCGTATGGAGCATCGTGAAAAGCTGTTCCATATGAATCAGGACGGCAGTGCGAAGCAGATTGATACCGAGATTTCAGGTATGGCAGAGAAAACACAGGCGAAACCGGTGGAATTTGAAATGAAGCACGGTACGGAGATTCCGATCGAGGATGAGATTCCTGCAGAAAAGAAAGAATTCGGATTCGTAACCGTATGTGCCGGTGCCGGCCTTGCTGATATTTTCAGAAGTCTGGGCGTGGACTACGTGATCGAAGGCGGACAGACCATGAATCCGAGCACGGAAGATATTCTGAATGCGGTTGAAAAGGTCAATGCGGATACCGTATTTGTATTACCGAATAATAAAAATATCATTCTGGCGGCAAATCAGGCAACAGAACTGGTAGAAGATAAAAAGGTAGTCGTAATTCCGACAAAGACAGTTCCGCAGGGTGTTACTGCGGTGATCAATTTTGTTCCGGATCAGTCTCAGGAAGAAAACGAAGAATGCATGAAGGATGCAATCAGCGGTGTTGCTACCGGTGAAGTTACCTATGCAGTCCGTGATACGGTGATTGATAACATTACGATCAAACAGGGCGATTACATGGGGATCGGAGATGCAGGAATTCTGTCTGTCGGCTCCGAAATTGAGAATGTGACCTTTGAAATGCTGCAGAAGTTCATGACAGATGATAAGGAACTGATCAGTATCTATTACGGATCAGAGGTAACGGAAGAAACTGCGGAGCAGCTGCGCGACCGGGTATCCGGTGCATTCCCGGCATGTGATGTGGAACTTCAGTTTGGCGGTCAGCCGATCTACTATTATATTGTATCTGCAGAGTAAAAAGCTCCGCACAAAGCGAAAAAGGTTAAAGAGCCGCGTGGGCAATCAAAAAGTGCCGCACGGCTCTTTATTAAGTGAGAGGGTATGAACGAGGACGCATTAAAGCAGACAATTGTGTCACTGAAGGGAATCGGTGATAAAACAGCGAAATTATTTGAAAAATGCGGAATTACCTGTGTGGGAGATCTGCTGCAGTATTATCCGCGGACCTATGATGCATTTGAGGATACGGTGAATGTTGCTGATGCCAGGGTCGGAGAAATCTGTGCCGTCCGCTGCGCCATCATCGGAAATATGATGAGCAGACGTGTCCGCAATCTGGCGATTCTGGTGTTTGACGGTGCTGATGTCACCGGCAGAATCAGATTCACCTATTTTAACATGCCATATCTTCGCAGTTCGCTGAAAACGGGAAGATATTATGTATTCAGAGGAATGCTGAATAAAAAAGGCAATTCTCTTGTGATGGAGCAGGCTAAGATCTATAAGGACGAAGAATATGCGCTTCTCGTGCATACGATGCAGCCCAGATATCCGCTGATCAAAGGCATGACGAATCATATGTTCATCAAGGCCATGCAGCAGGCGCTGGCGGATGCCGTGTATCTTAAAGATCCGCTTCCGGAGGATATCCGGCAGGAAATGAAACTGCCGGAATACCGCGAGGCAGTGCGCAGAATTCATTTTCCTTCGAGTATTTCAGATTTTGAACAGGCCAGAAGAAGGCTTTCCTTCGATGAATTTTTTCAGTTCATCTGTAAGCTGCGGATGATGAAGGCGGCAGAGGATGAAACGGTAAATGAAGCGGTCATGCTGGAAGTTGCAGATACGAAAAGGCTTCTGGAGGAGCTGCCTTATGATCTCACGAAGGCGCAGCAGAAGGTCTGGAAGGAAATTCAGGACGATCTGTCCGGCCCGCATATCATGAACCGTCTGATTCAGGGAGATGTCGGTTCCGGTAAAACCATACTGGCATTTCTGGCACTTCTGATGACAGCCGCCAACGGCTATCAGGGGGCAATGATGGCACCGACAGAGGTCCTTGCCAGACAGCATTATGAATCCATGACAGAACTGACACAGAAGTATCATCTGCCGCTGAAACCGGTTCTTCTGACAGGAGCTCTTTCTGCAAGGGAAAAGAGAGAAATCCGGGATATGATCCGCGCAGGAGCATACAACTGTATGATCGGCACCAACGCACTGATTCAGGATCCTGTGGAATATAAGAATCTGGCACTTGTAATTACGGATGAACAGCACCGGTTCGGGGTACGGCAGAGAGGCAGACTTGCGGAAAAGGGAAATCAGACGCATGTACTGGCCATGAGCGCAACACCGATTCCGAGAACGCTGGCCATTATACTGTACGGCGATCTGCATATTTCCATTTTAAATGAGCTTCCGGCAGGACGTGTGCCCATCAAAAACTGTGTGGTGGGAACCGAATACCGGCCGACGGCTTATAAGTTCATCGCTTCAGAGGTCAGCAGGGGACATCAGGCCTACGTCATCTGCCCGATGATTGAAGAGGGCGAAATGGACGGTGTCGAGAACGTGACAGATTATGCGGAAAAGCTGCGTGAAGCACTTCCTGCACAGGTACAGGTGGGCGTTCTGCACGGACGGATGAAGCCGGCAGTAAAGGATCAGCTGATGGAAGAATTTGCAGACCGCCAGATCGATGTGCTCGTCTCGACAACCGTCATTGAAGTCGGCATCAATGTACCGAATGCGACAGTCATGCTGATCGAGAACGCAGAGCATTTCGGCCTTGCACAGCTTCATCAGCTGCGCGGACGTGTCGGAAGAGGAAAGGATCAGTCCTACTGTATATTTATCAATACTTCGGAGAAAGAAGAAGCAGGCAAACGTCTGGAGATCATGAACCATTCCAATGACGGCTTTCAGATTGCAGAGGAAGATCTGAAGCAGCGGGGTCCCGGTGACCTGTTCGGCATCCGGCAGAGCGGCGATCTGAATTTCCAGATCGGAGACATATACAGGGATGCTGATCTTCTGAAGGAAGCGGCAAACCGCGCAGACAGGCTTTTAAAGGAAGACCCGGATCTTCAGGACGCTTCTCACGCGGCTTTGAGGGAAGCTGTCGTGGAACGGGGCCTGAAAGCGGTTGACTTTAAAACCCTATGAAAGTAAAATTGATATATTAGGCAATTTTAAGAAATCGTGAAACATGTCCCGGCATGGACGCGTGGGGCAGATCCGGTTTCAGGAAAGGCAGAGAGGAATTTTATGTCAAAGACAGCAGTCATTACCGACAGTAACAGCGGAATCACACAGGCAGAAGCAGAGGAACTCGGAATCTTTGTGGTGCCAATGCCCTTTCGCATCGACGATAAGGACTATCTGGAGGGAGTAAATCTTTCACAGGATGAATTTTATCAGAAACTGAATGCAGATGAAAACGTATCTACCAGTCAGCCGTCTCCGGAGAGTCTGATGAAGCTCTGGGACACGGTTCTGGAGACTTATGATGAACTGGTATATCTTCCGATGAGCAGCGGACTGAGCGGCTCCTGCCAGAGTGCAATGATATTCGCACAGGATTATGACGGAAAGGTCTGTGTAATCGATAATCAGAGAATCTCCGTTACACTGCGCCAGTCTGTTCTGGACGCCATAGAGATGACACAGAAGGGATATTCTGCGCAGCAGATCAAAGAGAAACTGGAAGAGGTCAAGTTCCATTCCAGTATTTATATCATGCTGGATACGCTGCATTATCTGAAAAAAGGCGGCAGAATCACACCTGCAGCAGCAGCGCTCGGCACACTTTTAAGGCTTAAACCGGTGCTGACCATTCAGGGAGAAAAGCTTGATGCCTTTGCCAAGGCCAGAACTTCTTCCCAGGGCAGAAAACTCATGATCAATGCAATGAAAGACGATTTTGAGAAGCGCTTCGGCGGAATGGATGCACATCATGTACATCTGGAAATGGCTTATACATTTGACCGTGAATCGGCAGAAGACTTTAAAAAAGAAGTTCAGGAAGCATTTCCTGATTATGAAATATACATGGCACCGCTTTCTCTCAGCATAGCATGCCATATCGGACCGGGCTCACTGGCAGTTGCCTGTTCGGAAAAAACAGATCTGTAAGTAAAGGAAGTTAAAAAAACATGGCACAGAATCACGAATATGATGCATCAAGTATTACCGTACTCGAAGGCCTTGAAGCAGTACGGAAAAGACCCGGAATGTATATCGGCAGTGTATCTACGCGCGGTCTGAATCATCTGGTATATGAAATTGTAGATAATGCAGTCGACGAGCATCTTGCCGGCTGCTGTACAAAGATCCATGTAACGCTGGAGGCAGACGGATCTGCAACGGTAGAAGATAACGGACGTGGTATTCCTGTCGGTATGCATGCAAAGGGAATCACCGCAGAGCGTGTTGTTTTTACCGTGCTGCATGCGGGCGGCAAGTTCGATAACAATGCCTATAAAACTTCAGGCGGTCTTCATGGTGTCGGATCTTCTGTGGTCAACGCACTTTCCACGAGGATGAAGGTAAGGATCAAAACCGGCGGCGCGATTTATGAGGATACCTATGAACGCGGCATTCCGACGACAAAGCTGGAAAAGGGACTTCTTCCGGAGCTTGGCAGGACAAGAGAAACAGGTACTGCAGTCAATTTTCTTCCGGATGATACTATTTTTGAAAAAACCAGATTCAAAGAGGATGAAATCAAGAGCAGGCTTCATGAGACTGCCTATCTGAATCCGAATCTGACAATCATATATGATGACAGGCGCCCGGAAAGCGCAGAACATGTAGAATACAGAGAACCGGAAGGCATCACCGGATTTATCAAGGATATGAACCAGTCCAGAGAAACCATCCATGATGTCATCTATTTCAAGGGCGAGAGCGATAACATTTCCGTAGAAGTTGCGTTTCAGTACATCAATGAATTTCATGAGGATGTGCTGGGCTTCTGCAACAATATCTATAATGCGGAGGGCGGAACGCATCTGACCGGTTTTAAGACCGTATTCACGACAATTATCAATAATTATGCACGTGAAATCGGTGTGCTGAAGGAAAAGGATGCCAACTTCACCGGCGCGGATGTCAGAAACGGCATGACTGCCGTGGTATCCATCAAACATCCGGACCCCAGATTCGAAGGGCAGACGAAGACCAAGCTTGACAATCAGGATGCCATGAAGGTGGTTTCCAAGGTAACAGGAGATGAACTCACCAGATTTTTTGACCGTAATCTGGAGATCCTGAAGAATATTATCGGATGTGCGGAGAAAGCCGCAAAGATCCGTAAATCAGAAGAAAAGACCAAAACCAATCTGCTGACCAGACAGAAGTTTTCCTTTGATTCCAACGGAAAGCTTGCAAACTGTGTCAGCAGGGAAGCAGACAAGTGTGAGATCTTCATTGTAGAGGGAGATTCCGCCGGCGGCAGTGCCAAAATGGCCAGAAACCGTATGTATCAGGCGATTCTGCCGATCCGCGGTAAAATTCTGAATGTGGAAAAGGCGAGTATCGACAAGATCCTGGCAAATGCCGAGATCAAGACCATGATCAATGCTTTCGGCTGCGGATTTTCCGAAGGATATGGAAACGATTTCGATATTTCCAGACTCAGATATGACAAGATCATTATCATGGCCGATGCCGATGTCGACGGTGCGCACATCGCAACGCTTCTGCTGACGCTTTTTTACCGTTTCATGCCGGAACTGATCTATGAGGGACATGTCTATATCGCCATGCCTCCGCTTTACAAGGTTATGCCTTCAAAGGGGCAGGGCGAGTACCTGTATGACGACAAGGCGCTGGAGAAATACAGAAAGTCTCACAAGAGTTCTTTTACCCTGCAGAGATACAAAGGTCTTGGTGAAATGGATCCGCAGCAGCTCTGGGAGACCACACTGGATCCGGAGCATCGCATGATGCGTGCGGTCGAGATCGAGGATGCCAAGATGGCGTCACAGATGACAGAGCTGTTAATGGGACAGGATGTTCCGCCGAGGCGTGACTTCATCCATGCACATGCAACGGATGCAGCGCTTGATATCTGAAAATAATTTGATGAGGTTTTGACGTGGAAGATAAAATTATCAGAAGTGAATATTCCGAAATCATGCAGAAGTCCTATATCGACTATGCGATGAGCGTAATCATCGCAAGAGCGCTCCCTGACATCAGGGACGGACTTAAGCCGGTACAGCGCAGAACGCTGTACGACATGTATGAACTGGGAATCCGATATGACAGACCGTACCGTAAGAGTGCGCGTATTGTCGGCGATACCATGGGTAAATATCATCCGCATGGTGACAGTTCCATTTATGACTGTCTGGTGGTGATGGCACAGGACTTCAAAAAGCTCCTGCCGCTGGTAGACGGGCACGGCAACTTCGGTACCATTGAAGGAGACGGCGCCGCTGCCATGCGTTACACGGAGGCAAGGCTTGCCAGAATCACACAGGAAAACTTTCTGGGCGATCTGGATAAGGATGTTGTCGATTTTGTACCGAATTTTGATGAGACAGAGACAGAACCGTCCGTACTGCCGGTTAAGATCCCGAACTTTCTGATCAACGGTTCGGAAGGCATTGCCGTCGGAATGGCCACCAGCACACCGCCGCACAATCTGGCGGAGGTTCTTGATGCAGAGATTGCATTCATGCAGGATGATACGCTGACGACAAAAGATCTGATGAAGTACATCAAAGGACCGGACTTCCCGACAGGCGGTATTGTCATCAACAAGGACGAACTCAGACAGATCTATGAGACCGGTATGGGCAAGATCAGGATCAGAGGCCGGGTAACAACAGAAGCAGGCAAAAACGGTCATGTTAATCTGATTGTCACCGAAATCCCCTATACCATGATTGGTATGGGAATCGGAAAATTCCTGTCCGATGTGGCCGCGCTTTCTGAAAATAAAGTAACAAACGATATCATTGATATCTCGAATCAGTCCTCCAAAGAAGGCATCCGTATCGTAATCGAGCTGAAAAAGGATACGAACGTGGAGAATTTCACGAACCTTCTGTACAAGAAGACAAAGCTGGAAGATACCTTCGGGGTGAACATGCTGGCAATTGATCAGGGCAGACCTGAGACCATGAACCTGCAGCAGATCATGAAGGCATGTGTGGATTTCCAGTTCGAAACGGCAAGAAGAAAATATACCACTCTTCTGAAAAAGGAACAGGATAAGAAGGAAATTCAGGAAGGCCTGATCAAAGCCTGTAACGTAATTGATCTGGTCATTGAAATCCTGCGTGGTTCCAAGGACAGAGCCATGGCGAAGGAATGCCTTGTTCACGGCACGACGACCGGAATCAAGTTCAAATCCAGAGAATCTGAAGTAATGGCTGCACAGCTCATGTTTACGGATGCGCAGGCAGATGCGATTCTGGAGATGCGTCTGTACAAGCTGATCGGTCTCGAACTTGAAGCACTGGTAAAAGAGCATGAAGAAACGGTTGCCAATATCTATCGTTATGAGGATATTCTTGAAGACCGTGAGTCCATGTCCATGGTGATTCAGAATGAACTGACCGAGATCCGCAGACAGTATCAGGCAAAGAGAAAAACGGAAATCGACAACTGTGCGGAAGCGGTTTATGAAGAGAAGGCCGCAGAGGAAATTGATGTTGCATTTGTCATGGATCGTTTCGGTTATGCCAAGACGATTGATGCAGGAACCTATGATAAGAATCTGGAAACGATCCGCAGTGAATTCCGCTTCAGCTTCCTGTGTAAGAATACCGGAAAGATCTGCATTTTTACCAATGACGGACAGCTCCATACCATCAGAGTACAGGATCTGCCGCAGGAGAAGATGCGTGACAAGGGCATCCCGATTGACAATGTCAGCAACTATGACTCTGTCAAAGAAGAGATTATCATGGCGCTCAGCCAGTCTGATCTCAATCTCTACCGTCTGATGTTCGTGACCAGACAGGCCATGATGAAGGTGGTAGACGGCGGTGAATTTGATGTGGCCAAGAGAACCGTTGCCGCAACGAAACTTATGGACGATGATACGGTTGTCAGCGTCAGCGTGCTGCGTGAACAGAAGACCATTGTACTGCAGACGGAGGAAGGCTTTTTCCTCAGATTCAGAACAGAAGACATTCCGGAGAAAAAGAAAGCGGCGATCGGTGTCAGGGGCATGCGCCTTGGGAAAAAGGATACCATCCGCGACGTATATTATCTGGAAGAAGAACAGCAAAAAGCAGTAGAATATAACGGAAAGCCGCTGGAACTGAGTCATCTCAAAATCAGCAACCGTGACACCAAGGGAACGAAGATCAGAGTCTGAGGTTAAATGATACGCGCATCTGATGCGCAGGAATGAGGATATATGAGAGTTATCGCAGGATCAGCAAGAAGACTTGTGCTGGTAACCCCGACCGGGGAAAACACCCGTCCTACCCAGGACCGGATCAAGGAAACACTGTTTAATATGTTACAGAATGAAGTTCCGGGCAGTGTATTCATCGATCTTTTTGCCGGAAGCGGCGGAATCGGAATCGAAGCACTTTCCAGAGGCGCTGCCAGGGCGTATTTTGTTGAAAACGCTGCAGAGCCGTATAAGTGCATTCAGACGAATCTGCACACCACACACTTCGAAGGGGAAGCAACGATCATCAGGCAGGATGTGACACTGGCACTTCGTAATATTCACGAGAAGGAAGCGGACATCGTCTACATTGATCCGCCGTATGAAGCAGGTCTTTATGACCGTACGCTTGCACAGCTGAAGGAAATGCCCTATATCACGGAAGATACGCTTCTGATTGCAGAGGCACCGCTTGAGATGGAGTTTGACTTTACAGAGCAGTTCGGTTTTAAGGTAGTCAGAGAGAAAAATTATAAAACAAATAAACACGTTTTTATAAAGCGCGTCTGATAAGAAAGGCATTCCTATGAAAACAGCAGTGTATCCCGGAAGCTTTGATCCGGTCACATTCGGACATATGGATATTATCCGGAGAGCGGCGGCAATGTTTGATCATCTGGTTGTTACGGTGATGAACAACTCCTCCAAGAGTCCATTGTTTTCTGTAGATGAACGTGTTAAGATATTACAGGAAGTAACAAAAGATCTTGATAATGTTGAAATTGATTTTTACGATGGTCTTCTGATTGACTATTGTAAGGAAAAAAATATCCATATCGCGATTCGCGGACTCAGAGCCATCACAGATTTTGAATATGAACTTCAGATCGCCCAGACCAACAAGGAACTGTCGCATGACAGCGTAGATACGGTCTTTCTGACGACAAATCTCAGATATTCCTATCTGAGCAGTTCCACTGTCAAGGAGGTTGCAGGCTATCGCGGCGATGTATCAGAATGTGTTCCTGATTTTGTGCAGAAGCTTCTGTATCAGAAATTCGGGTTTGAACCGGAGCGCGTAAAGGGAGAGAACAGATGAGCAGCAGAATAGAACAATTAATCGATGAAATCGAAACCTATATCGATCATTGCAAGTATCAGCCCCTTTCCAATACGAAGATTATTGTCAATAAGGACGAGATTGATGAACTCCTGAGAGAGCTCAGAAGCAAAACACCGGATGAGATCAAGCGTTATCAGAAGATCATCACCAATAAGGAAGCCATTTTAAACGATGCACGCCAGAAAGCACAGGCGCTGATTGATGAGGCAACAGTACATACCAATGAACTGATCAACGAGCATGAGATCATGCAGCAGGCCTATGCACAGGCCAATGAAGTGGTCAGCTCGGCAGCAAAGCAGGCACAGGAAGTGCTGGATCGTGCAACCAATGAAGCCAATTCCATGAAGGCAGCGGCAGTACAGTATACCGATCAGCTGCTTGCAGAAGTGGAACAGATTCTCATGAAGTCCATTGATTCCACCAATGCACATTATGAGGGACTTCTTTCAGAACTTACGAATTACTGCGAAACCGTAAAGAGCAACAGAGCGGATCTGTATCCGCCGGAGGTAGTCAGAAATGCAGCACCTGCACAGGTACTGGCAGATCCGATTACAGAGCAGACCGGAATGACCGAAGCTGCAGCGCCGGATGTACAGGCAGCGGCCGGAACAGAGCCGATTAACCTGAATATGCTTCAGTAACAGGGAAAATGATTTACGACCGGTTTATATATAATAAATCGGTCGTTTTTTGATGAAACAGAATTGCAACAGGAGAAGGCGGGAAAAAGAATGAAAAAGAACAGAATTTTCAGTATGATCATGGCGGCGTCACTGCTGATCACGTCAGTGACGGCAGGTCTTGCCGGTCAGAACAATACGATAAAGGCGCAGGCGGCAGATCCCGTTGTCATCTGCATTGATCCCGGGCACGGCGGAACAGGCGGCAGGAATCTCGGTGCACAGTATAACGGAATCAGTGAGAAACAGGTGACACTGATCACAGCAAATGCCATGAAGGCAGAACTGGAAAAATATGAAAATGTAAAGGTCTATATGACCAGAACCACAGATACGGTGATGTCCCTGAAAGACCGTGCGGATTATGCCAAGGCTGTCGGTGCGGATTTTCTGTACTGTATTCATTTCAATTCCTCCATCGCACATGATCTGTATGGCTCTGAAGTGTGGGTATCCGCATACGGTTCCATGTATCAGCAGGGATACAGTTTTGCAAGTGTTGAAACTGCGCAGCTGCAGGCACTTGGCCTGTATCAGAGAGGCATCAAGACCAAACTGGGCAGTCAGGGAGATTATTACGGAATTCTCAGATATGCAACAGCTGACGGCGTTCCGTGTGCGCTGATTGAACACTGCTATGTGGATCACGGCGTGGATCTTTCCTTCCTGAAAAAGAGTAATTCCTATCAGCTGCTCGGTATTGCCGATGCAACTGCGGTTGCCAAATATTATCATCTGAAATCAGCATCTCTTGGTGTGGACTATTCCGGATATCAGAACGTATCCGTTGCAGCACCCAAGACGCCTGTTGCCAATGATCTGACGGCACCTGAGGTATGTAAAATTGATTCTGCAGTTTATGATAAAACATCAAAGACAGTAACAGCAATGGTAACGGCAAAAGATTCAGGCAGTCCGATCATCTATTATTCCTACAGTTTTGACGGCGGAAAGACGTATTCCTATCTGTTGCCATGGGATCGCACAAAGACGACGGATACCGTATCCATTCCGAATCCGAAAGGTGCCTCAACACTGATCATACGTGCTCATAACCAGTATGATTTCTACACACCAAGCAGTGCATACACAATAAATTGAGATGCAGGAAAAGGAGCTGAATGCAGCGAATCGATAAATTTCTGTGTGATCAGAATCTCGGAACACGCAAACAGGTAAAGGAATTCATTAAAAACGGTATGGTTACCATCAACGGGGAGACGGCTCTAAAGCCCGAGCAGCATGTGGACGAGACTGCAGATGAGATTTCTTTTGGCGGAAAGGTATTAAACTATTCCGAATTCCGTTATTATATGCTTTATAAGCCGCAGGATGTGGTATCCGCAACAACAGACGGAAGGTCTGTTACGGTGGTGGATCTTCTGAAACCCGAGAATGTGAAGGGACTTGCACCCGTCGGCAGACTTGACAAGGATACGGAAGGCCTTCTTCTGATGACAAATGACGGAATGCTGACGCACAACCTTCTGTCACCTAAGAAACACGTGGACAAGGACTATGAGGTGCATCTGGCACATGAAATCACAGATGCCGAACTGAAAAAGCTGGAAAACGGCGTGGATATCGGAGATGAGACCAGGACGCTGCCGGCGGTAACATACAGGGACGAACCTGACGCAGAGGGAAGATGTGTCATTCATCTGGTACTGCATGAGGGACGTTTTCACCAGGTAAAACGGATGCTGGAAGCAGTCGGGAACGAAGTACTGTTTCTGAAGCGTATTTCCATGGGGAGTCTTAAACTGGATGAAACACTGGAACCCGGAGAATACAGACCGCTTACCGTTCAGGAACTGGAAGGATTGCAGAACAGCTGAAATGCAAAGGCAGAACGGAGAAATGCAGGATATGATGAACAGAATTAATCTGAAGGAACTTGAAGCTGTAATTTTCGATCTTGACGGATCCCTGGTTGATTCCATGTGGATGTGGAAGCAGATCGATATTGAATACCTCGGCAGTTTTGGCATCACACCGCCCGAAGATCTTCAGGCGGCGATTGAAGGCATGAGCTTTACCGAGACGGCCGGCTATTTTCAGAAACGCTTCGGCATCACCGATTCCATCGAGAAGATCGGGGATACCTGGAACCGCATGGCGTGGAAAAAATATATGTATGAGGTACCGCTCAAACCAGGTGTAATGGACTTTCTGCTGCACTGCAAAAGCAGCGGAATCAAACTCGGAATCGCATCCAGCAATTCCAGGGCGCTGATTCTGAATGTGCTGGAAGCACATCATATCCGGGATTTTTTTGAATGCATCAAATCCGGTACGGATGTGGTAAAGAGTAAGCCTGCACCGGACATTTATCTGCAGGTGGCAGAGCAGCTGCAGGTAAATCCGTCGAACTGCCTTGTATTTGAAGATATCACACAGGGTATCATGGCCGGAAAAAACGCCGGAATGACCGTGTGCGCAGTAGAGGATGATTATTCGGCATATCAGTGGGAAGAAAAGGTAAAGCTTGCGGATTTTCATATCAGCAGCTACGATGAACTTACGGCTTAAAAAATATTGACTGAAGGGTAACTCATATATGAAAAACCGTGTACAAAAGGGCAGTTTCGGATATATTCTTTATAACAGAAAAAGCAGTATTATCAGGTCGGTGATCTCAGTCGGCGCATGCCTTGTGATCTTCCTGACCGGGCTGATCATTAACCATACCAACAAGAACGCATTCAGTATTATTGCAGCGCTCGGATGTCTTCCGGCCGGCTGGAGCGTCGTTAACATGGTCATGTTCCTGCGTGCAGGCAGCTGCAGTGAATCAGCACATGCGGAAATTGAAAAGCACAAGGCAGGACTCCTGATTCTGTATGATCTGGAAATGACTTCAGAGAAGGAAAATTACGCAATCAGTGCGGCAACAGTACTGGATAAGAACGTCTGCTGCTACACAGAGGATCCGGATCTGGATGAAACGGACTGCGAGAAGCACATTCTGCTGCAGATCAGTCAGAGCGGATATTCGGATTATACCGTCAAGGTATTTACGGATCTTAAGAAGTATTGTGACAGGCTGGATCAGCTGGAACAGTTAAGAAGCCGCAAGGGAATTGACCCGTTTGCCATTGAGGCGGCCTGGATAGCAGGAACCACACAGACGGCAGCTTCTGTACTGCAGTCAATTTCACTTTAAAGGAAATCATCAGATGAAGGAAATCATCATTCAGGAAAATGAAGCCGGAAAACGTCTGGACAGACTGCTCAAGCAGTATCTGTCTGAGGCATCTTCCGGTTTTCTTTATAAGATGCTGCGTAAAAAAAATATAACGCTGAACGGTAAAAAGGCTGACGGAACGGAAAAGCTGGTAAGCGGTGATACGATCCGGATCTTCATGGCAGATGAAACAATTGAAAAATTCGGAAACCGGATGCTGAAGGCATCGTCCGATCAGAACCTGACGGAAGAACAGATACAGCCATATCTGGATGCGTACCGGAAGCTGAAGGGAATTACGGTTCTGTTTGAAAATCACCACCTCGTATTCGTAAATAAGCCTGCGGGAGTTCTGTCCCAGAAAGCAGAGCCGGAGGATATGAGCCTGAATGAATGGCTGATCGGATATCTTCTAAAAACAGGCAAAATAACAGCACAGAGTCTTACCACTTACCATCCTTCGATCTGTAACCGGATCGACCGTAATACCAGCGGAATCGTTGTCAGTGCGGTAACGCTACCCGGGGCACAGCAGATGGCCAGAATGCTCAAAGAGCGTACCATAGGGAAGTTCTACAGAACGGTAGTCGCGGGAGTAATTGAAGAGCCTGCGCACATCAAAGCCAGAATCGTTAAAAATGAAAAAACAAATACGGTGAAAATACTGCCGTGGAAGGATTCTGCAGAAGATGATACAGATGCAGTTCAAAATGCAGGTGATCCGATTGAAACAGCATACAGACCGGTTGCTGTCAACAGAAAAGATCAGCTGACCTGTCTCGAAGTTGAACTGCTGACCGGCAAGACACATCAGATCCGTGCACATTTATCCAGTACCGGACATCCGCTTGTGGGAGATTACAAATACGGGAATCAGAAACTGAATGAAAAATTCCGTGCTGATTACGGTGTCCGTTCGCAGCTCCTGCACAGCTACCGGCTTGAGTTCCCGCAGATGGAGGAACCCTTCTCAGATCTGTCAGGCATGAAAATCATCGCCCCGGTTCCGGATCCGATGCGAAGGATTCTTGCGGAGAAGTTTCATCTGACGTAAAAACTTTTCACGTAAGCGACTTTATTCAGATGGTTAAGGAGAATGACAGATGTCTACCTGGAATTCCAGAGGCCTTCGCGGATCTACCCTCGAAGAGCTGATCAACAGAACAAACGAGCGTTATCTGGAAGACGGACTTGCGCTGATTCAGAAGATTCCGACGCCGATCACGCCGATTAATATTGATAAGGAAACGCGTCATATCACGCTTGCCTATTTCGATCAGAAGAGTACAGTCGATTATATCGGGGCCGTACAGGGAATTCCCGTCTGCTTCGATGCAAAGGAAAGTGCGGTCGATACCTTTTCCCTGCAGAATATCCATCCGCATCAGGTTGCCTTTATGGAAGACTTTGAAAAGCAGGACGGCATTGCCTTTTTCCTCATCTATTATACGGGCCGTGAACAGATGTATTATCTGCCGTTCCGGCATCTTAAGGTATTCTGGGACAGGGCACAGGCCGGCGGGCGAAAGAGCTTCCGCTTTGAGGAACTGGATCAGTCCTATATCATGGGAAACTCCAGAGAGGTACTCGTACCGTACCTGGAGATGCTGCAGAAGGACCTGGGGGAAAGAGAAAAAGAATAACAAGCGGTTAAATATATCAATTGACAAACAGATATTGTTCCTGTATACTTCCATTAGTTTAGCATGATAACACACTACCATAGTAAAGTAATAAAGTGAGGACGGGATGAACAGAGAACTTGTACATACACCGGAAGGTGTCAGAGATATCTACGGAAAAGAATGCGCAGATCGCCAGGTGGTACAGAATCAGGTACATGAGGCGATGAAGCGTTTCGGCTATGAAGATATTAATACGCCGACCTTTGAATTTTTTGATGTATTTGCAGAAGAGATCAGTGCGACCAGCGCCAGGGAGCTCTACAAGTTTTTTGACAAGGAGGGGAATACGCTGGTGCTGCGGCCGGATTTCACACCGTCTGTTGCCAGATGCGTGTCCAAGTATTTTCTGGAGGATGATCAGCCGGTCCGGATCTGTTACAGCGGCAATACCTTCATGAATACGACAAGGCTTCAGGGGAAGCTGCGTGAATACATGCAGATGGGTGCGGAACTCATGAATGATGATTCCGTACAGGCAGATGCGGAGATGATCTCCATGATGATTCAGGCGCTGTCCGGCAGCGGACTGGCCGAGTTCCAGGTGAGTGTCGGTGATGCCGATTATTACAAGGGCATCTGTGAAGAAGCCGGAATTGACGAAGAGACGGAAGCAGAGCTTCGGGAACAGATCGCGGGCAAAAACTATTTTGCCGCAGAGAAGATTCTGGTTGACCGGAACGTCCCGGAGAAATACCGTGACATGCTGCTAAAGGTATCTGAATATGTCGGCTCCGTGGACGAACTTGAAAAGGCAGTCAGTCAGGTGGAGAACAGTCGCAGCAGACAGGCGGTTGCAAGGCTGCAGGAGCTGTACCGGGTACTGACCATGTACGGTGTTGAAAAGTATATTTCCTTTGATCTGAGCATGCTGAGCCAGTACAACTATTATACCGGCGTGATTTTCAAGGCATATACCTATGGCGTGGGCGATGCGATTGCCAAAGGCGGACGTTATGATGACCTGCTTTCAAAATTCGGCAGACCGGCACCCGCAATCGGCTTCATGATCGTCATTGACGACCTTATGAGCGCGTTGTACAGACAGAAAATCGAGCTGCCCGGGGTACAGGAACGTGTCATCATTACCTATGAGCCGGAAGAATATGCACAGGCGCTTCAAAAGGCGCAGGATCTTCGCGATGCCGGCAGATACGTTGTATTACAGAAAAAGAAGCAGGGAGGTGCCGTATGAGGTATCTGACATTTGCACTTGGCAAGGGGCGCCTGGTCGGCAGCACGATGGAGCTGCTGAAAAAATGCGGCATTGAATGTGAAGAAGTAACAGATAAAAATACCAGAAAGCTGATTTTTACCAATGAAGAGCTGAAGCTGAAATTTTTCCTGGCAAAGGGACCGGATGTTCCGACTTATGTGGAATACGGGGCAGCCGATATCGGAATTGTCGGCGAGGACACGATTCTGGAAGAAAAAAGGCGTGTTTATGAAGTACTTGATCTTGGTTTCGGAAAGTGCAGGATGTGTGTCTGCGGCCCTCACGAAGCCAGAGAACTTCTGGATCATCACGAACTGATCCGTGTTGCCAGCAAGTACCCGAACATTGCGAAGGAATATTTTTATAATCAGAAGCATCAGACGGTAGATATCATCAAGCTGAACGGTTCTGTGGAGCTTGGACCGATCGTGCATCTGAGCGATGTGATCGTGGATATCGTGGAGACCGGTTCCACACTGAAGGAAAACGGTCTGGAAGTACTTGAAGAGATCTGTCCGCTGTCTGCAAGAGTGATCGTCAATCAGGTCAGCATGCAGATGGAAACAGAAAGAATCAGAAAACTGATTAATGCAATGAAGGAGAATCTGTGATGAGAACGCTTAAATTAAATGAGAAAACCAAATCAGAGCTCTTGAATAATCTGCTGCAGAGAAGCCCTGCAAATTACACGGAATATGAGAACACGGTCGCAGAGATCATTCAGAACGTCCGCCAGAATAAAGATAAGGCGTTATTTGAATACACGGAGAAATTTGATCACAGCAAAATGGATGCGGCACACATCCGTGTGACGAAGGAAGAGATTCAGGCCGCTTACGAAAGCCTTGATCCGGAATTTATCCGCGTAATGAAAAAGAGTGCACAGAATATCCGTGAATTTCATGAGAAACAGAAAAGGAACAGCTGGATTGAAACCAAGGATGACGGCAGTATTCTCGGGCAGCGCATCATTCCCATCGAGATCTCCGGCGTTTATGTACCGGGCGGTAAGGCTGCTTATCCGTCAAGTGTTCTGATGAATGTTGTTCCTGCCAAGGTGGCGGGTGTATCCCGTATCATCATGACCACGCCTCCGCAGAAGGACGGCACTGTGAATCCGGGAACCCTTGCAGCTGCAGATATTGCAGGCGTAGATGAGATCTATAAGGTCGGCGGCGCACAGGCAATTGCAGCCATGGCTTTCGGCACAGAGAGTATTCCGAAGGTAGATAAAATCACAGGCCCCGGCAATATCTTCGTTGCGCTTGCCAAGAAGGCATGTTTTGGCTATGTCAGCATCGATTCCATCGCAGGGCCGAGCGAGATCCTCGTTATTGCAGATGAGACGGCAAATCCGCGCTATGTTGCAGCTGACCTTCTTTCACAGGCAGAGCATGATGAGATGGCCAGCGCCATACTGATCACAACAAGCGAGTCTCTGGCAGAAAAAGTGTCAGAAGAAATTGATGGTTTCCTGAAGACATTATCAAGAGCAGAAATCATTCAGAAATCGCTGGATCATTACGGGTATGCATTTGTTGCAGAGAACATGGAAGATGCTGTGGAAGCAGCCAATGCCATTGCATCAGAGCATCTGGAAATCATTACGGCAAATCCGTATGAAGTCATGACACAGATTAAGAATGCAGGTGCGATTTTCCTCGGAACATATTCTTCAGAACCGCTTGGCGATTACTATGCGGGGCCGAATCACATTCTGCCTACAAACCGCACGGCCAGATTCTTCTCGCCGCTGTCAGTAGATGATTTCGTAAAGAAGACAAGTCTGATTTCCTATTCAAGACAGGCACTGGAAGCAGCACATAATGACATTGAGCTCTTCGCAAAGCAGGAAGGCCTCACGGCACATGCCAACAGCATTGCCGTCCGCTTTGAAAAGTAAAGGAATGACTGAAGGCTGCGGTGAGAGACTGTGAGAGGGCGGAGCATCCGGCGCAGCCGCATCGCAGCGGCGCTTTCGCTCCGTTTCGGACGCAGCGGTACTAAAGCTGCGGTGTATGTGTGTATCCTGCGGGAATTTTTTCCAACTGCAGCTTAAGTGCCGGCGTCCTCAAAGGCACTGCTCCTGCGATCTGCGTCGGATACTCCGCCCTGTACAAAGACTTTGTCCGTAGCCCTCAGTAATATCTTAGCTATGGCATTATGAGGCGAAATCTCTTAATTTGACCAATACAGTCAAGTGCAATAGTACCTGCATAATATTGACTGATGCAGTCACAGAACAGCAAACAATCAAGCGACAGACAGAAGCGGATCTGATGGATAGAAGTAACCAGATCATAGGGAAAGGGCTGGATGAGGAGCCCTTTTGAGGACGCCGGTTCAGCACTTTCCCTATGGTCGTTTTCATTTTATAATCCGTTTCGTCTACAGGAGGAATGTATGAGCAGAACCGGTGAAGTTCATCGTAAAACGGGAGAAACAGACATTGAAGTCAGCATCAATCTGGATGGCACGGGTATCTGCCATATTGATACGGGCATCGGCTTTTTTGACCATATGCTGGATGCATTTGGCAGGCACGGACTCTTCGATCTGACCGTCAAGGCCAAGGGTGACCTTGATGTTGACGGGCATCATACCGTAGAGGATACCGGCATCGTTCTCGGCCAGGCGATCGCAAAGGCAATCGGGGATAAAAAGGGCATCAGACGTTATGGCTCCATGATCCTGCCGATGGATGAAGCCCTTGCCATGTGTGCAGTTGATCTGTGCGGCAGGCCTTATTTTGTAATGGATGCGGAGTTTGGCGCACCGATGGTCGGTGATTTTGATACGGAACTTGTGCATGAATTTTTTTATGCAGTTTCCTATGCGGCGATGATGAATCTGCACCTGAGAATCATTACCGGCTCAAATGAACATCATAAAATTGAAGCAATGTTCAAGGCGTTTGCAAAATCGCTCGATGAAGCTTCCTCTTTTGACCCAAGAATTACAGATGTACTGAGTACAAAAGGAAGTCTTTGAATACAATTGCAGCTTATAATCAGAATTGTTTACGAATTGCAATATTGCCTGCATTTTTAAGATTTTTTCTGCAGGCTTCGCATGAACATGAAAATATGAATATCGGATCAGCAGCGGATCCTGCTGCCGGAATGAGGATGAAGCGATGATGAAAAAGTTTGTTCCATGTATTTATCTGCATAATGAAAAGGCTGTTGCCGGATTTCATGACGATACCGTCATCAGTGAGCAGCCGGTGGAGCTGGCGGTCTGGTACAATGATAATGGCGCTGATGCACTGATCGTGTTCGATCTGTCAGACGGGGATGAAGCGCATGAGGCTTCCCTTGATGTGATCAAGGAGATTTGTTCTGAGACAGATGTTCCGGTGATCGGTGCCGGAAATGTGAAACGGATGGAAGATATCAAGAAGCTTCTGTATGCGGGATGTAAGCGTGCGGCGCTTAATTTTTCCAGACAGGGAAATGTTGATATTCTCGAAGAGGTATCGCAGAAGTTCGGATCGGACCGGATTGATATCTGCTATACGCTTCAGGATCCGGTGAAGGAGAACAGAGAGAATATTCTGAAATATGCTTCGGAACTGATTCTGATTGACGCAGATATGGCACAGGAACCTCTGATTACGGAACTTCCGAATATTCTGTGTATGACAGATGCGGATGAGGATACGCTGGCAGAGTCACTTTCCGGGAAGGCAGTAAGCGGTGTGACAGGGCCTGCAATGAATGCACTTTCAGAACGTATCACGGAGCTGCGCAGGCAGTGTGCGAAGAACGGGCTTGAAGTAAATACCTTAAAGCCTGCGTTTGTGTGGTCTGATTTCAAACTGAATCATGACGGCCATGTGACAGTTGTGGTACAGGACTATCGAACCGGAGAAGTTCTGATGGTCGCATATATGAACGAAGAAGCATATAATAAAACGCTTGAAACCGGACGGATGACCTACTACAGCAGAAGCCGCAATGAGCTCTGGCTCAAAGGTGAGACAAGCGGGCATTATCAGTATGTGAAGTCTCTGACGGCGGACTGCGATATGGATACGATTCTGGCAAAGGTCAAACAGATCGGAGCAGCATGTCACACCGGCAGCTATTCCTGCTTTTTCAATGAAATTGCAGCAAAGGAATATCATGAGAAGAATCCGCAGAAGGTGCTCGACAAGGTCTATGATGTTATTGCAGACCGCAAGGTACACCCGCGTGAAGGTTCTTACACGAACTATCTGTTTGATAAGGGGATCGACAAGATTCTGAAAAAGTGCGGCGAAGAGAGTACGGAAATTGTGATTGCCGCCAAGAACCCGAATTCCAATGAGATTGTCTATGAAATGGCAGACTATCTCTATCACATGATGGTGCTCATGGTCGAAAAAGACGTCACATGGAAAGAAATCACAGACGAACTGGCTCGCAGATAAAACAGTGATTGCCATTTTTTTGCCACAATTCCTTCTTATAGTGGATCTCATAGTACAAACAAAGAGAGCCCGATTTTTCTGCAGAAATAATGAAATACAGGCAGAAGAATCAAATGAAGGAGAGACAATCATGAAGAAAAAAATAGCCGCTTTACTTGTAATCAGTTTAGGAATGCTGTCGCTGGGAGGTTGTGGATCAGAAGCCTCGACGACAGATGTATCAGGTGCGACAGCCACAGGTACTGTAGAAGTTACGGAGACATCCACTGACGCCTCCACAGATTCGGATAGTCATGTAATCGGTACAACAGTTATCACACAGGTTTATGGAGACGGGCAGAAGGTTGCGGCAGTTGCGATCCGGTATGACAGCAACATTGACAGTGCAAGTGTTTCTGCAGATGACTACAGCATTGAACATTATACAATTGAAAGTGCTTATGTAAGCGACAGTGCAGCAATTACAGACAGCAACACAGAAGGCAGTTATGTGATTCTGAATCTTTCGACTGATTATAACATGTCCAACTATGTTGAAGCAGGAGATACGGCAGGCCCTGACGGTATTGATACGCAGGAAGCCATGGCAGGAGGCCCCGGAGATAATCAGGGAAGTATTCCTGCAGATGCATCTGTATCCGCAGACGATATGCAGACAGCAGAAAGCAGCGCATCCGCAGGTGGTACGCAGGCAATTGAAAACAGTTCATCCGCAGCAGGAGGAGCGTCTTCCGGAGGAACACAGAACGGTGGTATGAATGGCGGCATGCAGATGCCGGCAGCTGATCCGAGCAATGAACTGGAAGTAACCCTGGCACAGACCGGAGATGTTTCCGCAACGGATGGCAGTGTGCTTGCAGGATCTGACAGTACATGGACAACTGATTATGAAGACAATTCCAATCTGATTGTTGATGAATTCACGCAGGATACATATACAGCCGATGACGGCAGTACACTGATGTACAGCATTTATGTTCCGGAAGATTATGACGGAACACAGAATTATCCGGTTGTGATGTTCATGGGAGATGCGACTACACAGTCAACAGATCCCTATATCTCACTGACTGAAGGACTCGGCGGCGTGGTCTGGGCGAGTCAGGAGAGCCAGGAGGAGAATCCCTGTATTGTACTGGTACCTCAGTATACCGGTGAAGATGCAGATGCGGATACTGCCAATACCGTATCACTTCTGAATTATATTGTTGAAAAATACAATGCGGATGCAAACCGGCTTTATGTTACCGGACAGTCAGCGGGTACCATCAGAGCCATCGGTCTGATGATTGATCATCCGGATCTTTTTGCAGGGGCTTATCTGGTAGCCGGTCAGGCGGATGATGCCTATGCAGACAAACTGGCAGAGCTGGCTGATCAGAACATCTGGATGATCTGCTCCGGCGGAGATGTACGTTCTTATCCGGGAATGACGGCAATTGAAGATGCCGTAGAAGCAGCAGGAACTGATGTGACAGATTCGTCATGGAGCGCTGAACTGTCAGAGGATGAACAGAATGAAAAGGCAAAAGAGGCAGAAGCTTCAGGAACGTCTGTTAACTTCACTGTTCTGGATTCAGGCAGTATGATTCCGGATGGTGTGACAGATGCCGATGTGACGGAACATATGAATACATGGAGAGTAGCCTACTCTATCAGCGAAATCCGTAACTGGCTGTTTCAGCAAACGAATGAATAATGAAAAATAAAATGATATAATAGATATGGCAAAAATCCAGGCAGCAAAATGAGTTGTCTGGATTTTTTGCAAAGTGTAATTAAAAAAGGAAACATATATGGATAATTTGAGAGTTTTGATTTGCGATGACAGTATAGCAGTGCAGGAAAGCCTTTCTTCCTATCTTGAAGCAGAGGGGATTGAAGCAGTTGCTGTTTCAGACGGTGAAAGCGCGCTCAGAGAAATAGGAAGGAGATCATTTGATTTTGTCATACTTGATATCATGCTTCCGGGTATGGACGGAATGGAGGTCTGCAGGAAAATACGTGAAGCGGCGGAAGTACCGATACTGATGCTGAGTGCAAAAGGTGAGGAAGATGATCGCGTATCCGGACTTGAAAACGGTGCAGATGATTACGTAACCAAGCCGTTTTCACCACGGGAGATTGTCATGCGGATCAGAACGATTCTCCGCAGAACCAATCCGTCAGAAAAACGTTTCCTTCAGGTGGAGGAACTGAAACTGGATCTGGATGCGCGTGAAGCTTATATCAGAGAAGAAAAGATTGATCTTACGCCGCGTGAATTTGATATTCTGTATTATTTTGCACAAAATAAGAACAAAGTTCTGACCAGAGATCAGATACTGGATGCCATCTGGGGAATGGATTATTATGGCAATCTTCGGGCAGTGGATACGCAGATCAAGCGGCTGCGGGCAAGAATCTCCGTTGCTGATGTACATTTTGCAATCGTAGCGGAATATGGGATCGGATATAAATTTGAGGTATTCAGATGAAGAAAAAAAGACTGACAAAGCTGATTCTGTATATTGTAATCTGTGTACTGGTTGCAGCCGGACTTTTATGCGGCAATATATCAATACGACATATGTTTTTAAATTATGCGTTGCAGCAGGATGAAATTTTTGTCAGTCAGGTGGCTTCGAGGGATCCGCAGTACCTGCCGCAGGCTGATGGTGTAAATGAGTTTGCGGTATTTAATACCAACGGTGCAATGTTCCAGAATGAGCAGTGTCTCGCAGTTTATCATAATGCTGATCTGACAGATCTTTTTATTGCACATGCCAGAGACATACAGAAAGGCAGTACATTTACCTATATCGGGGAGATCAGCGGACTTTCAGGCAAATATATTCTGATCGGTGCACCTGCCAGGGACGGCGATACCGTGAAATCTGTTGTGGTATATATTCAGGCAACAGAACAGCTTTTTTCAACCATGCATATGTTCGACCTGGTGTATGGACTGATTACCGTCAGCGTCATATTGCTTCTCATCATTACATTTCAGCAATATTATAAAAAATCTCTGGCATTGGAAAAGCTTCAGAGAGACTATATTGCCAATGTCAGTCATGAGTTGAAATCCCCGATTGCATCGATCAAAGCTCTTTCAGAGACGATGCTGGACGGTGTTGTAACGGATGAGGATAAAAAGAGAAACTATCTTTCCATCATCATGCGGGAAGCCGGTAAACTGGAATATATGGTTCTGAATATCCTGCAGCTTTCGAGACTGCAGAGTGAAAGAGAACCGGTAAACAAGTGCAGGACAACAGGTGATGAAATCTTTCATGATCTGCTGCAGAAATACAGTTCACTTTGCGAAGAAAGCGACATTTCATTTCATGTACAGTTCAGTATGGAGGATGTCCCGGAGCTCTATACAGATGCAGGGAAAACAGCACAGATTCTTGGCATTTTTCTGGATAATGCATTGAAATTTGTAAAGGATGAGGGCACCATTACACTGACCATGAATAAACGGGTCAAAGATGTAATATTTACAGTAACCGATGATGGAATCGGAATCAGGAAAGAAGATATCCCGTATATTTTTAACCGCTTTTATAAAGGCAGTAAAGATTACAATGCAAAAGGAAGCGGGCTGGGGCTTGCCATTGCACAGGAACTGGCGCTTCTGCTTGAAGAAAATATTTCTGTAGAAAGTGAGTATCAAAAGGGATCACAGTTTGGCATTACAGTTGCAAGGGCACAGTAGTGATGACAATGGGAATGATCCTTCAGAAGAAATTCACAGTCTGATATTATCAACGATATTTACCAATAGCATCTGCACTACACAGAGGCTTTGTATTCTCCGCTGTGATCATCTGCGCCTTCAGTTTCATCCTTTTTTACGCCTGTAATCTGCTGCTGTGCATTGCGGATCACGCGCAGAGTATCATACATGCAGTCGTAAGCTCCGCTGCTGTATGTATGCCGGTAGTTGATGTTGATGATCCCGTTTTCCCTGTACAGTATATTCTGAACCTTCCAGCCGTCCTTGCTGGAACTGTCAATGATTTCGGAGGCACCGCTGATCTTTTCCAGATCGGCAAGAGGCATATTACTGCCTTTATATTCCTGTATCTTTCCAGCTTTATAATAGAACCAGTAGGTTTTCTCTGTACGCCCGGTGCCGAGTCCGTCTTCATCCACACTCGAATCAAAATCTGTTACACTGGCAAGTATTTCCTTTTCATTGTCTGCGGACTGAAGTCCAATATACAGATTCTTATCAATTGCAGAGACGGCTTTGTTACCTGATACGGAATAGATTACGGAACGGATGTCGGTTCCGGCGTATTCATCGAATGCAAACAGATCCTGATCGGAATAATGAAGAATATGATAGTATGCGGGATCGGGAGATGATTTATCATATTCGATCGGTATATCTTTTTCCAGATTCATCACCGTAAGGTCGGCGGCCACAAAGTACAGGCTTCCGGAGCAGAAATCAGCGTCTTCCGCAGTCTGTGCATCCTGCGCAGCAACGGTAACGACGAAGGCTTCCGGCTGACCATTACGATCATAGTCATTGGTACAGGTAATGTAAACCGGATCTTTGGTGACAGTACTCATGGCAGCCTGTACCCTCTGCGTAAATGCATCGTTTGTGGAAGCTGCCGCAGAAGATGCTTCTGACTGAGGCTGACAGGAAGTGGCAGCTGCAAGGGAACTGTCTGCAGTTGTACCTGCTGGTGAATTGTGGACAACGGGTGCACCTGCAGATCCGCATGCGCTCAGAAACAGAATTGTCGTGAGAAAAAGTGTGATTAGCTTATCAGTATATTTCATTTTGGTCTCCGCTTGATTAAAATTTTTATATATTCAATATAGATTGTTTTTTATTTGAGTGCAATGCATAATATGAACCAGTAATGCAGAAAAAATCCC
>CAYMBY010000176.1:0-9437 GCA_964388815.1 uncultured Butyrivibrio sp. | reverse complement strand
TCGTTGAGCATAAACAGTATATCCATGAGTTCGGTCTGGATATGCCTGAAATCGCAGACTGGAAATGGTCAAAGCACTGATTTTATCCTATATAAAGACAGAAAGATCCCGGAGCCATACTGCCGCTCCGGGATCTTTTTCATTGCGCTGAATCTTTTTTATCTGATGGTCACAAGCTCATACTCTCTGCTGCCAAGACCGATCTTCTCCGCATGTTCAAGGGTTTCCTTCCAGCGGACATTCGGATTGCTGTCCATGAAGTGATCATGATGGTGATGCCATTCCGGTTTGCTCAGGTTATCGGACAGCTGACTGTTCGGCAGCGGTGTCTGCTTCTGGCAGGCATCGACACAGGCCTGATCCAGCGCAACCGGGTCAAAGGAAGCGAACATGCCAAGATCCGGCAGGATCGGTGCATCGTTTTCACCATGGCAGTCGCAGTTCGGAGATACATCACATACCAGACTGATATGGAAACACGGGCGGTCATGACATACCGCTGCCGTATATTCCGCCATCTTGCAGCCAAGCACTTCATTGGCTCCTGCAAAATCGTTGACAATTGCGTCATAGCCGCAGGCGCCGATACAGCGTCCGCATCCCTTGCAGATGTCCTGATTGATATAAGCCTTGCCGCTTTCATAGGTGATGGCATCTGAGCCGCATTCTTTGGCACAGTGATGACAGCCGCGGCACATATCCTGTTCCACATGCGGCTTGCCTGCGCTGTGCTGCTGCATCTTGCCGGCACGGCTCCCGCATCCCATTCCGATATTCTTGATCGTTCCGCCAAAGCCCGTCGCTTCATGTCCCTTGAAGTGCGTCAGGGAGATAAAAACGTCCGCATCCATGATGGCACGTCCGATATAGGCTTCCTGGCAGTACTCGCCATTCGGTACCGGTACTGCAATATCATCCGTTCCGCGCAGTCCGTCGCCGATCAGAATCTGGCAGCCGGTTGTCACCGTATTGAAGCCGTTGAGATTCGCGCAGTCGAGATGCTCAAGCGCATGCTTACGGCTGCCCGGATAAAGCGTATTGCAGTCTGTCAGAAACGGCATGCCGCCTTTTTCCTTTACCACATCCGCAACCGCCTTCGCATAATTCGGGCGCAGATACGCAAGATTTCCCAGTTCTCCGAAGTGCATTTTGATTGCAACAAATTTGCCGTCCATATCAATATTACCGATTCCCGCTACTTTGATCAGCTTCTGAAGCTTCTGCGTCAGACTGACATCAAGCTGTGTTCTGAAGTCTGTAAAATATACCTTTGATTTCTCCATAACCTGTTTACATCCTTTCCATGCATTTATTGTCCAAAAGATACTACTATTTTACCATGAAATTTGTCAGAAAAACTCTTGTCTGCACAGAAAAATGTAATATACTTGGAGCAGAGTGTTTGCACCTCGGAAGCTTTTGTTTACAGCACAGACGCACAATGCGCAAAATGTAGAAAAGGGGAACCAGTATGAAAGAATTCAAACCAGTAAAAGAAGGCAAGGTACGTGAAATCTATGATAACGGCGACAGCCTCATCATGGTCGCTACCGACCGTATCTCTGCATTCGATGTCATCCTCAAGAACAAAGTAGTGAAGAAAGGAACCGTCCTGACCCAGATGTCCAGATTCTGGTTCGATTACACAAAGGATATTGTTCCGAACCACATGATCAGTGTCGATGTAAAGGATATGCCGGAATTCTTCCGTCAGCCTCAGTTCGACGGCAACAGCATGATGTGCAGAAAGCTGACAATGCTCCCGATCGAGTGTATCGTCCGCGGCTACATCACCGGAAGCGGCTGGAAGAGTTATCAGGAAAACGGCACTGTCTGCGGCATCAGACTGCCGGCAGGTCTTAAGGAATGTGACAAGCTTCCTGAACCCATTTACACACCGAGCACCAAAGCCGAAATTGGTGATCATGACGAGAACATCAATTTCGAAAAGAGTATTGAAGTACTGGAAAAGCAGTTCCCCGGTCATGGAGAAGAATATGCTACCGCAATCCGTGACAACACCATTGCGCTTTATAAAAAATGCGCTGATTACGCCCTGACACGCGGCATCATCATCGCAGATACCAAGTTTGAATTCGGTCTGGATGAAAACGGAAGAGTTGTCATCGGTGACGAAATGCTGACACCCGACAGCAGCCGTTTCTGGCCTCTTGAAGGCTACGAGCATGGTCATGACCAGCCGTCCTTCGATAAGCAGTTCGTCCGCAACTGGCTCAAAGCCAACCCGGACAGCGATTACAATCTGCCTCAGGAAATCATCGACAAGACCATTGCCAAGTATCTTGAAGCCTATGAGCTTCTGACCGGCAGCAAACTGCAGTAAAAAATGAAATAAATAAGCAGAAATCCGGCTACCGGAGTTGATTCTCCCGGTAGCCGGATTTTATGTTGTCACAGAATATCTGCTATGATGCAGGTGCCTGAATCAGTATTCCAGTGCCTGCTTTAAATCTGCAATAATGTCGTTCACATTCTCGATACCAACGGAGAGTCTGACAAGATCTGCACTTACGCCGCCTGCCAGAAGTTCCTCATCGGTCAGCTGACGATGTGTGGAAGATGCCGGATGAAGAATACAGGTATGCGCATCAGCTACGTGCGTTGCAATGATGGCGAGCTGTAAATGCTTCATGAACTCTTCTGCAGCCTTTCTGCCGCCCTTTACGCCAAAGGAGATAACACCGCAGGTTCCATCGGGCATGTACTTCTTTGCACGTTCATAATATTTATTGCCCGGAAGTCCCGGATAATTCACCCATGCAACCTTATCACTCTCCTGCAGGAACTTTGCTACCTGCATGGCATTTTCACAGTGTCTCTGCATACGGACAGCCAGAGATTCCAGTCCCAGATTCAGCATGAAGGCATTCATCGGTGCCTGAACTGCGCCGAAGTCACGCATCAGCTGTGCCGTTGCCTTGGTAATGAACGCGCCGCCCTTACCGAACTTCTCTGCATAGGTAATTCCGTGATAGGAATCATCCGGTGTTGTCAGTCCCGGGAACTTATCCTTATGCGCCATCCAGTCGAAATTTCCGGAATCCACGATACATCCGCCGACAGTTGCATCATGACCATCCATATATTTGGTTGTGGAATGTGTCACGATATCCGCGCCCCATTCGAACGGTCTGCAGTTGATCGGTGTTGCAAAGGTATTATCCACGATCAGCGGTACGCCGTGCGCATGTGCCGCTACGGCAAAACGTTCAATATCAAATACGATCAGTGCCGGATTGGCAATCGTTTCTCCGAACACCGCTTTGGTATTGGGTCTGAAGGCTGCTTCGAGCTCTTCATCGGAACAGTCGGGATCTACAAACGTGAATTCAATTCCCATCTTACGCATGGTTACATTGAACAGATTGAAGGTTCCGCCATAAATGGTAGAGGATGCCACAACGTGGTCTCCTGCCGTAGCAATATTGAATACGGAAAAGAAATTGGCTGCCTGGCCGGAAGAGGTCAGCATCGCTGCCGTGCCGCCTTCAAGGGCTGCAATCTTGGCTGCTACCATATCGGTTGTCGGATTCTGAAGTCTGGAATAAAAATAGCCTTCTGCCTCAAGGTCAAACAGCTTACCCATATCTTCACTGGTATCATATTTGAATGTGGTGCTCTGAATGATCGGAATCATTCTCGGATCACCATTCTTTGGTGTATAACCTGCCTGAATACATTTTGTTTCGCGTTCCATGTTCTGCTCCTCCTGTACATATACTTCCTGATCAAATGCTTTGCTGCTTTATCACTTTAGCTTGTATTATTATACACTCTTTTCCCATACATCAAAGTCATGTTTGAAAATTAATTCTGCCGCCTGATCACACC
This sequence comes from uncultured Butyrivibrio sp., assembly GCA_964388815.1. Taxonomy (GTDB): domain Bacteria; phylum Bacillota; class Clostridia; order Lachnospirales; family Lachnospiraceae; genus Butyrivibrio. The sequence continues at coordinate 5,585 of CAYMBY010000176.1, read as the reverse complement.
AGCCTGAACTCCGTTACATTCTCCGTTTCACTGCTGCCGCCGATCCATGCGCGAAAAAGGCCTTTTTCCGCTCCGTACGTACCATCTGCACGCAGAAAGGCGAGCATCTCCTCTGTTACGGTAAAAGACACCGTCTGCTGCTCCCCTGCGCCGAGACACACACGTTCAAATCCCTTCAGTTCCCTTACCGGACGTGCAACGCTGGCTGTCACATCCTGAATATATAGCTGTACGGTTTCCGTGCCCTGTCTGCTGCCCGTGTTCTTCAGCAAAGAAGAAACCGTCAGCGTTTCTCCTGCACCCTGCTGCAGCGTACTGCTGCTGACCGCTGCACTGCCATATGTAAATTCCGTATAACTCAGGCCATACCCGAATGAATATAACGGTTTATTCGGAATATCGATATATTTCGACAGAAATCTGTCCTGATCCCCTGCATGATACGGGCGTCCTGTCGCATATTCATTATAATATACCGGGCACTGTCCGACACTGTACGGGAAGCTGATGGGCAGTCTGCCGGAAGAATTGACCTTCCCGGTCAGAACATCCATCACCGCATGCCCGCCTTCTGTTCCGGGGAACCACACTTCCAGAAGTGCCTCTGCATGAGCACTGATTTCCCGAAGGTCAAGCGGTCTGCCGCTGAATAAAACGACTGCGACATGCGGATTGGCCTTCACAACCTCCCGGAACAGACGCATCTGACATTCCGGAAGATCCAGCATCCCGCGGCTCGTTGCTTCTCCGCTCTGCAGCCGGGATTCCCCCAGTGCCAGAATGACTTTATCTGCACTCTGTGCTGCTTTGACTGCATCAGTCAAGAGCTGCTCTTCCTCCTGCTGCGTCAGTTCTTTTCCGCTCCCGCCACCTGCCTGTGCGCCTGTATCAAAACCCACCAGCTGCGTATCCGCATCCAGCACACGACTTCCCTGCTCATAAAAGGTTCTGTCCGCAGCACATACTTCCATGGCAGCTTTTCTGATTGTGACACAGTCGTCAGTTCTTCCCATAAAGGCCCAGCTGCTGATGATTTCCGGGTTATCCACATAAGGACCGATAAATGCTGTTTTCTCAGCGTGACTGAGCGGCAGAATACCGTCATTTTTCAGCAGTACAAATGTCTCTGCTGCCGCCTTCCTCGAGAGTTCTCTGTGCTCCCTGCACAGAATCGTATTCTTCTCTGCCTCAGGATCCGCATCCTTATAAGGATTTTCAAACAGTCCAAGCCTGTTCTTGAGTGTCAGAATCCGCATGACCGCTTCATCAATCAGTGCCTCCGGAACTATACCTTTTTCCACAAGGCTGCACAGATTCCGGCAGTAACACCCGGTCATCATGTCGATATCCATGCCGGCTTCAACGGCCTTCTGCGCCGCCTCCTCCCGGTCCTGACTTACTCCGTGTGCAATGGTTTCCTCAATGGAGGCATAATCCGAGATCAGCACCCCGTCAAATGCCAGATCGCCCCGCAGCACATCACGCATCAGATGTCTGTTCACGCTTGCGGGAATTCCGTCAACCGTATTGAAGGATGACATGACCATCCCTGCACCTGCATCGATTCCGGCCTGATAGGCCTTAAGATAAAACTCCCGGAATGTATGCGCCGAAAGTTCCACCGTATTATAATCCCGCCCCGCTGTCGGTGCGCCATATCCGGCAAAATGCTTGATACATGCACAGACTTTTCCCGGTGCCCTCATGTCATCACCCTGGAAACCTCTGACCATTGCCTCTGCCATCCTGCTGTTCAGATATGGATCCTCACCCGTCGATTCCATGACACGTCCCCATCTGGCGTCTCTGACAAGATCCACCATGGGCGCAAAGGTGACATGAATACCGCTGACTGCTGCCTCTTTTGCTGCCGCTGCCGCACACTTTCCCGACATCTCCGGATCAAAGGACGCTCCCTGTGCAAGCGGCATCGGGAAGATCGTCCGCATCCCGTGAATCACATCCAGCATGAACAGCAGCGGAATATGATGCGGCTGTTTTTCCATATATTCCTTCTGGATCTTCTTCAGGGCTTCTGCGCCCGGTGTCCCCAGAATCGACCCGGCCTGCCTGACATCCTCTTTTTCCAGTCCGAGATGTGCCGCAGGTCCTGTCAGTACCGTATTCACGTCCTCCTGATAAAAAGAACCGTTCAGCTGCAGCATCTGATCCACCTTTTCCTTCAGTGACATGCTGCGCAGCAGTTTCTGCAGATCCTCCTGTTTCATATTGTGCATAACCCCCTTTATCTCATCTGTCCTGATCGAACTCTCCGTATTCACAACCGACATTTCTGACGCTGATATCATCCACCAGTTCGCGCCCGATTTTCGTCCTGCGGTAAAGCCTGATCCGTCCGGTTCCCGTGCCGCCGTTCCACAGTCTGTTATGCCGTTTACTGCCATCCGGTTCTTCATAATTAATCAGCAGCATTTCCTTTTTGGGACAGCTGATTTCCACATCCATGATCATGGTGCTGCTCGCCTGGCGGACATGCCACTGAATCTCTGTCTGCGTCTCCCGGCAGGCAAATCTCGTCCTGCATTTCGTCCACGGCTTGGAGAAGTTGAATTCATAGGGCGTTCCTTCATAGTCGATCACACCCAGAAGCTTTCTTTCCAGCGGAAAAGAAAATACTCTCGGCCGTCCGCCGCCGATATCAAATACACTGTTATGCAGCTTATGTCCGGTCAGGCGGCTGACCATATGATTGGAGGAAAGCCATACCCATGGTGACGTAAAGCCTGCGCCCCAGTTCTTGTCCGCATAGCCATAACTGTTTTCCGGCGTAACGCGGTAGGTCACGCCATCCAGAATCACCGTTCCGCTGTACAGCGTCTTCATGCCTTCCGCATGCCAGTACATTTCAAAGGCATTCATATCCCGAAGCAGTTTACCGGCACCGTATCCCACATTGAACGGGATCTTTTTATCCACCTGCAGATCCCAGCTCATGCAACCTGCCCGGCACATGTACTCCGGATGCGCTGCCGCTTCTTCCTGCGTCACACACACGCTCCCTGTCAGTCTCGTCTCCGAAGCGATGCAGTCTGCCGCCTCTATGACGTAGGGTGCTTCCATATGCACCTTCACATCCTTCCAGGCAAAAAATCTGTGGATCTGCCTGGCATCTTCTCCCCAGCAGCCGGCTTTTACCATCAGATAGGAAGGTTTGCGCTCCTTCTTCTGATTTTCCGGAAGCTGTCCCAGCACCGGATTTTCCTTTGCCAGCGCAGGATTGCACAAAAAGAAATCTATGAAAAAAGCTTTTTCCTTCCCCGTCTGTTCGTTCCGCGCCGTAAAGGAATGCCACCACCAGTCATAGCCCTTATGCGCAAGCGGTCCTTTCAGCATACAGGCGTCTCTTGATATATCTGAAGCAATACATTCTGTTCCCATAAAAAAAACCTCCATAAATAACAGTATAACTGAAAAAAGATGCAGGATAAATATTAACTATCTGAGGTTTTCTGCCGAAAAGAATATAAAGAATGCTTCTGCATTCACTTTTCTGTTGTCCGCAGTTGTGGAGCAGCTGCGGAGAGACCCACGTTTTCTGTTCATAAGGTCTTATTCTGCATGGACTGCATAATTCCCCGAAAGAAGGAATCTGATATGGATATTTCATCTTTAAAGTATTATGAGCAGCAGATGGCCATTAATGCCACCTCTCTCGTAAGCGGTGTCCAGAGCACCGCATCAAAGACCGGTTCTGTTTCCGGAACTGATGCGGTAAGCGGGACATGCGCTGCAGACAGTTTCGAATCCACTCTGGCTGCCGCCCTGAATACACCGGTCACCAGCGAATACACCGCCTCCGGCACACTGACCGCTGACGCGGTATCCGGAACGCAGACTACAGGCGCTGCATCACAGACTGCCTCACAGGCTTCCGTTTCCGCAGGTACGCAAAGCACCTCCGATGCAACACAGGGCACCTCACAGGCCAGCGGTTCTTCCGGATCGGGAGGCAGTTCTTCCTCTTCCTCTGATAGTGATACCACTACCGAAATGATCCGTCAGCCGGACGGTTCCATTTATCTGAAGACCACCACCACTAATTCTGATGGTACTTCCACTGTCACGCTGACTAAAATTGCAGACGGCGGCGCAGGCTCCATGGAAAACATTTTCGGTGTAAATGCAAATGATAAACTGTCGTCCATATTAAACAACGGCCAGAATTCATCAGGCACTTCATCCGCTGCAGGTGCTGTTTCATCTTCCAATTCTTAAAAAATAAGGCAGTTCAGAATTTATATTTCTGAACTGCCTTATCTGTATCTTCCCAATATCTCAGGAAAGCCCCACCAGTACGCCGATCAGGTGCACTCCATATGCTGCGATCCAGGCGATCACACATTGTCCGATCACCATTGCAATTGCCCACTTGCTGCCGAGTTCTCTTTTGACAGAGGTAATGGCTGCAATGCAGGGCGTATAGAGCAGGCAGAACACCAGAAGCGAACCTGCTGCAAGCGGCGTCAGTACCTGCCGGATTGATGCCACATCACCAAAAAGTACAGAAAGTGTCGCAACAACACTCTCTTTGGCCATAAAACCTGCGATCAGCGCTGTGGAAATTCTCCAGTCGCCAAAGCCAAGCGGTGCGAAAACCGGCGCCAGAAGGCTTGCCACAAGCGCCAGAATGCTGCTCTGTGAATCACTGACCACATTCAGATGTGCATCAAAGGTCTGCAGGAACCAGATGATAATGGTCGCAATGAAAATAACGGTAAACGCCCTCTGCAGGAAATCCTTTGCTTTCTCCCAGAGAAGCTGCCCTACGCTTTTGGCACCGGGCATACGGTAATTCGGAAGTTCCATGACAAACGGAACCGCTTCTCCCTGGAAGAGCGTCTTTCTGTAAATGACCGCCATCAGAATGCCGAGCAGAACGCCCAGTACATACAGTCCCACCATCACAATTCCTGCTGAATGAGGGAAAAATGCTGCGGTAAAAAACACATAGATCGGAAGCTTTGCGGAACAGCTCATAAACGGCGTCAGCAGAATCGTCATCTTACGGTCACGCTCTGACGGCATGGTTCTGCTCGCCATTACGCCGGGTACCGTACAGCCGAAGCCGACAAGGAGCGGTACAATACTTCTGCCGGAAAGTCCGATTTTACGAAGCGGCTTGTCCATGACAAACGCGACTCTTGCAATATATCCGCTGTCTTCCATCATGGAAAGGAAGAAAAACAGTGTCACAATAATCGGCAGGAAACTGAGGACACTCCCTACACCGTTGAATATTCCGTTGATGATCAGCGAGTGCAGTACCCCATTGACGCCTGCAGACACAAGCGCATGATCCGTTACTGTCGTCAGGAAGGAAATCAGCTGCTCCAGAAGATTCTGCAGGAAAGCACCGATCACGTTGAATGTCAGCCAGAATACGAGTGCCATGATACCAATAAAGCAGGGAATCGCCGTGTATATTCCGGTCAGAACCTGATCCATCTTCCGGCTCCTGATATGTTCCTTGCTCTCGTGCGGTCTTACCACCGTCTGTGCACAGATTCTCCGGATAAAGGAATAACGCATGTCTGCAATTGCCGCCGCACGGTCCAGACCGCGCT
>CAYMBY010000175.1:0-22743 GCA_964388815.1 uncultured Butyrivibrio sp. | reverse complement strand
CCGCATTTTTCTGTACAACATTACGAACACTTTCCCGCTGCGCAATTCCGGTCGGAATCAGAATTTTAACCGGAATTTTCATATCACCGTTCATAACCTTGCGGAGCATTTCCACACCCATCTGTGCCATGTCTGCCGTATAGATATGAATGCCGGACAGCTGCGGCTGAAGAAAGGATGCCAGTACCGTATCGTTATAACCAAGTACGCTCACGTCCTCCGGAACAGTCAGCCCTGCGCCGCGGATACCGCGCATCGTGCCGATTGCCGTTGATTCGTTATAGGCAAAAAAGGCAGTCACCGGATTCTCTTTATTTCTGTCATAATAATTACCGATCTGTACTGCTGCGTCTCTCGTACTGCCGGTTGTATCCACATAGAACGGCTCCACCTGACCATCATATTCCCTGCAGATCGCAGCGAACATACGACGCCGTTCTTCGGGCGCACGTACGCCCCTTGAATTCAGTGAATCCTTCGGTCCTACAAAAGCAATTCTCCTGTGTCCCATGTGTACCAGAAATGCAATTCCCTGCCTGACTCCCGTTTCATAATTGGTCTGTACAGAACAGTATTTTTCTTCATCCGGTGATGAATCCAGGAAAACAAGGTTCCCGGTACACTGTTCCATCGCCCGGATCCGTTCTTCTGTAAACTGACCGATTGCCAGAATTCCGTTTACCTTACCGGCAATGCTCCTGTATACTGCCGAATCCTCATCGTACTGCATCATGACAGGCTCTGCATTCTGTTCCAGACAGGCCTTTTCCACATCATTTTTCAGATACAGATAATATGTATCCTCCAGCTGTGCTCCCGTACTGAGCATCTCCACAATTCCGACGCGGCAGACATACCGGGGATCTTCAGCCGTTTCCTCCCTCTGCCTGCGCATGGTCTTCGTCTGATAATTGAGTCTTCCCGCCGTTTCGAAAATAATCGCTTTCGTGGCATCCGGTACATTCAGTGAATCATCCTCATTCAGAACTCTCGACACCGTTGTCACTGAAAATCCGCATTCTGTTGCTATTTCCTTTAAAGTAGCCATAACGCTCCTTATCAAAAATACGATTTATCATGGTCAGATTCCATTTTTTCATCTATCATAAAGGAAGGGCCTGTAAATCATTCTCTTCATCCGGATCTGCCCTTTATCTTTTTTACTGAATTTTATGATATCAATTTTACCGGTGAAATAAAAGCAAAATATTTTGATCTTCGAAAGGAATCCTATGGAATATAACTCACTTTCCGATGCGCTGAAAAAACAGTTCGGTACAAAAGTATACAAGCTGTCTCTGCAGACCGGCTGCACCTGTCCGAATCGTGACGGGACGCTCGGCACCGGAGGCTGCACCTTCTGTTCCGAAGGCGGCTCCGGAGATTTCGCAGCAGCACCTGCAGACATCAGGGCCCAGATTGCAGAAGCCAGAAAAAAAGTGGATGCCAAATTTTCTTCAAAAATTCCAGCTTCCGAGCGGAAATACATTGCTTATTTTCAGTCCTATACCAATACCTACGGAGATCCTGAAAGACTCCGCTGTATCTTCACGGATGCCATCCGCTGCCCGGAAATCGTCGCCTTATCGATCGGCACCCGGCCGGACTGCCTGCCGCCGGAGATCATCTCCATGCTCTCTGCACTCAATCAGATCAAACCGGTATGGGTGGAGCTGGGTCTGCAGACGATTCATGAACAGACTGCACTTGCCATTCACAGAGGCTATCCGCTTCCTGTCTTTGCAGATGCCTACCGGCGGCTCAAGGCTGCAGGTCTGACGGTTATCGTCCACGTGATTCTGGGTCTTCCGGGAGAATCAGAAAATGACATGCTGGATACCGTCCGCTATCTGTCTGCCCTCACTCCGCCGCCTGACGGCATCAAACTCCAGCTTCTGCACATATTAAAAGGAACGGAGCTCGCCAGAAAGTACCTGGAAAGTCCGTTCCCTGTAATGACGCTTGATGAATACTGCAGTCTCGTTGTCCGCTGTCTGAAACTCCTGCCTCCCGAAACCGTTGTCCACCGGATCACCGGTGACGGTCCCAAACGCCTGCTGATTGCACCGCTCTGGAGCGCAGATAAAAAGAATGTTCTGAACACTCTGCAGCGCTATATCCGGAATGCCTGACCGGCACCCCGAAGCTTCCGGTTTCACAATCAGAAACTGCCGCTGCTGCCTCCATGCGAAGAGCCGGAAGAAGAAGTGTGTACGCTGCTGCCGCCGGATGAACCGTTGTCCTTCGGCCTTGGCGTTCTGGTCACCAGGTGTCTGATGAACCGGTCTTCCTTCACATTCATTTTCACTGTGTCCCTGTTTTCATATCCTTCCGCACTATCATCAAAATGCACGGTCTTCAACTCCGAAACCATGAGCCAGATCGGGACTGCTGCCGTCAGACAGCCAATCAGAATACATATCAGAACTGCAGTCAGCGTAATATCCTCCGGCAGCATGTTGCCGATGTCATAAGGCTCCCCTTCCTGATCCTGCTTCAGAAATCTGCCGCACAGCGTGGCGAACTCAGTAAACGCGCCGTTATAATCTCCGTCTGACAGTTTCGATACAACTCTGTCCGTAATATATTTCTGTCCGGCATCTGTAAAGGTACTGATGGCAGTGCCATATGTGGAAATTGCCCACTTCCGGTCTCCCATGCTGATGGCAAACAGAATTCCGCCATCTCCTTTGCCATAGCCGAAATCATTCTGATCCGAAGTATCATCCGCAAATGCTGTAATATCGTACTGATCGTAGGAATTTACCGTCACAACTGCAATTTCACAGTCATACTGACTGCTGATCTCCTGCATCTGCGCCTGCAGCGTTTCCTTCTCTGTATCCGTCAGGAGTCCTGCATCATCCACAACATATGCTCCGGCAGTCCCCTCTGCCTGCGCACGGCTCCCTGTCGCGGGCCATACTGCCATGCCCAGCATCCAGATCATCAATACCAGGATGCCCGCTTTTACTGTTTTACAATTTATTTTCATTCTGTTCTCTCCCAGGCATCAGAATCTGAAGATCCATTCCAGTAGCAGTGCAATTCCTGAAAAGGCTGCCGCAAACATCAGATAATATCTGACCGCTGCCGCCTTGCATACCGGAAGATTCCCGACAAATTTACCGGTCTGACCGTTCATTGCGAAAAGATAATGCTGATCCTTCCAGGTCGTCGACAGAAGCCATACCGGATAAAGCGCATACCTGACTTCCATACGATCCGTTGTCACCTGACTGTCCACCGTTCTGACCGAATCATAACCGCTGACGGTTTCCCGTACAATATCCTCCGCACCTTTCCGGATCCGTTCCAGCGCACGCTTCTCCGATTCTTTCTCATCAACGTCATATTTATTTGCCAGAAATCCGGCCAGATATCCGCCATCATACGGTTTGAAATCCTTCGCCAGAAAAGGCTCTATGGATTCTGTCAGATCATTCGGCATCTTCTCAGATCCGTCGACCGGCACCTGTGCAAACGTCATGCTGCCTTTTCTGACAACATCAAAGTAGCTGGTGTCTGTATAGTTATACTCACTGTCACTCCAGTATTTATGGTTGGTTCCCTCGAAATCCGCATCCACACTGACATCCGCATTATACAGCCAGAACGGGATATAGACTCCCTTGATTTCATCAATATGATTTTCCTTTGCAAAAACCTTTGGCAGGAGCCATTTGTTTTTTACATAGGAACGATATTTTGCCTTCGCATCCTCTTTGCCGAGCTGAAACGGAATGACATAATCCGGCATCCTGCCTGATTCAAAGATTTCCTTGAAAACAACATGATTGCCGCAGAACGGACAGGTGGTCGCTCCCGTCTGCTGATCCGCGATGATTTCACCGCCGCATGATTCACAGATATAAACAGACTGTTTCTGTTCAAAACCTGCCTGCTGTGCATGCTCGTCTTCCATTTTATTTTCAGAGGCTTTCTCTGCCGCCAGTTTATATTCTTCCAGCGACATTACCGTGTCACAATAGGGGCACTTCAGCTTCTGCTCTTTTGTATCAAATTCCATGGCCCCGCCACATGCGGGGCATTTATATTCCTGCGTCGCCATTATGCTGTATGGTCTCCCGTCTTAATTCAGATGCCATTGCATCTGCTTTCAATTTCTTGGTTTTCCACAGTTGGAACAGAAATTACCGGTATTGACCGTGCCGCAGCTGCAGGTCCAGGAAGCCGGCATCGGCTTTGCCTTTCCGCAGTTGGGGCAGAAATTGCCCGTATTCACTGTACCGCATTCACAGGTCCAGGAACCCGCCTGCGCTGCTGCCGGCTGCACCGGTGCCTGGCTGCTCTGCTGCGCCATACTCTGCTGCATCGCCTGCTGCTGACTGTCCATCTGGAACAGCTGCTGCGCATTGATTCCGCCTGCCGCACCGGCTGCATTCATATTGGCAAAAGCAAACATGGGACCCGTTGCCGTATTGGCTGCAGCGCTCTTCATGGCCTCTGCCTGTGCCGCCGTAAGTGTTGCCGCTGCCATTCCCGGATTTCTGAGAACCGCACTCTTCTGCAGATCCTTGATCATAGCTTCATCTTCTTCGGATGCCGTTGCGGAACTGATGCCGAATGCACTGATGATCATTCCGTATGTCTTCTGCCATTTTTCAGACAGGACACTGTTCAATGCATCTGCTGTCTCCATTGCATGCGCCGGAAGGGCACTGTAACGGATTCCCATTTCCGAAAGTTTACCGAATGCAGGCTGCAGTGCGGTCAGAAGTTCCGTCTTGAGCTGAGAATCGATCTGCTCACGTCTGTATTCTGATTCCACATTTCCGCATACATTTGCATAGAACAGAACCGGATTGACGATTTTATAGGAATATTCCCCGTGACACCGGATGGAAATATCCACATCCAGTCCGATATTCCGGTCTACCACACGAAACGGAACCGGGCTTGGCGTACCATATTTATTGCCGACGATATCCTTGATGTTCACAAAGTAAATTCTCTGGTCTGTTGCCGTATCTCCGCCAAATCCGAAACGCATGCCGAACTGTCCGAAACTGTCTTCAATCCCCTTGCTCAGACCGCCGTAGAAAATGGATGGCTGCGAAGATGTATCATACAGAAACTCACCCGTCTCCGCACAGATATCAACTACCTTTCCCTGATCCACAATCAGTGCACACTGTCCTTCATTTACCGCAATAACGGAGCCGTTGGAGATCACATTATCGTTTCCCTTTGTATTGCTGCTGCCTTTTCCGTTTCTTTTGCTGCCCTTTACGACCAGCACATCCGGATCCATGGCATCACAGTAGAAATACTCTCTCCATTCATCTGCCAGTACACTTTTTGCCGAAGATAACGCTGCTTTGATAATTCCCATTTTATTCCCCTTTTCTGTGTTCAGCTTTAAGCCTATTTTACTTTATCATTGTCATCTTAAATACTGCAGCATCCGCAAATTAGCTGCAGATAAAACCTGTATTTTATCGTTTTCGTCCCATCAGATTTCATAATCCATGCAGACACGGCTCTTTGTATACGGCCGTACCTTGCCATCTGCAACCGCCAGATGCGCCGGATGAACCGCATAGCCTTTCAATGCTGCTTCATCTGTCAGTGTTGCATCCAGCATGACATCCGCATTGGAAGAAGCCAGAAACGCAGTCTGTACGTGTATTTCCACGAGCCCGGGCACTTTTCCCTTAAGGCCTTCAAGACCTTCTTTGATCTCCGCCCTGACTTTCGTCTTTTCCTCACCCGTCAGTTCGTCCTTCAGTTGCCACAGAATAATATGCTTTACCATCGTTCATCCTCCATACACTTGTTTCCACACCTGCAGAGATTGCGAAGCAATCCTTCATTTACGGAACCCGCAGAGATTGCGAAGCAATTCTTCATTTACGGAACCCGCGAAGCGGGCTCCTTTGAAATGTGCTGCCCTTGCAGCACATTTCAATGATACCATACCTCTCCCGTTCTGTGGCAATTAATCCGAATCCTGTTCATAAACTGTACCCGTTTCGTTCCCGTTTTTTTTATTTTCCTTTAGAATTGCTTTAGAAATTGTACACAGTTCTGACATAAAACTCCTGTAATATAAATAACATCAGAAGCGAGAAAGCTTCTGAATCCCCAACAAAACTTTTTTCATACCGGGACGTTCAGTTCCCCGCTGAACGTCCCCTCCTCCCAAAAAAATTACAGTACTCGGCAAATTAAAGGAGTCCGCACAGCGGACTCCTTTTTAGTTGCGAAACCCGCAAAACGGGCTCCTTTATATTATGTGCATTTTTTTCAATTACTGTGCCGTATCCGCACCGGTCGTTGCCTGCGCTGCAGGTGCCGCCGTACTTCCTGTCTGTGCCTGTGTTCCGGCTGCTGCAGAAGCTCCCGTTGTCGCTGCTGCCGCAGATGCACCCGACGAAGCGGCATTCGCAGAAGCATCATCCTTTCCCTTATGAACAAACGCTTTGGCCTGATCCTGTGTCATTCCGCCATGAACGATGACTGCTTCACCTTTCTCCACGGCAGCAAATATCTCTGCAGCCTTCTTCGAAGGAAGGTTTACACAACCGTGTGAACCGCCGGTAACATAAAGCGTTCCGCCAAAACTGCTTCTCCATGATGCATCATGAAGTCCGATATTGCCGTTAAAAGGCATCCAGTACTTTACCGGAGAACTGTAATTTTCTCCGACCAGTGTAGCATCCTTTTCCTTATAGGTGATGGAATACGTGCCATCCGGTGTTCCGTGTCCGACAATTGCCTTACCGGATACACAGTCCGTGCTCACGACCTGCGCCCCGTCCTTATAGACATATACATGCTGCGCATCAAGATCCACTTCCACATAGCTGTTTCCATAATCCGGAGTTCCATATTGTGCTGCGGTTGCATAATATACCGGTGTCATATCGCCGCTCTTCTGAGACTTAAGTGCCTGGATCACAGCTTTTGTCGTTGAATCCCGGTTCATCCACCAGCCATAGTCTCCGCCTTTTACCGTAATATCCTTGCCGGAAGCGGTATGAAAACTTCTGCTGCTGCCAAAGGTATCATATTTCTGTGCCAGCGTTTTGACATATGCCTTCACCTGATCCTCATTCAGCGTCACATCAGTTCCGCTTATATTCAGCCAGTCCTTGATCAGATCGCCGTTCAGTACTTCGGTCTGATCGCCGAAAGCAAATGTAATCGTGGTTGCAACATACTGATTCAGATTCTCTACTGTCTTTTTCAGATCTGCATTATCCGCATACACTGAAGGTGTCTGATAACAGTCTGCATCTTCCAGTGACAGTTCTTCTTCCATTCCGCCGACAGCCGCCGTAATTGCCTTTACCGTCTTTCCGCGGTCCAGGGTTGTTCCGGGTACTTCGGGAACAATCTGAAAGCTGCCGTTCTGATAGGAATATGTCGCATCTGCAGGTGCTGTCACATTGGATGCATCCCAGAATGCCAGTCCGTTGATTTTATCCGTAAGCGCAGTTTCCGAATACTCTGCAACCGAATCATTGGTATAGGTTCTGGTTACAAACAGGCTGACCGGCCATGTAAACGCATTCGTACTTTTCTGCAGCTGTCCTATTTTACCGTCAAATACAGGCTTAAGTGAAATATCCTGCGCGGATATGGTCTCCTGCAGTTTGTTTCTTCCTGTGATGGTAATCTTATAATTCTCAGCTTCACTGCTGAGTTCTTCCTCAACTTCCTTCTCTGTCTTCATGGAAACATTCTGATCATTCAGTACTGCATGAAACTGAAAATGATTCATGAAGAACAACGAAAAACCGATATAAATGATCGCAAGCACTGCGACCGCAACTACTCCCACAACAGCCAATGTCTTTTTCATACTGACAGCACAATCTCCCGTCCCTGATGCCCGATTACTTCCAAATACACAGGGTAACAGAGTTTATATTACTATGAATTCTGCAAAAGGCAACAGCATTTGTTGACAAAAAAGCGAACACAAAAATAATTATTCCCGTTAATTTGCATGCAACTGCTTTTTTTCCCCGGAAAATCAGCCTGATCTGTCACCCGCGACGAATTTTCTGTCCCATGCTGAACACTGCCCAGATCAGGCTGATCCCGACTGCAATGGCGAATGCATACTGCAGTGTCATATTCCCGTATTCTCCTGCCTTTTCCCAGTTACGCTGCACCGCATAACTCATCGTGTAATAAAGCGTACTCCCCGGAATCAACGGAATCACAGCCGATATGAAAAAGAGCGTAACCGGTGCCTTCCTGATTCTGGCCAGAAGCTCCGCATAAAGCGCCGCAAACGCAGACGCAATCAGACAGGCAAAAAAGATATTGTAATATAAATGTGCAAGCAGATATATGCCCCAGCTCAGGCACCCGCCAAGAGATGCGGGAATAATCAGCTGTCTGCGCAGCCGGAACAGAACCGTAAAGCCGACGGAGCCGGCAAATGCCATTGCCAGCTGCATGATAACCGCACTGACTGTCATCGCACCGCACCTCCCAGTATCCACATCGATATCATAAAGCCGCAGGCAAGAGAGCCTGCCCACAGGAGACTTTCGATCAGACGCATGGCGCCCGAAATCGTATCTCCCACCAGCACATCACGGATTGCATTCGTCATTGCAATTCCGGGAATCAGCAGCATGATATCACCGATCATGATCTTATCGGAATGAAGTCCCGGAACCAGTTCTGCCAGAAGCGTAATTCCAAGACCGATCAGAAACGCAGTCAGAAGATTGAACACCATGGTATTCGGGCAGATCCTGCGCATATACTTCTGCAGAAAGCAGATCGCCACGGCAAAAAACGCCGCCGCAATGCCATCCCCGAACGTGCCACCGAAAAAGACAGCAAAACTGAAGGTTCCCAGCATGCTGCCTGCAAAAAGAGGCCAGTCGGAAACCGGAGCATTCCGGATTTCATCTATTTTCTGCTGAAACTCCGCAACGCTGTACTGTTCGCTGCAGCAGGTTCTGCTCAGATGATTGAGCTGTTCGAGTCTTGTAAAATCATTTCCCGCACAGTCAAGAATTCTGCGGGTCTGTGTCACTTCAAGTTCCTCCGGAAACGCCATGGTAATGACGATACTGGAGGTGATGACAAATACATTCATCTTCCTGGCACCGTAAGCCATTCCCAGTCTGATCAGCGTATCTTCCACCCGGTTGATCTCTGCTCCGGATATCAGCATTGTCTCACCCAGATCAAGAAGCGCATGCAGCAGATGATTCATTTCCTTATCTGTCAGTTCCATTCTCATTTCCCGGACAGCTGTTTTTCACTTTTTCCCGCTGTCTTTTCCTTCCGCACAGTCACGATCAAATGCCCTGATATATACAAAATTACCATTATCACGCTTCATGCAGTAATCCGGGTTCAGGACAGCTTCCACGAACGCCTTGCCGCCTTCTTCCTCCGGAACCACCTTCATCTTCAGCTTCTGCTCGGCTTCCTGCAGCGTCATATCATCCAGGAAGACCTGTTCTCCCATCCGGAGCATGTTGGACGGAATCTGCAGTACATCTCCCAGATCCTCTCCCGCATCTCTTTTCTCCAGAATCTGCTTTACCAGATCCTGTCCGGTCACAAGTCCCGACACGGTAATTGTCTCTCCGAAAAAGTCATTACGGATTGCATATGTACTGATCCTGATATGCGGAAATGCTTCCATCAGCTTCTGCGCAGAATCACGGATCACCGGATATGCCAGTCTGCCGCTTGCAAGTGTAAGCGTTCTGCAAAAGCTCGCCTTTTTCTGCGGGTATTCCGGATCTTCCATGACCTCCTTCAGCGTCTCCTGAAACTCCGTCATGAACAGACGCATCATTCCGACACCGTTCTCCAGCTGAATATAGCCGTCATAACGTTCTTCCTCCGGAAGTTCCCGTCCTGCCGTAATATACCATTCATCACTTGCATGAATAAAGTGAAGTCCGTACTTTTCATAGCAGGTCTGCTGATAGCTTTCGATCAGATCAATGACTGCTCCCGCTTCCTCTTTATCAAAAAGCTCAATCGGGAAGAGTCCTTTTCTGAATTTCGTAATGCCGGCAGGAACCACCGATACGCTCCGCATAAACGGCAGATACTGCATCAGATCATTGATGGTACGTCTCAGTTCTTCACCGTCATTTACATTTTTTACACAGACGATCTGTCCGTTCATTTCCACATGACCGTCATAGAGCTTTTTCAGATATTTCAGTTTTTCCCCTGCAAACCGGTTGTTCAGCATTCTGCAGCGCAGTTCGGGATTCGTTGTCTGAACAGAAATATTGATCGGTGCCAGCTGCATTCTGATAATACGGTCTACAGCCTTATCATCCATATTGGTCAGGGTAATATAATTGCCCTGCAGAAAAGAAAGCCTTGAATCATCGTCCTTGAAATAAAGCGTTTCCCGCATTCCCGGAGGCATCTGGTCAATAAAGCAGAAGATACATTTATTGCTGCAGGAACGATAATCACTCATCAGTGCATTATCAAACTCCATGCCCAGGTCATCATAATAGTCCTTCTCAATTTCCAGTTCCCATTCTTCGCCTGACGGTTTGCGGATCAGTACGTCCACATTCTCATCCTTGATCAGATAGCGGTAGTCAAAAACATCCTCCACTTCCTCTCCATTGATGGACAGAAGAACATCTCCGGGTTCGATCTCCATTTCCTGCGCGATCGATCCCTCATATACAGTTTTTATCACATGTTCATTTTTATTCACTCAGTATCACCTTTATCATTTCAGTTTTTCCAGGAACATCAGCAGAAAGCTGACCGCCAGAAGTCCGCTGGAAACCCAGATTGCATGAAAGCCGAAGCGCTCCGACAGTACACCGCCGATTCCTGCTCCGAGTGCAAAAAACAGAATCACACCAAAATAGTACATTGCCTGCCTGAGCTGATCACGGTTCTTTTCCCTTGCATACAGTGAAAGTGCCGCTGTCCCGCTGCGGAGATTCCCGATACACATTGTACTGGCATAGGAGTATCCCTTCACCTTGCGAAAGCTCTGTACCTGCATCGCACAGGAAAAAGACACCAGAATGGTCGCCAGCGTATTCCATGTTCCCGGAATAAAACCCACCAGAATCAGGATCAGAATCTCTGCCAGCAGGATTCCCTGTCTCCAGTGAAGCTTCTGTGCAAACTTATACCTGCCCTGCACGGTTTCCGCTGCAAAAACACCGCCCGCAAATGCCAGTATCGGCAGCAGATAACGAAGTCCCTGCGCCCACTGTCCTTCCATGAAATGCTGACTCATCAGCACCACATTGCCGGTCTGTGCATTGGAGAAGACTTCATTCCTGGTAAAATAGGTATAGGCATCCTGAAACCCGCCGGACAATGCCAGAAATATACTGTTTATAAACGCTTCCGACATCTGCTTGCCGGAAAAAATTCCGATAATCCTGCTCTTCATTTTTTGTTCCATCTTTTTTCATTTCTGTTTTTCTTCGGATTTATTGTGCAGATTAAGTATACATTGTTCTTTTTGCAATGTCACCAGTCTGCCTTCTCCGGAATATTTTTTACTGTGCATCTCTGACAATCGCGTGCTTCCTGATAAAATCAGCCCACTCCTGATACCCTTTGGCATAGAGATGAAACCCGTCAAAGGTAAGCTCATCCTTCAGGTATCCGTTTTTATCCGTAAACAGCGGATTGACATCCAGATAAAACGTTCTGGTTCCGTCTGCCAGCGAGGCCATTGCTGCATTCTTGGCATTCAGGCTGATATTGTTGTAAACGCCCTTCATATCACTTTTGGAAGCCGCCATATGAAGATTGCCCATCAGATAGATGATGGCCTGCGGCTGCGTCTTTTCGAGCATGGCAATCATTTTTTCCAGATCTGAAAGATACAGATCCGTTGTTCCGTAGCCAAGATCATTCATTCCGACCATCAGATAAATCTTCCCGTACTTTTTCCCGGAAATGGCGGTCTGCAGGTCAACTGTTTTCCCGGTCTTCTGATTTACCGCTTCTCCGTCCTTTACCCACTTGTATACAGAGAACCCGTTATCACAGAAGAAATCTGCCTTGTCCTTCCATCCGGAATAGTCATGGAGCCCAAGCGTTCTGGAATCCCCGATAAACATGGCATCAGAGAAATAGTCCGCATCCGCCTCACTGTACGGATATTCTGTCGTCAGTGCTGTTCTGCCGGCATCCTTATAATACCTGGAGCTGACCTTTACCGGTGTATAGGTAACAAATTTCGTCACTCCGACCGTTTGCTCTGTTGAAGACACTGCTCCTGCAGTATCTGAAGCTGAAGCGGCGTTTTCTGACGTCATCGCCGTACTGCTGTTTCCTGCAGCTTTTTCTTTCTGTGTTTCTGCCGCGGTATCCCTGACCTGTGCCGGAAGTTTCCCCGGAACGGATGCCGCTTCCGATGCATTTTGCGGCGCCGGCACTTCCTCCGCCTCCGCCGTCAGATCACTCCAGCAGGGTGTCGTCAGATGATCTGCCAGATATCTCCATACCGGCACATGAGCTGTCAGTGCGGTTTTGGCCGCGCCCATGATGCCTGCCACTGTAAAGACACAGATGGTTCCCATCAGAAGCGGACATCTGTGCCACAGCTTTATCATTCCTTTTTTTAATTCGTCTTTATCTCTGCTCTTATCAGACATTCAGGTTAAGCCTCTGTTTCAATTCATTTATCAGCAATACTTTTTTCAGAAACGGAAATACAGAAACGGATTGCTGCTTCCGTTTGCAATTTCATATACGGAAAATACAAATGCTGCGAACAAAACAAGCAGCATCCACCAGTGTCTGCGGTATTTCTGATACAACATCATCGGCAGCGCCGTTGAAAACAGAACGCAGAAGCCCAGAAGGAGCCCGTACTGCCGCAGATAACGCAGGAACTGATCTGCCCCGGTCAGAACGCCCGCAGGAGGCATACCGATCATGCAGCGAAGGTATGACACCAGATTGCCGAAATCCGTAATGGCAAAGATTACCCAGGTCACCGGAATCAGTATGATCATATACAGATGACCGGCTATGGCGTTCCGCTCAAGATATTTTCCATAAAAAGCCTTCTCCAGGGAAATCAGCACGAAGAACAGAAGGCCCCACAATACGAAATTCCAGCTGGCACCATGCCAGAGCCCCGTCAGCGCCCATACAACCAGGATGTTCCGGAATGTCTTACCGCGGCTGCACCTGCTGCCGCCCATCGGAATATAGACATATTCTCTGAACCACCGTCCCAGTGTGATATGCCACCTGCGCCAGAAACCGGTCATGGTTCTGGCAAGATAAGGGTCATGAAAATTCTCCGGGAAATGGAAGCCCAGCATCTCGCCAAGTCCCATCGCCATCAGAGAATATCCCCAGAAATCAAAATAGATCTGAAACGAATAGGAAAATGCACCAAGCCATGCCATCGGTACTGACAGTGAATCCATCCCTGCCATGCATACAGACAGCCAGAGTGTACCGATCTTATTGGCCAGAAGGACCTTCAGCGCCAGTCCGAAGATGAACAGTTTGAATCCGTCTTCTGTTCTTTCCGCCGAACAGATCCGGTGCTTCATCTCTGTCGCCACTTCATCATATTTCAGAATCGGGCCGGCTACCAGCTGCGGGAACATGATGATATAGGTGGCAAAGGTCAGAAAGGGAATCTGCTCTGTCTCCTGCCCGCTTTGAAGTGCACGGTAGCTGTCTGCCTGAAGCGAAACAATCTGAAAGGTATAGAAACTGATGCCCAGCGGCAGTGCCAGCTTCAGCAGCGGCATCAGCGTATGTCCGGACAGCGTCTGCAGGGTTCCTGCCGCAAAATCCCAGTATTTGAATACAAACAGGAGTGCGAAATTAAAGATCAGCATCAGAACCAGAAAGAGCTTCCTGCGTTTTTCTGCGCTCTTCCTGATCAGAAGATAAAAAACATAATTCAGGCAGACCGAGCCCAGCATGATCATTACAAACCGCGGCTCTCCTGCTGCATAGAAGATAATACTTCCTGCAAAGAGCACCATATTCCGGTACTTTTCCGGTGTCAGGAAATATATCAGCATAAACAGAATCAGAAAACGAAATATAAAAACAAGACTTGAAAAAAGCATTACGACATCCTTACTTTAATTTTTTAAGAAAAACTGTACTTCAAAACCTACCGGCCAATGGTAATCAGCCTCTGGTCTCCGGTATATTCCTGCAGTCTGTGTGAAATGGACAACACTGTTCTGCCCTCCCCTGCACGTTCCAGTGCTTCGAGCACCCTTTTCTCCGTATCGCTGTCAAGATCTGCCGTGATTTCATCCAGCAGCAGGATCTGCGGCCGGGCTGCAACTGCTCTGGCAATAGACAGCAGCTGATATTGTCCCTGGGAAAACGGGGCATCGGCAATCGGCGTTTCATATCCTTGCGGAAATGCCGCAATCACTTCATGAAGTCCGGTCAGCTCCGCTGCCTGCTGAATCTGTGTCCCGGTAATCTCCGGATCAAAAAGCGAAATCTGCTCCGCTATGCTTCCGTTCACAGGACTGAATTTCTGCTCCACACAGCCAAACAGTTTACGCTTGCTGCTGTCCGGAATTTCTGATGCCTTTCTGCCAAAAATGTTGATATCGCCTGTTTCCGGTGCATAGAGCCCCAGCAGAAGTCTGAACACGGTGCTCTTTCCTGCACCGGTCCTGCCGACAAAAGTCACATGCTCACCCTTCGACACTGTAAAATCCAGATGCTCAAATACAGGCTGATCTTCGCCGTAGCGGAAGGTCACATCGCTGAAACGGATTCCCTCCTCCGGATGCAGCTGTTTATCTGCGTCTTCCTGTCCGCATTCTGCTTCCGGACGTTCCTCTTCCTGCAGAAACTCATTCATGCGCTTCACACCTGCAACCGCAGACTGTATGCTCTGAATCTCCATACCGATACTCTCCAGCGGATCAAATACTCTGCCGACATAGGAAATCATGGCAACCGCCGTTCCGACGGATACGCCGAAGAATTCACGCATTCCGCCGCCCATGGCTGCGCATACCATCATGACTGCCGTCACACAGGAGCCGGTGAAAATAATGATCGGCGAATATACAGAATCATACAGATTGGTCTTATCTGTTGCCCGGTAGCTTTCCTGTATATAATCATCATATCTGCATTCCATATATTTCTGCCGGAACAGTGTATGAATCATACGGATATTCCGGATGGTCTCAGGCACATGATTATTCACCTTTGCCACAGCAACCCGGTTATCCATCTGCGCCGAAAGCATTCTCTTCTGAAAAACCCTCGTCAGCCAGAACAGGAGCGGCGTCACAATCAGCAGCAGAATTCCCAGGCCTCTGCTCAGCCAGAAAATCATCGCAAGAATACTGATAATCTTACAGGCATCCGCAAACATGCCGACAATGCCATCCGTAAACAGCGTATCAATTGTATCCACATCATTCACAAATCTGGAGGAAATCCTGCCGGCTTCATTGGCTGTATAATATGCTGCCGGAAGCCTGTGCAGCTTGTCACACATCTCACTTCGAAGACCATGTGTGACCTTCTGTCCGAACATGGTGATCATAACGTTCTGTCCCGATTCCAGCACGCCGGAAACGGCAATCAGTGCAAAATATCCAAGTGCCATGTAAAGCGGCACATTCTCACCTGCCGTAAGCCGGTTCACAATTCTCTCAAGCACAAGCGGCGGGAAAAGTGCCGATACAACAGCGCCGATGATCAGAAGCAGCATCAGAACCGTCATTACCCCGGATTTCCGTATAATCTGTCCCAGTACAGCTTTAAGTCCGTATTTATTCTGCATCTTCTGTACCTCCTGCCATCTGCATCCGGTACAGCTGTGCATATGCTTCGCTCTTCTTCAGCATTTCCTCATGCGGTGCATAGAGCGTCTGTCCGTTCTCCATGAACAGCACTCCGTCTGTCTGCGGAAACAGCCAGAGTCTGTGTGAAATCAGCAGCACGGTCTTCCCCTCTGCAAGTTTCCTCAGATTCCGGAAGATTTCGCTTTCCGTCTGTCTGTCCACTGCGGAAAAAGGATCATCCAGCACCAGAATCTGTCCTTCATGATAAAGTGTTCTGGCCAGTGCCACACGTGCCTGCTGCCCGCCTGAAAGACGGATTCCTCCGTTTCCGACATGCGTCTGCATTTTCTGCGGCATCTGCTGCAGATCTTCTTCCATACAGACTGCCTTCAGGAAAGGCTCTGCGGCCTGTTCCTCTCCCAGACGGACATTTTCTTCGATCGTATCGCTCATCAGTTCCGGCTGATGCCCCATATAGGAGATCAGTCTGCTGCGTTCATATTCGCTCAGGGACGAAAGCTCCCGGTCTCCGACCATGATGCTTCCCTCATAGGGAAGTTCTCCGATCAGTACTCTGCCCAGTGTGGACTTTCCGCATGCCACAGGCCCTGTAATCCCGATGATCTGCCCCGGCTCCGTGCTGAAGCTGACATCAGAAAGAATCGGCGTACCATCCGTTCGTCTGACCTGCAGATGCGACACGGAAAGTGCCTCCGGCTGTCTGAAATCAATTTCAGAATCCGTACTTTTTTCCACATATTCTTTCATCAGCGGGCAGATTCTCTTCCAGGATACCTTTGCTTTCTGCACTGCATTGAAGAGCTTTGCCGCCTTTGACGACTTCAGCGCCATCTTGGCAAAGCAGCTCATGAACGTTGTAAATGCCGCAATATTCCAGCTCGTCCAGCCCTGCCCCGTCACATTACGGGCGCCGAAAAAGATGATCAGCACAACACCGCACATGGAAATGATATTATACAGCGGCTGCATCGTGCCTTCCCAGAGATTGGCTCTGACCGCCCGCTTCTCGTAATCCTTCAGTCTGACTTCATAGGCTTTGTCCCGCTGTGCTTCACATCCGTATACCCTGTAGGTCACTTCATTGGAAACCCGGTCCATGGTCGCCTGATTCAGAAGCCCTGCACTCTTTCTGTAGGCAGCACTGTAGGATGTCACTACTGTCTTGAGCCTTGCGGCAATCAGATATGCGGCAAGTGTGAAACAGGATGAGATCAGTGCCAGACGATAGTCATATGCAAACAGCATGACCAGATACGCAACCAGAACGACACCTGTATCAAATATTTCTGTTGTAAACTTCCGCATGCCCTCGACACAGGCATCTACATCACCTACGGCCTTGGTCATGATACTTCCGAGATTCTCCTGCTCCAGCTGCGCCCTGTCCATGTTGACCAGACTGTTATAGAGCATATGCCGCATATTGCGGCTGGTATCATTTGCAAACCTGCGTACATAAAAGCGCTTGAGACAGCGCATGAGCTGCACCAGAAAAATAACCGCAAGATAGGTTCCGGCCAGCATCAGCATGTCCTGCAGCGTTTTCCGGCCTTTCATGATGTCATAAAGGCACTGGGCCAGCTGTCCTTCAAAATAGGGACCGGCCGTCATGCCGACGTTATAAATAATTCCGGATACCGTAACAATCAATAAAGGCCATTTTTCCAGCCTGAAATATGACCCGATATGATCCGGATGCTCCACCCTCACAATTTTTCTTTTCATACTGACTTCCATCCCTTTGGAACTGATTTTCTCTTTTCTGTCATACAGACCTGTTCCTATTGTATCAGATTTTACAGCACATTTTCTTAATATTCCTTAAATGTATGATCTGCATAACCATATAGCGTTTCAAAGTGCTATACTTATGCGTTGTTACAACAATTTGAATGAAAAGAGGATTCTCTGTCATGGATAACAAATATGTTTCACATTACCTCGACTGGAAAAACGCCGGCTGGTTTCTGGTGGTCGCCTTCATCGGTCTGATCATTGTTCTGCTGCTCATTTTTCTGGATGCCAGATATGCACAGCGTAAGAGCAGTCGGGAAGCGGACCGTGATAACACACTTCCCGCTGACGGCAGGCGAAAGAAAAAGGGAAAAATCATAAATATTGAAACCTGTCAGGTTGTGGAAAGCTTTTATGAACTGGTTTTTTCAAGCACCTCCATTCTTTTCTTTCTTTCTGCCTATTACCTGATTGATCGTTTCATGAAAATCCGGGAATACAGAGTCATCTGGAACCGCTATGATGACATTCTCCTGATGGCCTTCATATTCATGTCCGTCTTTCTGAATACGCTGCTGGACCACTGCTTTGTTCCTCTGCGTACTGTAAAATCAAGTCAGAAAGCATCCATCAGACTGGTCAGCACCATCTACATGATTCTGATTTTCCTGTATATCCGTTTTGTTTATCAGGATACCAATTATAACGAACTGATCATCTATTTCGTCGGTCTTGTCATCGGTCGTTTCATTTATTTTGATTTTACCTGGAAGGACTTTTCCAAGACCATGGTCAGCCTCTGGGAAAACATGCCCCTCCTGATCCTCATCATCATCTATTCCGGACTGATGTGCTGGGTAGGCTTTACCACAAAATTTCTGCTCAAATCAAACGGTGTTATTGTCAGCATTCTGATCGCACACCTGTTTATGGACGTTTCCATCTTTATCGTCCATATGGTACTCAGGCATAACAGAGAAGATGTCCTGATGAAAAAAGCTGAAAAAAAAGCAGCACAGAAAAAGAAACAGATCCGCTAATCTGTCACCTTACATTTTCGGATACTTCTACTATAATTAAATCAGAAAAGGAGGTATTCGTATGATACGTTTCAATTCAGACATGAATCTCGCAGATGAATTTGTAAACCACTGGAATCAGAAAGTAAAATCGGTACGTACTGCAAGCTTTGTCATCAGCATTCTGATGATACTTCTCGGCATCCTGTGCTTCATTTTTCCGATGGAAACCATGACCGTGATTGAAGTGCTGGCCTGCATCATACTGATTGTTCTCGGCGTCTACCAGATTATCGACTATGCAAGGTCTCCGCTGTGGTTCCGGTCAGCCGGGAACCTTGTCAGCGGTATTCTGAATATCATTCTCGGCATCATGCTGCTGTTCTCTCCAAGAGGCGTTACCACTTCCACTTTTGCATTCCTCTTCGGATGGATTCTGCTGCTGATGGGCATTGAAAAGATTTCTTTCGGTAACAAACTGAATTTCTTTGCGGTTACCGGATATGGATGGCTGACAGGAAGCGGCATTTTCAATATCATTGCCGCTTTGCTGTTTATCTTCCTGCCGCTTGCATCCATGCTGGCCATGAATTTCATTCTGGCCGCCTACCTTCTGGTCGGCGGTATCACGCTTCTCGTGGAAGCATTCTCCATAAAGACCCTGAATGTTAAAAAAGATGATCATATTATTGATATGTAAAGAGATCATTCAGGGCTTCTGACATGGTCGGGTGGGTGAAGATCTGATTTTTTAACACTTCTGCACCTGCCCCCATGTCCATTGCCAGCTTTATGATGTTGATCATCTCGTAGGACTCTTCGCATAAAAGCGCTGCGCCAAGAATCTTCCCGGATTCGGGATCAATCATTGCCTTTAACAGTCCGTCTGTTTTTCTGAGCACCTGCGCCTTCGGAATTGCCGCTGCAGGCAGTTTCAGCGTCTTATAGGGAATCCCCTGCTTCAAAAGCTCCTTCTCACCGGCACCGACTCTGGAAAGCGGTGTATCCATAAATACGGAATACGGTACATTCTGCCTTGACGGAATACGGTACTCCTTCAGATCCTGTGCTGACGCGATCACCTGCCCCGCCACCACGCGGTAATCATCCAGCGAAGTATAGGTAAACTGAAGTCCTCCTGTCACATCACCCATTGCCCAGATCCCGGGCGCTGTCGTTCTGAGTGCGTCATCGACCTTCACCGCGCCGCGCTCCGTAAGTTCTACACCGGCTCTCTCCGGATGCAGTCCTCCTGTCATCGGCTTTCTGCCGGTTGCAATAAGAATGGCATCTCCCTCGACAATCAGCTGCCTGCCGCCCTGATCACAGATGACTTTTCCATCCGCAATCTCCTGTACCTTCACGCCCGTGCGGAAGTTAATCCCCCGCTTTTCAAGAATGTCTCTGATCGCCGCTGCAATATCATCATCCTCTCTGGGAAGGAATACATCACCATCCTGCAGAACTGTAACTTCCGATCCGAAATTGCGGTACATGGATGCAAATTCCATTCCGATATACCCCGCACCGATCAGAATCAGATGCTTTGGCAGTTCTTCCAGATCCATCATGGTTTCAGAGAAGAACACCTTCGGATTATCCTTTATTCCGGGGATTCCCGGGATTACCGGTTCTGCGCCGGTATTGATAAAGATCTGCTCTGCTTCCAGCACAATCTGCTCTCCGTCCCCGTTTACCCGTACCTCTTTTGCCGAAAGGAATTCCGCCTCACCGTCATAAACCGTCACGCCTTCCAGCTGTGCAAGCTTATCATAATTCTTCTGTCTGAGCATGGAAGTCACGCGGTTCTTCTCTGCAACTGCCTTTGCATACAGTTCTCTCTTCTGTGCAAAAGACAGCTCCGCCGGAACCTCCGCCGCACTGTGAACCAGTGACTTTGACGGAATACATCCGACATTGATGCAGGTTCCTCCATACATCTTCTTTGACTTCTCTATCAGTGCAACTTTTTTTCCCTGCTTTGCCAGTGCTCCTGTCAGCGTCTTTGCACCCTTACCGAATCCGATTACAATTGCATCATAGTTCATGTTCATGCGATCCTCATTTCTGCGCGCCACGGGCGGCTGTTATTTTCTCTGTGCCTTTTTCTGAACCAGCTTCCGGTCAATGGAAGCAATGGTGATCTTCGCAAGATAATCCCGGCAGCTCTCATTCATCCCGCCGTAGATTTCATCCATTGCATCCGCCATTCCGGATGCAATCATACAATCCATATCCACACTTCCGGAACGCCAGGAGGCAGATACCACCTGTTCCTCCAGCGCATCCAGAATCTGCAGCAGTGTGATTTCTCCTGCATCCGGAAGGGACTCATATCCGCTTCCCTTTCCTTCCGTAGATACTGCCAGTCCGTTCTTTTTGAGTATTCCCATGACTTTTCTGACACGGGCCGGATTGGTACAGATATTCTGCGCAAGGGCATCGCTTGATATCGTCTGACCGGTATGATGATACAGATATACCAGGCCATGTACCGCAAGCGAAAATTCTGCCGTCATTTACTTTGCCTCCTGTTCTGCCAGCAGCTGATCAATGATGGCTGCCCAGTCTGCTTTGCTCTTTGCTCCCATGTATTCCTGTCCGATCTGATTTCCTTTACTGTCCACGAAATATGTCGTCGGCACTGCGTAGATATTGTAAAGGCCACGACTCAGCAGATCTTCAGACGGCAGGATATGTGTATAATCAGCACCGGTCTGTGACGCCAGTTCTGCTGCAGTATTGATCTGCGCCTGATCCGGCTTCCCGTAGGTATCGATCGTATCAATCGGAATGCCGATGATCTGTACTCCCTTGTCTGCGTATTCCTGACTGAGTTCCCCCAGCTCCGGCATTTCATTCAGACACGGTCCGCAATAGGTCGCCCAGACATTGACCATGGTGATCGTGTCCTTTGCAAATATGGTTTCATCCACCGGATTTCCGGAAAGATCAGTCGCATCAAAGGATGTAAACAATCCTGCCTGCGCACTGTCTCCTGCCGTAGCGTTTCCCGGTGTCTCTTCCTCCGGAAGGCTGACTTCTTCCTCTGCCGCTGCAGCTGAAACATCGGTTCCGCTCTTCGTGCTCTGATCTGCTGTGCCTGCCGCTCCGCATGCAGTAAGTGCAAGGCTTCCGGTCATCAGCAGTATTAAGGTTCCTTTTGCAAATGTTTTCTTTCTCATCATATTTTCCTTTCCGTGGTGAGTGCTTTTCCCGTTAATGTAACTCTATCAGTTACAGTTATCTCTGTCAAGTATTCTTTTTGCAGATTCATTTTTATTTCGTAACATTTGCAACATACTCTGCCGGGAAAACAGGTTACACTGATTCCATCAACAGACATGAAGCAAT
Source organism: uncultured Butyrivibrio sp. (assembly GCA_964388815.1). GTDB lineage: Bacteria > Bacillota > Clostridia > Lachnospirales > Lachnospiraceae > Butyrivibrio. The sequence goes on along the minus strand of CAYMBY010000175.1, from coordinate 854 downwards.
ATCACGAACACCAGATGATGTGAAAGGGGTTTATTACATTTATGAAAAGAAGAATCATTGAAATCGATACAGAGAAGTGCAACGGCTGCGGCGCCTGCGCAGCAGCATGTCACGAAGGTGCCATTGCCATGGTAGACGGCAGGGCGAAGCTGATGCGGGACGATTACTGCGACGGTCTGGGTGACTGCCTTCCGTCCTGCCCTGCAAACGCAATCACCTTCACGGAAAGAGAAGCTGCTGAATATAATCAGGAAGCTGTTCTGCGTGCAAAGGCACTGAAAGAAGAACTGCCGCACACCGGCTGTCCGGGAAGCGCCGCACACACCATCTCCCATTCCTGCCCCGGAAGTGCATCCAAAGTTCTGACGCCTTCCGCAGCTGCTCCTGCAGCCGCAATGACCGGTACAGTTTCCGAACTGTCCACCTGGCCGGTACAGATCCAGCTGGCACCTGTAAACGCGCCTTATTTTGACGGTGCAAAACTCCTCATTGCTGCAGACTGCACCGCTTATGCAAGATCGGATTTCCACGCCAGATTCATCCGGGGCCACGTCACCCTGATCGGCTGTCCGAAGCTTGATGATGCAGACTATGCTGACAAGCTGACTGAGATCCTTGCAAATAACGATATTAAAAGTGTCACTGTTGTACGTATGGAAGTTCCCTGCTGCGGAGGGATTGAATATGCAGTCAAGACCGCACTGCAAAGAAGCGGCAAAATGATTCCGTGGCAGGTTGTTACCCTCTCCACTGACGGAGAGATACTGGACTGAACATTTTGATTCACATTTCAGAAGGAGGCAGATCATGAAAGTATCCATTGACAGAACCGGTTGTATCGGATGCGGTATGTG
>CAYMBY010000174.1:0-27051 GCA_964388815.1 uncultured Butyrivibrio sp. | reverse complement strand
GTTGTATATGGCAGTGATGTTGCAGGTGCAAAAGAATGGGATATCAATGGCGAGACCGTGACCATTGGTGTTGAGAAGCAGTAAAATAAAAATACAGGGAGACGTCTTCGCAAAGGGCATTTGGCCCGCGCGAGGGCGTTTTCTTTTATTCTGGCAAAGTGATTTGGAAGAATGATCGAAAAAACACTTACACAAATGAGAAAAGTATGATACAATCGCTCCTGCATGTAAAAGTGCGGTAACTGAATAAAGATTTTGGTATCGATTGGAAACGACACATGGGTGCTTCGGCACACTGATTAACGAACAACACAGATTTTTATCTGTCATGTGCTATTTTTAGTCAAAAAAGGAGATTTTTTAAATGATGCCGAAAACAAAACTTCAGGACGTATTTTTTACACTTCTCATGGCCTTCGTCATGGTCTATGGAATGGTATGTTATAACATTGCCATCGAAAAGGGCGGGATGTCCAACGCCATATTCCTGATTGCTTTTTATGAAATGCGTATTATGTGGCCGGTTGCAGCCGTGCTGGAATTCTTTATTGTGGGAAAACTGGCAAAGATGCTTGCGTTCCGCTTTATGACACCGCAGGATAAGCCGATCTTTATCATTATGGCAATTTCATCCATGATCGTCTGCATTATGTGTCCGACCATGAGCTTCATTGCAACATTGCTGTTTGCGCATGCAGGGGATCAGATTGTAGCTGTATGGCTGCAGAAGCTGATCATCAACTTCCCGATGGCACTTTGCTGGCAGATCTTTTTCGCAGGACCGTTTACGAGAAATGTGTTCGGCGGGGTAATGAAGCTGATCAGCAGAAAGACCGGGGATACAGAAGAGGATGTAATGGAAGACGCAGCGTGAGCTGATATACGATATGAAATAAAACAGGCAGTCATCAGAAAACTCTGATGGCTGCCTGTTTTATTTATCTGATGTATTCGATTAACAGCTTCAGGACATTTTCAGCACCGTCCCGGTGGCTTCTTTCATAGCCGTGGGAAGCATAGACGCCTGCGCCGATGAGACCGTGCATCATATCATAGCCTGCACCGAGTGTGGCTTCCACATCTGAACCGTAGTGCGGGTAGACATCAACGGCATAATCAGCCTTTGCGGCCCGGGCGGCAGCAATGAGCCCCTTTACAACCGGATAGGAATAAGGACCTCCGCTGTCCTTTGCACAGATCGATACCTGACGTTCGGTACAGGTCAGGCCGTCACCTGCGCAGCCCATATCGACGGAAATGGCTTCCGTGCAGCCTTCGGGAACTGATGCACAGCCGCCGTGGCCGACTTCCTCATATACCGTGACGTGGACATAGACACTGCGCTCCGGTGTGATCTTATTGTCTTTCAGATATTTCGCATAACCCAGCAGAATACCGACACTCAGTTTGTCGTCCAGGAAACGGCTCTTGATGTAGCCGCTCTTTGTAACGCGGGTGTTCGGCTCAAAGCAGACGATATCACCGACGCTGATGCCGAGCTTTTCCGTATCTTCTTTTGAATGTACATCTTCGTCGATGACAACTTCCATCTTATCAAAACTGCGCTTTGTATCGTTGTAATCGCCGTTTACGTGAATGGAAGCATTGTTCAGCTGGAAGGTGCCTTCATATGCTCCGCTGAATTTGGTAATGATATGAACGTTTTCCGTTTCTGCGTTATTGGGGTTGAGTCCGCCAAGCGGTGTGATCTGGAGACGGCCGTTGTCCTTGATGGTAGCGACCATGCCGCCGAGCGTATCGGTGTGGGCTTCGAGCAGAAGACCGTTCTTCTTGTCTTTTCCGCCAAGGCAGACGAGTACGCCGCCCTTCCCGGTCAGCTCCGCTTTGCAGCCGAGCTCCTTAAATTCCTGCAGAACAAAGGCAGCGGCTTCTTCTGTATATCCTGTGGGGGAGTCAATTGCCAGCAGCTTTACTGTTTCTGCGACGATAAAATCGGTGTATTTTTTCAGACTTTTTACAGCCATTCGAATTACCTGACCTTTCCTGTTTTTTTCATGTTTTTCAGATGTGTACGGGTACAGTATAGCATCTTTACATCCATGCGGGTATAGCACAGAAGATAAAAGAAAGGCCTGTCCTGGCATCTTACAGCATGAAAATGTATATTTATGCAAACCGGAACAGGATATATTCACGGACTGGAATAATCATCATAAAAGCGGTAAAATGGAAACATTAAGTCTATTCAGCATCAGAAGTTCAGATCGTTCGTTCCATCATTGACATAGAAATGAGGAGGCAGGCATGAAACAGAAGAAACTGAGTTTTGACAGGGAATTGTTTAAACGGAGTGTATTGTTTAATGTAAAGACACTTTACCGGATTACCATGGAGGAGGCAACGCCGCAGCAGATCTTTCAGGCGGCATCCTATGCGGTAAAGGATGCCATCATAGACTACTGGATGGATACACAGAAAGCGACAGAAGAACAGGATCCGAGAGTTGTTTACTATATGTCCATGGAATTTCTGATGGGCAGAGCGTTCGGAAATAATCTGATCAATATTCAGGGATATCAGGAGGTAAAGGAAGCGCTGGAAGAACTGGGCGTAGATATTAACCTTCTGGAGGATCAGGAGCCGGATCCGGCGCTCGGAAACGGCGGCCTTGGAAGACTGGCAGCGTGCTTTCTTGATTCACTGGCAACGCTCGGCTACATGTCCTACGGTTGCGGAATCCGTTACAGATACGGTATGTTCAGGCAGAAGATCAGGGATGGCTATCAGGTGGAGGTGCCGGACAACTGGCTGGAAAACGGGAATCCGTTTGAACTCAGGAGACCGGAACTGGCCAAGAATGTAAAATTCGGCGGATATGTGACCATGTATCAGGACGAGCATGGCAGAACCTGTTTCAGGCAGGAAGGCTATCAGGAAGTACATGCGGTGCCGTATGATCTGCCCATTGTCGGTTACGGTAACGGCATGATTGATACGCTCAGAATCTGGGATGCGGAGCCGATTCAGTGTTTCCAGCTGGATTCCTTTGATAAGGGAGACTATCAGAAGGCAGTGGAGCAGGAGAATCTTGCGGGCCAGCTCTGCGAAGTGCTGTATCCGAATGACAATCATATTGCCGGCAAGGAGCTGAGACTCAAACAGCAGTATTTCTTTATCTCGGCATCGGTACAGACAGCGATCCAGAAATATCTGAAGAACCACGATGATATCCGGAAATTCCATGAAAAGAATGTATTTCAGCTGAATGATACGCATCCGACCGTGGCAGTGGCGGAGCTGATGCGTCTTTTGATGGATGAGCAGGGGCTTGGCTGGGATGATGCATGGTATGTGACCACGAATACCTGCTGCTATACGAATCACACGATTATGGCGGAAGCACTGGAAAAGTGGCCGATGGATCTGTTCCAGAGACTCCTTCCCAGAATCTATCAGATCATAGATGAGATCAACCGCCGGTTCTGTGATCAGATCATGCAGAAGTATGCCAATATGGCGAGTCTTGATGTACAGGAAAAAATCCGTAAAATGGCGATTCTGTATGACAACCAGGTCAAGATGGCGCATCTGGCAATTGTCGGCGGACATTCCGTAAACGGTGTGGCAAGGCTTCATACGGAGATTCTGGAAAAGCGGGAGCTGAAGGACTTCTATGAAATGATGCCGGAGAAGTTCAATAACAAGACCAACGGAATCACACAGAGAAGATTTCTCATGCATGCCAATCCGCTTCTGGCAGACTGGGTTACCGCACATGTGGGAGATGGCTGGATTACAGATCTTCCGGTAATTGCAGGACTGAAAAAATATGCCGATGACAAAAAGGCACAGAAAGAGTTCATGGAGATCAAGCGGAAGAACAAGGAACGCCTTGCCGCATATATTCTTGCACACAACGGAATCACCGTGGATCCGGATTCGATCTTTGACTGCCAGGTGAAACGTCTGCATGAATATAAACGTCAGCTGCTCAATATTCTGCATGTCATGTATCTGTATGATCAGATCAAGGCGGCGCCGAAGCAGAAATTCTATCCGGAGACCTTTATCTTCGGGGCGAAGGCGGCGGCAGGCTATGTGAATGCCAAGCTGACCATCAAGCTGATCAACGATGTCGCAGAAGTGGTGAATCAGGATAAGGATGTGAACGGCAGGCTCAAGGTTGTCTTCATTGAGGATTACCGCGTTTCCAATGCAGAGCTGATCTTCGCGGCAGCAGATGTTTCGGAGCAGATATCCACAGCCAGTAAGGAGGCTTCCGGTACCGGCAATATGAAGATGATGCTGAACGGTGCAGTGACGATCGGTACCATGGACGGAGCCAATGTGGAGATCGTGCAGGAGGTCGGCGAAGAAAATGCGTTTATCTTCGGCCTTTCCTCCGACGAAGTCATTGATTATGAAAAAAATAACAACTATAAGCCGATGGAGATCTATAACAGCGATCCGGTAATCAAAAAGACGGTAGATCATCTGATTGACGGAACCTTCGATAAAGATAAGGAACTCTTCAGACCGCTGTATAATTCACTCCTGAACACACTCAGTACATCGAAGGCAGACACTTATTTCATTCTGAAGGATTTCAATTCCTATGCAGATGCACAGCGCAGGATCGTGGAGGCCTATGCGGATGAGAAAAAGTGGGCGAAGATGGCAATGCTCAATACGGCCTGCTCCGGTAAATTCAGTTCGGATCGTACCATTCAGGAATATGTGGATGAAATCTGGCATCTGGATAAAGTCATGCTGCCGGAACATGAGAGAAAACAAAAGGAAAAATAAAAATAATTCTGCATGTTTATGCAAAATGTGTTAAACTATGCGCAGCGTACAGAACATACAATTTCAGGAGGAATGAACCATGGTCAGCACAATGGAAACAGGCTGCTATCTCGTTGGCGGAACGGAACTGATACCGGATGACGCGCAGGCGGGTGCGGCAATCGCGGCAAAAACAGGAAAAAGCGTCTCCAGGGACGATGCAAAAAAGGAAACCATTGCTTACGGGATCCTGCAGTCACATAATACATCCGGCAATATGGAGAATCTTCAGATTAAATTTGACAAGCTGACTTCCCATGATATTACCTTTGTCGGCATCATTCAGACCGCAAGAGCATCCGGACTCGAGAAATTCCCGATTCCGTATGTACTGACCAATTGCCATAATTCGCTGTGTGCAGTCGGCGGTACGATCAATGAGGATGATCACATGTTCGGACTGACAGCAGCGAAGAAATACGGCGGAATGTATGTACCGCCTCACCAGGCTGTTATTCATCAGTTTGCAAGAGAAATGCTGGCATGCGGCGGACAGATGATTCTGGGATCCGATTCACATACAAGATACGGCGCACTCGGTACCATGGCAATGGGAGAAGGCGGACCGGAGCTTGTTAAGCAGCTCCTGAAGCAGACTTATGATATAAAGATGCCGCAGGTAGTCGCGATCTATCTTGAAGGCGCACCGCAGAAGGGTGTCGGCCCGCAGGATGTGGCGCTTGCCATTATCGGCAGGGTATTCGGCAGCGGATTCGTGAAGAACAAGATCATGGAATTCGTCGGCCCCGGCGTTGCATCATTAAGTGCTGATTTCAGGATCGGCGTGGATGTCATGACGACAGAGACCACCTGCCTGTCTTCCATCTGGCAGACAGATGCACAGGTAGAAGATTTCTATGAAATCCATGGCAGAAAAAATGATTATAAGAAACTGGCACCCGGTCAGGTGGCATATTACGACGGCGTCGTAAAGGTTGATTTAAGTACGGTAAAACCGATGATCGCCATGCCGTTCCATCCGAGCAATGCCTATGAAATTGATGAAGTAAATGCCAACCTGGATGATATCCTTGCAGAAACAGAGAAGCGTGCAAAGGTCAGCTTCGGGGATAAAGTGCAGTATTCTCTCAGGGATAAGGTAAAGAACGGCAGATTCCTTGTGGATCAGGGAATCATTGCAGGCTGTGCAGGCGGCGGATTTGAAAATATCTGTGCTGCTGCAGACATCCTGAAAGGTACCTTTATCGGCAACGATCGTTTCACAATGAGTGTATATCCGGCTTCCACACCGATTTATATGGAGCTTCTGCGTAACGGCTGCGCAGCGACGATTCTGGAAACGGGCGCGATCCTGAAGACAGCGTTCTGTGGACCCTGCTTTGGCGCAGGCGATACGCCGGCCAATAATGCATTCAGTATCCGTCATTCCACAAGAAACTTCCCGAACCGTGAAGGTTCCAAGGTACAGAACGGCCAGGTTGCTTCCGTTGCACTGATGGATGCGCGTTCAATTGCAGCAACCGCTGCGAACAAGGGATATCTGACACCGGCAACGGAGTTTGACGGAGAATTCAGAAAGTATCAGTACCATTTTGACGCTGCAATTTATGCAAACCGTGTATTTGATTCTCACGGCGTGGCAGATCCGGAGACAGAGCTGCAGTTGGGTCCGAACATCAGGGACTGGCCGAAGATGACCAGCCTTCCGGAGAACCTTGTACTGCGCGTGGTTTCCGAGATTCATGATCCGGTGACGACAACAGATGAACTGATTCCGTCAGGCGAGACCTCTTCCTACCGCTCCAATCCGGAGGGACTTGCAGAGTTCACGCTTTCCAGAAAAGATCCTGCCTATGTCGGACTTGCCAAGGAAATCCGCAGTGCGCAGACTGCACTGATGGCGCACGAGGATCCGTATCAGGCATGGCCGGAGCTGAAGAACGTCATGGAAGCCGTGCAGAAACAGTTCCCGGATGTTACAATGGACAATATCGGGTTCGGTTCCACGATTTTCGCTGTAAAACCGGGCGACGGTTCTGCAAGAGAACAGGCGGCATCCTGCCAGAAGGTACTGGGCGGCTGGGCCAATATTGCAACAGAATATGCCACCAAGCGTTACCGTTCCAACCTGATCAACTGGGGCATGCTTCCGTTCGTTATTGCAAAGGGAGAACTGCCGTTTAAGAATAAGGACTATGTGTTTGTACCGGGAATCCGCGCAGCAGTAAAGACAAAGGCAGCATCGATTCCGGCATATGCGGTGAGCGGCGCTGCAGTAAAGAAGTTCGATCTGGCACTCGGGGATCTGACAGATCATGAGCGCGAAATTATTCTGGACGGGTGTCTCATCAATTACAACAAAATGCAGTGAAAGTGAAGACATTAATATGACATGGTTTCACGGAAAAGGAAAACATGGAATATGGGTCGCATTGCTGATTACTGTCATGCTGACAGGATGTACGTGGCATGGCAGCGGAGTAAATGCGATTACGGATAAAGGGGAGCAGGATCAGATGAAATCTGACCCTGCTCTTGGTCTGTCCATTGAGACCCCGAAAATGCAGCCGGACATTCTGGTGGACCAGAACGGATACCGTACCGGAGCAGAGAAAATGGTGATTTTCCGCGGAGACGGTCTTCCGAAGCAGTTTGAGATCCGGAGAGTAAAGGACAATGCGGTCGTTTATACCGGAAGCATCAAGGACAGAAGGTATAACCAGAATTTTGATGAATATGACAGCTACGGATATTTTACAGATTTTCAGACGGACGGCCAGTATTATATTCAGGCGGATGTGGTAGGAAGCTCCTATGCATTTACCATATCAGATGACGTATATCAGAATATTTTCAGTACTGCCTGCAAACAGTTCTATCTGAACCGGTGCGGCATTGCGCTGACAGAGGAATATGCGGGGACCCATTCGCACAGTGTCTGTCATTCATCGCCTGCCCATCTGCAGGAGAATCCGTCAAAGGAAATTGATGTCATAGGCGGCTGGCATCTGAATGAGAAATCAGATCGCGATGTCGTGACCGGATGCGAGGTGATCAACAATCTGCTGCTGGCGTACGAGATGAATCCGGATTCCTTTACGGATGCTTCGAAAATTCCGGAAAGCGGGAATGGAATTCCGGATATTCTGGATGAAGTAAAATATGAGACTGACTGGCTGCAGAAGATGCAGAATCCCTCATCAGGAGGGGTATATGCCGCGGCAGTGACGTCGAAGACCGGAAATGACAATCCGTCTCAGGCAGAGGTGACGGTAGAACCGGAAGATGATGCGGCGACAATTGCATTTGCTGCATCCATGGCGAGATTCAGTTATATATATCAGAATTATGACAAGGAGTATGCAACGAAATGTCTGCAGGCAGCAGACCTTGCATGGCAGTATTACACATCGGTGGAAAAGGCGTCAGAACATCCGCAGGCATTTGCGGCAGCGGCAGAACTGTACCGGACTACCGGAGACAGAAAATATGAAAAGATTCTGACAGATTTTTTCCGGGAACAGACTTTCATAGAGCAGTTTAAGACAGATGACAGCATGTTCATGGGAGGAATTACCTATCTTCTGACCAGCCAGCCGGTAAATGTAAAGACCTGCTCATCGATTATGAAGGCACTTCTGGATAAAACGGAGAACATTGTTGATGATGCGAACCGTGATACCTATTATATAAGTGAGACAGACGGCGTGAAAACAGAGCAGATGCTTTCGGATATGCGATGTCTGACCGTTACCAATCATGTGATATACAGCCATGAATATACGGCGATGATAGAAAATTATGCACATTATCTGATGGGGAGAAATCCCGGTGCTGCCAATCTGGTAGATGATACAACAGAGTATACATGGCGTGACAGCAAGGAGACAGCAGGTATCATCAGTCAGCCGGTTGCGGATGCGCAGCTGATTATTCTGATCAGCGCAATTGACAGCTGAGTGCCGGTGCAGTACAGCAGAAATTCCCAGATATCGGGCAGTTATTGATTTGCATCTGCCTGATGATGATGATAAGATACACTTTGGCGTAAAAGTGGGATATACTGAATAAGGAAGAAAATGAATACAGAAATTGACGGAATAAAGATAAATTACAGAGATGAAGGACAGGGACCGATGCTGGTAATGCTGCACGGCTGGGGATCGAACATTGAGCTGTTTGATCAGATTATCCGGTTTACGGCATCTGCCTATCATGTGGTGGCCATGGACATGCCGGGCTTTGGCAAAAGCGGGGAACCGTCACAGCCATGGGCCGTGGATGATTTTGTGACCTTTGTGATTCATTTCATTCAGAAGCTCTATCCGCAGGAAAAAGAGATTATTTTCCTCGGACATTCCATGGGCGGACGCATCATCATCAAGATGGCGGCCAGAATGAAAACGCAGGATCCCGGCTTTACGATCCCCAGAGTGATTCTTACGGACAGCGCGGGAATCATGCCGGTCAGAACCGAGGCGCAGAAAAAACGGACGAAGAGATATCATTTCTATAAAAATCTGATTGTAAAGTCAGGAATTGCAAAGCTGGATCCCGGCGCACTGGACAGACTGCAGAAGAAATTCGGGTCCGCCGATTACAGCGCGGCATCACCGGTGATGCGGGCAAGTCTTGTAAAGGCTGTAAATGAGGATCTGGCACCTTACATGCCGATGGTGACCATGCCGGCACTTCTGATCTGGGGCGACAGAGACACGGCAACACCGCTTTCTGACGGACAGCAGATGGAGAAGCTGATGCCGGAAGCAGGGCTTGCGGTAATCCAGGGGGCAGGACATTATTCCTTCCTGGATAATCCGGTATTGTATGACCGGATTCTGGGAAGTTTTCTGAAGATTACGGATTAATAAACGGGAGGCAGGCTTATGAGAGACCTTTTTTATGCAGCGTTCGGAATTACATATGTAGCGTCAGCAGTGCTGGGACTGCGGTATTTCACACATATGCTGCAGCTTTCATCCTATCAGTTCCAGGGATATTTCAGATTCCTGAGATCACATCGCCAGTATACGGGGCTTCATACCGGAGAGTTCGCGATGCTGGGAATGGCAGGTGTTTTCGGTTATTACCTCACACCTTCATTTCACTGGATGCTGACACTGGCCATGGTATTTCAGATCTTCCTGATTCTGCAGTACCTGCCGAAGCCCGCCAAGAAGAAGTTCGTCGTGACCAAACGTGTGGAGCGTCTGTTTGTGACGTACGGAATCATCACGGCGATCCTTGCGGTGATCAGCGCGGTTGTGTATGAGCTGCTGATGAAGGGACTGATGATCACGGCACTCATCTGGGCAACTTATATGCTGCTGCTGCCGTATCTGACGGCACTTGCCAATCTGATCAACAAACCTGTGGAAGAAAAGATCAATGAATATTATATCAATGATGCAAAGCGGATTCTTGCAGAGCATAAAGACCTTCGGGTCATCGGCATTACAGGAAGCTTTGGCAAGACCAGTGTAAAATACTATCTGACCACACTGCTGGCCGAGGGGTTCCGTGTACTGATGACGCCGGAAAGCTTTAATACGCCGATGGGCGTTGTGCGGACGATCCGTAATGACCTGAAACCCACGCATGAGATCTTCGTCTGCGAAATGGGTGCAAGGCATGTCGGGGACATTAAGGAGATCTGTGATATTGTGCATCCGGATGACGGGATCATTACTTCCATCGGATATCAGCATCTCGAGACCTTCCAGAGCCTGGATCATATCATCGGAACGAAATACGAACTGTTCGATGCGGTGGAGGAAAAGAAGAGAGCACAGGGTGCAAGACCTGGCAAAAACCTGAAATTCATCAACGGAGACAATGAAATCATTGCTTCCCATATGAAATATCCGGATGCCATTACTTACGGAACAAAGGAAGGCAATCAGTACCGGGCGACGGATCTTACGGTATCAAAGACCGGTACGACCTTCACGGTTACATCGCCGGATGGTGACAGTGCCGAATATACAACGAAGCTGGTCGGACAGCACAACGTGGAAAACATTGTCGGTGCAATCGCCTGTGCGAACTGTATGGGGATTCCGCTTGGAAAGCTGCGTCCGGCAGTCAGAAGACTGCAGCCGGTACCGCATCGCCTTGAACTGGTGCAGCACGGCGCGGTTTCGATTCTGGATGATGCCTACAATTCCAATCCGGCAGGCGCGAAAGTAGCACTGGATACGCTGGCTCTTTTCACAGATACCGTAAAGGTACTGGTGACACCCGGAATGGTGGAACTGGGAGAAAAAGAAGCGGAATACAATAAGGAATTCGGAAAGCAGGCGGCAGCAGTCTGTGACTATATCATTCTCGTAGGAAATCAGACACAGCCGATTGCGGACGGCGTGGTTGAGGCCGGTTTCGATAAGGAAAAGCTCTTCGTGAAGGATACGCTTGCGGAGGCAACGGGCCTCATGTACGAACTGGACTGCGGAAAAGAAAAAGTGATTCTGCTTGAAAATGATCTTCCGGATAACTATACTAAGTAATCGGTCAACAGTTGAAATGTATTTGCACAAGGAAAGGCACGGTTTCAGATATGAAATTAAAGATAGCGGTTTTATTTGGCGGAAAAAGTACGGAACACGAGATTTCCATTATCTCTGCAATCCAGGCGATTCAGTCCATGGATCATGAGAAATATGAAATCATTCCCGTGTATATGACCAAGAACAATGATTATTATGTTGGCGAAGAGATTGACAGAATCGAAGCCTATAAGAATATTCCTGAACTCCTGAAGAAGAGTACACAGGTTATCTGGGTCAAGGACGGCGAGAAAGTCAGCCTGATGAGATACCCGATGAAGAAATTCGGTAACAATGTCATGAATGAAGTGGATATGGCATTCCCGATTGTACACGGAACCAATGTGGAAGACGGTACACTGACCGGATTCCTGGCAACACTCGGACTTCCGGTTGTCGGATGTGATGTACTTTCTTCTGCAGTCGGCATGAACAAGTATGTCATGAAGACCGTTCTGAAGGATAACAATATTTCTGTACTGGACTGCAGATGCTACACCTGGAAGGATTATGAGGATGTGGACACATTGATCAGCCGTATTGAAGCAGCACTTCCCTATCCGGTTATTGTCAAGCCGTTAAACCTCGGCTCCAGCATCGGAATCAAGAAAGCTTCTGACAGGGCACAGCTGACGGAAGCACTGGATCTGGCATTTGAATTTGCCAGAAAAATTCTGGTAGAACCTGCCATTTCACAGCTTAAGGAAATCAACTGCGCTGTACTGGGAGATTATGAAGGCGCACAGGCTTCCGAATGTGAGGAACCGGTTAATTCTGATGAAATTCTCAGCTATGAAGATAAATATATCGGCGGCTCAAAAGGCGCTGCAAAGGGCGCAAAGACAGGCGGCAGCAAGGGCATGACCAGCCTTAAGAGAAAGCTTCCTGCAGATATCAGCGCAGATGTACGTGATGAAATCCGCAAGATGGCAGTTGATGCATTCCTGTGTCTTGGCTGCAGCGGCGTTGCCAGAATTGATTTCATGATTGATGAAGCAACCGGAAAGGTATACCTGAACGAGATCAATACGATTCCGGGATCTCTTTCCTTCTATCTGTGGGAGCCTCTGGGAATGAGCTATCCGGAACTTCTGGAGAATCTGATTCAGCTGACACTGAAGGCAGACAGAGAAAATCACAAGGTCGTATATTCCTTTGACACCAATGTTCTGGCAGGCGTATCGCTTGGCGGAAGCAAAGGCAGCAAGACAAAGTAAACGCGGTTATGGTACCGCAGAATAAAAAAGTGGGATGCACAGAATGCACCCCACTTTTTTGAAAAATATGAAGATCACTTTTTCAGCAGTTCCTGATTTTTCAGATAGGTCTTTTCAATAATGGCCTGTACATATTCGTTGATATTTTTCTGGTCTTCTTTTTCCAGATCCTTGTAATAAACCGGAGCGCCGTATTCGATAATGACGTGCTGCGACTTGATGTACCAGGGATGCGCTTCGAAGATATCACGTGTGTTGTTCACGGTAACGGGAATGATGGGACAGCCGGAACGCTGGGCGATTTTGAAGCTTCCCTTCTTGAAGGGAAGAAGCGTCTGGTCCGTGGTATTGCGGGTACCTTCCGGATAGATACAGATGGAAATGCCGTTTTTGACCTTTTCAATTGCAGTCAGGATGACTTCCATGCCCTGACGCAGATCGTCACGATCGAGGAACAGGCAGTCCAGATTCTTCATCCACTGACCCAGTACCGGGACCTTCAGAATCTGCTTTTTGGCAACATAGCCGGTCAGATTCGGAACCAGTGCGTAGGAGACAACGATATCAAAATAACTGCGGTGGTTGCCGATGTAGAGCACCGGCTGGTCAGCCGGGATATTTTCTCTGCCGATGATGGTGAGTCTGACGCCGCTTAAGAAGGAAACCACGCGGAACGCCCAGGAAACGATGGCAAGAGAACTCCTTTTTTTCAGATGCATATTGAACTTCCCGATGATCCATTCCACGAGCAGGATCGGGATGCTGACAATGAGAAACAGTACAACAAATACAACAACTAAAATCAGACGAATCATATATGGCTCCTGTGGTAGAATGTTTTCATGAGGAACTTATGATCTACCGTATGATTCCATTATAAACGGAGGGAAGGTTGAAGGCAATGCTGCTGATTAAAAACGGTTATGTCTGTGATCCGGAGAGTGGTACAGAGGGCAAAAAGGATCTGCTGATTGATAACGGCAGAATCCTGAAAATAACGGAGCCGAAGACGCATCCGGAAGAAAACAGGAAGGAAACGCAGGTCATGGACTGCGAAGGACTTGTGATTTCCGCCGGACTTGTGGATACGCATGTGCACTTCAGGGATCCGGGACAGACCTATAAGGAAGATATTCTGACAGGCGCTGCCGCTGCGGCAAAGGGCGGATTCACCAGTGTTGTCATGATGGGAAATACCAGCCCGCATATGGACCATGCGGAAACGATCCGCTATGCACTCGAAAAAGGGAAGAGAACAGGGATCAACTGCTATGTCTGCGGAAACATTACGATGGAAATGGCAGGACAGACGCTGACAGATTTCAGTGCGCTGACGGATGCCGGCGCAGTGCTGCTTACAGATGACGGTAAACCGGTGATGTCGGAGAAACTGATGAAGGAAGCCTGCCTGCAGGCTGCGGGGCTTCATAAGGTACTGAGCCTGCATGAAGAAAATCCGGAACTGATCACGGAGAACGGAATCAATGCAGGTGAAGTGGCACGCAGGCTCGGCCTGACCGGATCGCCGAGACAGGCAGAGATCAGTATGGTGGAACGGGACATACGGATTGCAGAGGAAACCGGCGCGGAGCTGACCATACAGCATATCAGCGCCGCACAGTCTGTGGAACTGATCCGGCAGGCGAGAGCGCGCGGCGTAAAGGTTCACGCAGAAGCGACGCCCCATCATTTCACGCTGACCGAGCAGGCAGTTCTGAAGTACGGGACACTCGCCAAGATGAATCCGCCGCTTCGCGGTGAAGCGGACAGAAAGGCGATTATCGGAGGCCTTGCGGACGGCACGATCGAAATGATTGCAACTGACCATGCACCGCATGCGACTGCCGAGAAGGAGAAGCCTTTTGCGCAGGCACCAAGCGGGATTATCGGTCTGGAGACAGCTTTTTCCCTCGGAATCAGAGAACTGGTAAATCCGGGATATCTGACGCTGATGCAGCTGCTGCAGCGGATGTCATCAGGACCTGCGGACATTTACGGGCTTCCTGCGGGAAGCGTTTCGGAAGGTGCACCTGCGGATCTTGTGATCTTCAGCCCTGCAGAGACCTGGAAACCGGAAGGGCTGCTGTCAAAGGCATCCAATACCCCGTTTCTCGGGGAAAAGATGCCCGGTGTCATATACGATACGATCTGCGGCGGTAAAGTGGTATATCACAGATATTGATCATTGATGATTTATTGGAGGAACAGAATGGCAAAAAAGAAGAAAACGCAGGCAAAGGTATTATCACAGCGGATGCTGGCAGACGGCATCTGTGATCTGTGGCTGGAAACAACGCTTGCAGAACATGTGAATCCGGGACAGTTCGTCGGTGTTTATCCGGCGAATGCAGCAGCACTGCTGCCGCGTCCCATCAGCATCTGCAGAGTGGATGAAGACAGAAAGGCACTGCGCCTTGTATACAGAATCGTCGGAAAGGGAACGGCGGAATTTGCCCTGTATCAGCCGGGTGAATACCTCTCTGTCCTGGGAATTCTCGGAAACGGGTTCCCGATGGAACAGGCAGCCGGTAAAAAGGTCATGCTCATGGGCGGAGGAATCGGTGTACCGCCGCTTCTGGAGCTCGCGGCACAGTTAAAACGCCTGCCGGAAGACCGGAGACCTGCAGCCGTCAGCATTGTCATGGGCTACCGGGATGCGCAGACATTCCTGAAGGAAGAGTTTGAGGAGAACGGAACGCTGTATATTGCAACGGAAGACGGCAGTGTCGGAACCAGGGGGAATGTGCTGGATGCCGTAAGGGAGAATCAGATCGAAGCGGATGTGATCTATGCGTGCGGACCGATGCCGATGCTGCGCGCCATTAAGAAATATGCGCAGGAGAATCAGATACAGGCATACATCTCACTGGAAGAGCGCATGGCATGCGGTGTCGGCGCCTGCCTTGGCTGTGTCTGCAAAACAGTTCATAAGGACGCACATTCGCATGTGAACAACACCAGGATCTGTACGGACGGACCTGTATTTAATGCGGAAGATGTGGATATTTGATGGAGGATAACAGATTGAATACAAGTGTGGAAATAGCCGGTGTGAGCTTTAAAAATCCTGTCATGACAGCATCCGGAACCTTCGGCTCCGGTATGGAATATGCAGAGTTTGCAGACCTGAACCGCCTGGGTGCAGTCATAACCAAGGGTGTTGCCAATGTACCGTGGCCGGGCAATCCGACGCCCCGCGTGGCAGAGACCTATGGCGGAATGCTCAATGCTATCGGACTTCAGAATCCGGGCGTGGATGTCATGATCGAGCGTGACCTGCCGTATCTGCAGCAGTTTGACACCAGAGTAATCGTGAATGTATGTGGAAAAAGTGTAGAGGATTACATCGAGGTTGTGGAAAAGTTATCGGATCAGCCGGTGGACCTTCTGGAAATCAATGTTTCCTGCCCGAATGTAAAAGAGGGCGCTATCGCTTTCGGACAGAAGGCGGATGCACTTTATAATATTACAGAACAGCTGAAGAAGCATGCGAAACAGCCGATCATCATGAAACTCAGCCCCAATGTCACGGACATTGCAGAAATGGCAAAGGCGGCGGAAGCTGCAGGTGCAGATGCCATTTCCCTGATCAACACGATTACGGGAATGAAGATTGATATTGATAAGCGCAGATTTGCACTTGCCAATAAAACCGGAGGACTTTCAGGTCCTGCAATCAAGCCGGTAGCTGTCAGAATGGTATACCAGGCGGCACAGGCGGTTAAGATTCCGGTTATCGGGATGGGAGGAATTGCATCGGCAGAGGATGCGATTGAATTCATGCTTGCAGGAGCGACGGCAGTGGCAGTCGGAATGATGAATTTCCATGATCCCTATGCAACCATGTCTGTCGTAGAAGGAATAGAGAAATACATGCAGCTGCAGCATGTGGATGATATCAGGGAACTGATCGGTGCAGTGCACGACTGAAACTGCAGCAGAATAAACAGCACAGCAGCCCCGGGGCTTTGAAAAACGGTTGACCCGTTCTGTCCGTTTTCCGCCTTCGGGGCTGCTGATTTGTTCCGGGATCTTACATATCCCGGCGATCTTCTATTTTGTACTGCTGGTATTGGCTTTTTTTCAGGTGGATTCTGAATCAGAATCCGAGGTGGTAAGACCGGCATCCTGTGCCATCTTGTCGAAACCATCCATAACTGCCTTGTAGGTCTTTTCAGAAATATCAGGGAGCTTTCCGCCCCAGGTCTTTTCAGCCTGTGCATAACCTTTCTTGAAGGCGTCCCGCATATCTTCGATCTTGCTCGGATCGCCGCCGGTCAGGGCAGTTGCGAAATCAAGGATTCTCGAAGAGGTCTGGCTGACACCCCAGTAACCGTTCTCGGAAATATCTTCCTGCGCTTTGGCCTGTGTGTCTGCATCTACGGTGTAATTGCCACTGGCAAGGAACTGCCAGATGTTGTTGGCATCGCCATAGGTCGTGGACTGCTTGCCCATCATCTGCTGAACGATATTTGTCAGTTGTTGCTGACGCTGCTCCACATCCGCTTTCATTTTTTCTACCAGAGCGGTATTGGTGGTGTAGGTCTTTTTGGACTTTGAGGTACCGGACGAATCCGATTTCTCATATACCGCAGCACTTTCACTGGCGGTATCTTCACTTGCTTTTGCAGCTTTTGTCTTTGCAGTCGTATCATAAGAAGTATAAGCTGTCGCTACGTTGTTCGCAGCTGTAATTCCGTTTACGCTCATAGGAACTCCTTTTCCGTGCGCTTAACTCCGGCACCTGGTGTGACAGGATGACTGTTTTCTCTATAATTATATCGGATCATTTTCTGAAAAGTTTACAGCAGGTTTGTATTTCCATAAAAAAATGTATTATACTATGAGCCAGGGAACTTATGTTACGACATAAGTGTCAAAAGTCAGAAAGCGGTATGAATGAAAGGGACACAATGAAGATTACCCGTAAGGCTTATGCCAAAATCAATCTCGGGCTGGATGTCACAGGAAGACGTGCGGACGGATATCATATGGTACGTATGATCATGCAGAATGTGGATCTGTATGACACGCTGACGTTTGAAGAAAACGCAGAGAAGGGAATCCGCCTGTACACCTCATCACCATCCATTCCGGCGGATGAGCATAACCTGATCTGGAAGGTATGTGCACTTCTGATGGATAAATATCACATCGAAAGCGGCGTGACAGTCACACTGGAAAAGAGAATTCCGGTTGCGGCAGGAATGGCGGGCGGCAGTACAGACGGCGCAGCAGCCTTCATGGGCATGAACGAGCTCTTTGCACTGGGACTTTCCGGGCAGGAGATGTGCGAAATGGCAGTCAGGCTCGGCGCAGATATTCCGTACTGTATCCTTGGCGGAACTGCACTTGCGGAAGGCATCGGCGAAATACTGACGCCCCTGCCGGATATGCCGGAGTGCGCGATCATCATTGCAAAGCCGGCGATCGGCGTATCCACAAAGTGGGTATATACAGAACTCGACAGCAGGGAAATCGCATCACATCCTGAGATTGACGGAATCCGTGATGCCATTGCACGCGGCGATCTCCAGGGCGTGCAGAAGCTTCTGGGCAATGTACTCGAGCCCGTTACGACGGCCAGATATACGGTTATTACGGAAATTGAGCAGATCATGAAGGCACATGGCGCACTGAATGCCATGATGAGCGGAAGCGGTCCTACCGTATTCGGAATTTATACGGATCAGGCTGCGGCACAGGAAAGCTATCAGGCGCTGGAAAAGAGCGGACTGTGTCCGGAGCTCTATCTGTCACGCCCGATCAATCCGAAGCAGTGAGCGGATGGAGGTTACAGAATGAAGGATAAAGTGACTGTCCGGCTGACCGGCATACATACGAGGGCGGGAGCCCGTTCCGAAAGAATCGAGACGAAGGCGGAAGGCAGCTGCCGCACGCTTCCGGACGGCTACGAAATCGTCTATGAGGATCGGTCTGCAGGGGAAAAAGACAGCATTACCAATACCCTCAGGATCTGCTCCGGCAGACTGGAAATGATCCGCAGCGGGGCATACGGCTCGCATATGATATTTGAGGAAGAAAACGAGCATCATACGGATTACCGGACACCTTACGGTGTAATGGATATGGTGATCCGGACGGATCGCCTTGTGATTGCAGAGAAACAGGACGGGATCCGGGTGGAAACAGAATACACACTGGAAATGAACGGACAGGAACTCTCACAGTCATTGATTGTGCTGGAGATTGCATAGTCCGGGAACAGATAAAAAGAGAGGGTATATCATCGGCAGATGATATACCCTCTCTGGTATCAGCAGAAAATTATTTTACCGGCTTTGCTCCGGCTTTTTCCTGAGCGGCTGCAAGTGCACGTGCGAAGAAACCTTTCTTCTTGGCTTCCTTGACAACGGGCTTACCGCGAAGGCCTTTGACCTCTGTTACATAAATACCGCTGACGGTTGCTTTTACTTCCTTCTTCTCCGGAACACTGTCGAAAATCTTGGCATCACATACCAGGTTCATGATCTGCGGTCCGATCTTGACTTTCAGGATCGGGAGCTTGGAACGACGCATCAGCTTCGGTGTGGAAGCGGTAACCTGTGCAGGAAGACCTGCCTCATTGAGCTTCATACGTTTCTTGCTGATGACAAACATTGTAACAGTCTGCTTTGCGGCATCGATCTGTTCCTGCTGTTCTTCATTCTTTTTCTGATATCTTTTCCCGAGGAAAATCAGAACACCGGTAATGACAGCCAGAATCACCATAACAACAATAAATATAATCCATCCAGTACTCAAAATGGTAACCTCCATCTGAAAACAAAAAATAATGTGCAAGGAACATTTTAACATTCTTTGATTTCATAAGCAACTGATTTTACTGCTTTACACAAATAAAACACTTTAAAGAAGCGGGAAGGTATGGTAGTATTTAAATGTTATTTTCTGGAAGCAGAAGTATGATATATCAAGGAAAAGAGGGTTATATGAAAAAGAAACTGGCTTTATTACTGGTACTGGCAATGGCCGGATCCAGCCTGGCAGGCTGCGGAGCCGCTAAGAACGCAGCAAGTTCATCATCAGACGCATCCGCTACAGAAGGTGCTTCTGCAGGAGCAGCATCCGATGCAGCATCAGGAACAACACTGATGGATATGTCTACGCTGAAACTGGATAAGACTTCCTATATCAGTGGAATTGATGTAAACGATTATGTAAAGCTCGGCGAATATACCGGACTTAAGGTAAGTGAGGCATCTCCCAGCGTTTCCGACAGTCTGGTTGATATGTATATCAATTACTATTTCATGCAGGGTGTTGCAAATACAAAAGTTACAGACAGAGCTGTCAAGGACGGTGATATCGTCAATATCGATTACACCGGCAAGATGAAGGATACCGGCAAGACATTCGACGGCGGATCCGCAACAGGATACGATCTGACCATCGGTTCCAATACCTTCATTGACGGTTTTGAAACAGGACTGATCGGCAAGAACATCGGAGATTCCGTTGACCTTGACCTGACCTTTCCGAAAGATTATTCCACAGCAGACCTTGCAGGCAAGGAAGTTATCTTTACCGTAAAGGTTAACAGCATTTCCGTAAAGCCGGAGCTGACAGATTCACTGGTACCGAGTTTCGGCATCAGCGGTGTTTCCACAGTAGATCAGCTCAAGTCCTATATGCATGATTCTCTGCTCAAACAGCAGCAGTCCACCTATGACAGAGACGTTCAGAACCAGATTCTGCAGGCAGCAGAAGCAAACTGTGTATTCCAGAATCCGCCGGAAGCCATGGTGAACCGCTATATGGTCGAGCTGAACAATTCTCTTCAGAACGAAGCAGCTTATTATTCCGCACAGGGTTCTTCCGTAACACCTGAGATGATCCTCGAGCAGTCCATGTCCAACGCAAGCTATTCGGGCGATGTGAACGGATACTTAAAGGAAGCGGCAGTAAAACAGAGCAAGGCCATCATCATGCTGACAGCAATCGCAGCAGAAGAAGGCATCACCGTAACAGATGATGAAGTAAGCTCCCAGGCTGCATCCGCAATGTCCAATAACGGATATTCTTCCATGGATGCCTATTCCAAGGAAACCGGCATTGACATGAACGAAGTCATCAAGGAAGAAGCTCTTGCATCCAAGGTACTCGACTTCCTGAAGGAGAAGGCAGTAATCACAGAACCTGCAAATACTTCCTCTTCTGCAAGCTCTGCAAGTGCAGACAGTGCTTCATCTGCTTCTGCATCCGCTTCTTCTGACAGTGCAACTGCAGCAACAAGTGCCAAATAAATTTTTTTGTATCAATGTTACCGGGGCGTGCTTGATCGCCCCGGCTTTATAAGAGTATGATATAGAGAGGATAGATGAGATGGAACTGACAGATATCAAATTATTATTCCAGGATCTGAGTAAGTATGAAGGCAAAAAAGTAACAGTAGGCGGCTGGATCAGAAGCATCCGTGATTCCAAGGCAATCGGATTTATCGTAATGAATGACGGAACCTGCTTTAATCCGCTTCAGATTGTATATACAGATCAGCTGAATAATTTTGCCGAAGTCAGCAAACTCAATGTCGGTTCTGCCATCGTCGCTACAGGTACCATTGTGGCAACTCCGGATGCCAAGCAGGCGTTTGAAATGCAGGCAGAGGAAATCGCAGTTGAAGGTACTTCCACTGCAGACTTCCCGCTTCAGAAAAAACGTCATTCCATGGAGTTCCTCAGAACCATTCCGCATTTAAGAGCCAGAACCAATACATTTGAAGCAGTATTCCGTGTCCGTTCTCTTGCTGC
The DNA here is from genome assembly GCA_964388815.1 of uncultured Butyrivibrio sp. Taxonomy (GTDB): domain Bacteria; phylum Bacillota; class Clostridia; order Lachnospirales; family Lachnospiraceae; genus Butyrivibrio. The sequence continues at coordinate 5,751 of CAYMBY010000174.1, read as the reverse complement.
ATATGCCATTCATATGTTTTTCCAGGAGAGAGGATTTGTATATGTACATACACCGCTGATCACGGCAAGTGACTGTGAGGGCGCAGGTGAAATGTTCCAGGTAACCACACTGGATCCCGGAAATGCACCGAAGAAGGAAGACGGCAGCGTAGATTACAGCCAGGACTTTTTTGGCAAGCAGACGTTCCTGACCGTCAGCGGACAGCTGAACGTGGAGACCTATGCATTTGCTTTTAAGAATGTGTATACATTCGGACCGACCTTCCGTGCGGAGAATTCCAACACGACAAGACATGCGGCAGAGTTCTGGATGATTGAGCCTGAGCTTTGTTTTGCGGATCTGAAGGATGACTGCGATACAGCAGAAGCCATGCTGAAGTTCGTCATCAAATACGTACTGGAAAATGCACCGGAAGAAATGAAGTTCTTCAACGAGTTCGTGGACAAGGGACTCCTGGAGAGACTTAATAACGTAGTAAATAATGATTTCGGACGTATCTCCTATACAGAAGCAGTAAAGATTCTGGAGGAGCACAACGACGAATTTGACTATAAGGTATTCTGGGGATGTGATCTTCAGACAGAGCACGAGAGATATCTGACAGAGAAGATCTTCAAAAAGCCTGTATTTGTAACTGATTACCCGAAGGAAATCAAGGCATTCTATATGAAGCTGAATCCGGACGGAAAGACAGTTGCAGCAGCAGACTGCCTGGTACCGGGTATCGGAGAAATCATCGGAGGCAGCCAGAGAGAAGATAACCTTGAACTTCTCGAGAAGCGTATGGATGAGCTGAAGATGAACAAGGACGCATATCAGTTCTATCTGGATCTGCGCCGTTATGGTTCTGTACGTCATGCAGGCTTCGGACTTGGCTTCGAGCGATGTGTTATGTATCTGACAGGTATCGGCAATATCCGTGATGCAGTTCCGTTCCCGAGAACAGTGGGTAACTGCGAGCTGTAAGGCATTAAATTTTTTTCAGGTTGGGGCGAGGATGAAGAGAAGATTTACGGCAGTATTAAGCATCTTCATAGCAATATCAATGATGACACTAGTGGCAGACCCGGTATGGGCTGCCACTAGTTCTGATTTGGAGAAACAGAAAACGCAGGCGGAGCAGCAGAAGAAGACAACGCAGAGCCAGCTGGACAAGGCAAACGGCGTTGCATCCGGGATCGCCGGGCAGAAGAATGCAGTCGGGGATAAAATTGATGAAACCAATTCGGATCTGGTGGAAGTCATTGCAAACGTGGATCTGATTGAAGAAGAAATCAGTGATAAGGAAACACAGATCGATCAGACACAGCAGGAGTATGATCAGGCCAAGAAGCAGGAAGATGATCTGTATGCAGCCATGAAGGAGCGTATCCGTTTCATGTATGAAAAGGGAGATGCGTCCTATGTGGAACTTCTGATGAAGGCCACCAGTTATGCGGATATGATGAATAAGGCTTCCTATGTGGAGAAACTGTACGATTATGACCGTCAGCAGCTGAAAAAGTTCGTGGAGGCGCAGCAGAAGGCACTTGCCTACCAGAATCAGCTCGAAGATGAAAAGTCGGATCTGGAAACTTCAGAGTACGAGCTGAAGGGCGAAAAAGAGCACATGGAAACCGTCCTTGCAGAATACAAGAAGCAGTACAGTGATTTTGATGTGCAGCTGGCCAAGGCACAGCAGGATGCCGCAGCCTACAAGGCACAGGTCAAGCAGCAGACAGCGGCAATCAATGCCCTGACAGATCAGATCACGCAGAAAAAGGCAGAGGAAGAAGCCGCAAGAAAGGCTGCGGAGGAAGCGGCAAAGGCAGCCGAGGCAGCAAAGAAGAAAGCGGAAGAAAGTCAGAAATCCGATAGTTCGGATAACACTGACAATAACAGCAATGATGATGACAATGATTCAGGGTCATCGTCCGGATCAAAGAGTTATAATGCGCCCGGCAGTGCGACCGGTTCCAATGTGGCATCGTTTGCCACACAGTTCGTCGGTAATCCGTATGTACCCGGCGGTACAAGTCTGACAGATGGTGCAGACTGCTCCGGTTTCGTCTGGGCAGTATACCATTCGTTCGGCATCTCGGTTCCGAGAACTTCCTGGGCGCTGCAGAGCGCAGGTACGGAAGTATCCTACGATGATGCACAGCCCGGTGATGTCATCTGCTATGCGGGACATGTTGCAATCTATATCGGAAACGGCTGTATCGTACATGCCAGCACACAGCGAACCGGTATCAAGATCGGTAATGCAGCCTACAAACCGATGATCACAGTCAGAAGAATACTGAACTGACAGGAGGAAGCGCAATGGAATGGGAACAGCTGTTATGCCCGGACAGAATCAGGAGTTATCAGAAGCCGCACCCGTCAAATGATCTGCGTACAGAGTTCGAGAAGGACTATCACCGGATCATCGGCAGCGCTTCATTTCGCAGACTCCAGGACAAGACACAGGTCTTTCCGCTGGACAAGTCGGATTTTGTCAGAACGAGACTGACACATTCGCTGGAAGTCTCTTCCTTCTGCAAATCGCTGGGACAGAACATTTCCAAAAAGATTCTGCAGGAGATCGGGGATGAGAGCTTCCTGCCCTCCTATCAGGCGGATGTCTGTGACATACTCCAGTGCGCAGGACTTCTGCATGATATCGGCAATCCGCCCTTCGGACACTTCGGTGAAACCGTGATCCGCAACTGGTTTAAAAAGAACCTGCCGCTGATGGAATATCCGCTGCAGCTCCTTGATCCTGCGGCGCAGCCGGGCGTAAAGAAGCCTCTTTCAGAGATCCTTTCCCCGCAGATGCAGAATGACTTCTATCATTTTGAAGGCAATACGCAGGCGCTTCGTGTGGTGACAAAACTGCATTATCTGGTCGATGAACACGGAATGAATCTGACGAAAGGGCTCCTCGGGACGATCATCAAGTATCCGGTGTCCTCTGTGGAAACGGATAAGGACAGTGAGAATATCTGCTGTCACAAGATGGGATATTATCATGCGGATCAGGAGATTTTCAGTGACATCGAGAATACGCTGGGACTCCATGGAAACCGCCATCCGCTGACCTTTGTACTTGAGGCGGCAGATGATATTGCCTACCTGACAGCCGATATTGAAGACTCTTTCAAAAAAGGTCTGATCAGCTACGGGCAGCTCGTACAGGAACTGGAAGCGCACAGACCAAAGGAGAGCAATGAGGAATATGAGAGCCTCTTAAGTTCACTCCAGTATCGTTATCAGAAAGGCATCGAACGCGGCGTGAACAACCCTGGCGAATATGCGATCCAGAACTGGTCTGTCACGGTACAGGGCAGACTCATCGCAGATGCAACGGGTGCTTTTCAGGCGCATTATGCAGAGATCATGCAGGGCACTTTCCGGAAAGAACTTCTCGAAGATACACAGGGCAGCGCAATTGCCGGAGCGCTTGGGGACATTGCCTGTCACTATGCATTCCAGTCGGAACCGATTCTGAAGATCGAGATTGCGGCGAACCGGATCCTGACATTTCTGCTCGATACCTATGTGCATGCAGTGCTGTACTACGACACGCCGGCGGGACCTGATGAGATCGGTAAAAAAGTCATTACCTTTATTTCAGATAATTATAAAAAGATCTATCAGACCTATTCGGAGGGAAAAAGCCCTCTGGAGAAGCTGTACCTGCGGCTGCTGCTCGTAACCGATGATATCTGCGGCATGACGGACAGCTATGCGAAACGGCTGTATCAGGAAATGAACGGGAATATCTGAAACTTTTTTTGACAAGTAGAAAGACAGTGCTCTATAATAGGGCAAACATTGAACTATCAATTGAAACAGAAGGAGCTTATATGGCACGGGAAATGGTAATTGTGCTTGATTTCGGAGGGCAGTATAAACAGCTGATCGCCCGAAGAGTCAGGGAATGTAATGTGTACTGCGAGATTCATCCCTACAATATGAGTCTGGACAAGATCCGCGAGATGAATCCGAAGGGAATCATTCTGACCGGCGGTCCGAACAGCGTATACCAGGAAGACTCTGTTGTGTGTGATAAGGAACTGTTCAATCTGGGCATTCCTGTACTGGGCATCTGCTATGGCGCACAGCTGATGGCATATCTAAACGGCGGCGTGGTGAAGACGGCGCCTGTCAGCGAATATGGCAAGACAGAAACCTTTTTTGATCTCTCATCCGTACTTTTTAAGGATATCCCTGACACGAATGTCACATGGATGAGTCATACCGACTATATTGCGGAACTGCCGGCCGGTTTCAAGGCTGTGGCGCACACGGACAACTGTCCGGTCGGTGCCATGGAGTGTCCGGAAAGAGGGCTCTATGCAGTTCAGTTCCACCCGGAGGTTATGCATACCGTTAACGGTACGGCGATGCTCCGTAACTTCGTATATCATGTCTGCGGCTGCAGCGGAGACTGGAAGATGGCTGATTTCGTAGAGACCAGCATCCGTCAGATCCGTGAGAAGGTCGGAAACGGCAAGGCACTGTGTGCACTTTCCGGCGGCGTGGATTCTTCTGTCGCAGCAGTACTGATGAGTAAGGCAATCGGCAAGCAGCTGACCTGCGTATTCGTAGATCAGGGCCTTCTGCGTAAGAATGAAGGCGACGAAGTAGAGGCAGTGTTCGGACCGGATGGCCCGTACGACCTGAACTTCATCCGTGTCAACGCACAGCAGCGTTTCTATGACAGGCTGGCAGGTGTGACCGAACCGGAGAAGAAGCGTAAGATCATTGGCGAGGAATTTATCCGTGTATTTGAGGAAGAAGCCAAGAAGATCGGCACTGTAGATTATCTCGTACAGGGCACGATTTATCCGGATGTCGTGGAAAGCGGCATCGGCAAGGGCGCTACGATCAAGTCCCATCACAATGTCGGCGGTCTTCCGGATTATGTTGATTTCAAGGAAATCATCGAGCCGCTGCGTATGCTGTTCAAGGACGAAGTCCGTGCGGCAGGTCTTGAACTCGGGATCCCTGAGAAGCTCGTATACAGACAGCCGTTCCCGGGCCCGGGTCTCGGCATCCGTATCATCGGCGAAGTAACAGAAGAAAAGGTAAAGATGGTGCAGGAAGCTGATGCCATCTATCGTGAAGAAATTGATAAGGCAGGTCTTGCCAGAAATATCGGCCAGTATTTCGCAGCGCTTACCAACATGCGCAGCGTCGGTGTCATGGGCGACGGCAGAACCTATGACTATGCCATTGCACTTCGTGCAGTCAACACGAGCGACTTCATGACTGCAGATGCAACAGATCTTCCGTGGGAAGTTCTGCAGACCGTCATGAACCGGATCATCAACGAAGTAAAGGGCGTCAACAGAGTAATGTACGACCTGACGAGTAAGCCGCCGGGCACGATTGAGTTTGAGTAATTTTCTGAGGCTGGAAACACTGATATTTACAGGGCTTCCAGCCTTTTTTTATGCGAGTGACAACAAAATGACAACATAGTTCATTATTGGAATCAATCGAAGAATAATGGAAATCTTTGTACCCATTTGTACCCATTCTATCATTTGTCCAAATCGGACAGAATTCTCACATTTTACCGGGGCTCGTTCCCGGCTTTTTTGTGCGCCGTTTTCTTTTTTGCGGTGCAGCATCATTCGACTCAGGGGCTGATGAACTGTTTTCAGTTTGCCTGATCTCCTGACCGAGTGTTTTCATTTGCTCTGCTGTGACGGAATCTTCATGGTAGTCATACAGCTGATCCTGATCAATATAGTCAGGATATTCGCTTTTCCAGCTGT
>CAYMBY010000173.1:0-12301 GCA_964388815.1 uncultured Butyrivibrio sp. | reverse complement strand
ACATTTACGGTACTTTCCGCAAATGTGGATGCATTTTTTTCATAGTAGTCTATTGTGGAATTCAATGTTCCCCAGCCTTTTCTCCTCCGGGTAGAGGCTTCATAAGCATCCCTCTTTACTTTTCCCAATCAATCTTCTCATAACCCTCATTCCAGTAAACACGATCTCACCTGATTTTTTCCGTTTCCTTTTGCTTCATACAGGCAGTTATCAGCACTGTTGATTACCTGCGGGATGGTGAATCGCGATACATCTTTTGTAAGACATACACCTATACTGATCGTCACTTTGATCGTGTTGCCTTCATAAGAGATTTCGGTTTCTTCCACCTTTTTACGGACTTTTTCTGCCATTTCCAGCGGATCATGGCTGCATTGCATGAGGATCAGGAATTCCTCTCCGCCCCAACGGCAATATCTGGAGTGTTCGCAGAGCAAATGCTGCGGAATCTGGGCAACTGTTTTCAATACCTGATCACCCGCATTGTGGCCGTACCGGTCATTTACTCTTTTAAAATTATCAATATCCAGAATCATGATAGCCGCGTGCTTATCGGCGGGATTATGAAACGCCTCGTCCATGTATTCGTTAATTCCATATCGGTTGAACAAGCCCGTCAGGGCATCATGGCGGTATAAGTAGCGATACTTGCGTTCTGAATCCACAAGCTGTTTATGCGTTTCACGACGAACAATTTCCGCCAAAAAGGAAATGATAAAAATCGCACTGTACAGAAACGGGAAGCGAAGCATAAATGTGTCGGAATAGGTGTACTGCAACAACGCCTTCCCGGCCGGAATCCAAAACAGGAATATGATCATCATCAGGGCGATCAGGCAGAATATGCCTCCGTCTTTACGACCAAATATCAGCAGTGCAAACGAAGGAATCAGGCAGATCCACAGCGCACTGAAGCCATCCGGGATGCCGCTGACAAAGAAGAATGCAAGCAGTGTCATTGCTTCCGCCGCGAATATTGCGTAAATTACAGATACATTTACCTTCGCCCGATATAATACAATGTTCAGCCCGCATCCAAGAGAAAAAACCAGAGTGGATATCATCAATATGTATTCAGCGGTAAAAATATTGACAACAGACATGATAAGAGATACCAGCGCCAGGACTGCGTTGAGTCCGACAAAAGCGATCTTTTTTCTGCTGTCGTCATAGACCATCAATGTTACTGTTTTTTTCAGATAATCATCGATTTTCTTCAACATTTTCATATTTTTCCCCGCCCATTCTTCTGTCTTCCCTTATGCATAAAGAGTCCGGATGCAACTTTCATGGCACCAAAGCGGATCCCTTCCATTGCATTTCTTACTTCCTCCAGATTCTCACGGATCAGCAGATGCTGCGGACACTTTTTTTCGCAGGCACCGCATTTTTTGCACAGACCTGCGTAAGCAGGATCTCCTGACAGAAGCGTTGTCATGCCGTACTGCATGCTGCCTGTCGATTTGCTGATGGCATTCCAGGTGTTGTACGCCGAGAAACATCCCGGAATGTTCACCCCTGCCGGGCAGGGCATGCAGTAATGGCAGCCGGTACAGTGGATTTTGTAGGAATCGTTGAATATCTTTCTGACATCATCGTAGACCGCAAGGTCACTGTCTGTCAACATTCCGGGTACCGCGGCATCTGCAGTCCTGACGTTTTCTTCGAGCTGCGCTTCTTCGTTCATGCCGCTGAGGACAACCGTGACTTCCGGATGGTTCCATACCCAGTTCAGGCCCCAGGCACCGGGCGTGATATCTTTTGCCTCCTGCGCAAAGCGCTTTACTGCCTTCTCCGGCAGGCCTGTTGCAAGTCTTCCGCCGAGGAGAGGCTCCATGATCATGACCGGAATCCCTTTGGCTGCGGCAGCTTTCAGTCCCGTCGTGCCGGCCTGGAAATTCTCATCGGAGTAGTTGTACTGGATCTGTACGAAGTCCCAGTCATAGGCATCCAGGAGCTTTAAGAAGACGTCCTGCGCACCATGGAAGGAGAAGCCGATCTGGCGGATCTGCCCGGAGGCTTTTTTGCCTGCAATCCATTCTTCTACGCCCCAGCTGCAGAGTGCATTCCACGAGTCCATATCCGACAGCATATGGAAAAGATAATAATCAATATGGTCAGTCTGAAGGCGCTCCAGTTCGATGTCAAAGTATTTGTCCAGGTCTTCGGCCTTTTTGGCAAACATCGTCGGGAGTTTGGTGGCGATATAGACTTTGTCCCTGAGCCCGTACTTTTTCAGGGTGGCGCCCAGGAACTCCTCGCTGCCGGCATAGAGGTATGCCGTGTCGAAATAATTGATCCCTTTGTCGACTGCCTCTACCAGCAGGTTCTCGATCTTTTTTTCATCAAAGGTGTTTTTCTTCAGGCTCAGTCCGAACGACGATGCAAGGTTATCCGAGAAACGCATACATCCGAATCCGAGCTGTGACAGCTGATTTCCTGATCTGGGATCTTTACGGTACTGCATGGCATATTCCTCCATCTGCATTGCATTAGCAGTGCGGTCTGCATTTTTACCTATGACATATCTGCATGGCGACTCCGTCATCCATCATCTGAAAGCCGTGTTTTATATAGAATGCCGCGTTTTTACTTTCTTCCGGCATAATCTCAATATACAGGTAATTCCTGTATTTTTCTTTTACCATTTCTATCATGTTCCCTGCGATTCCCTGTCTGTGATATTCCGGGTCAACCAGCACGTAATGCACATAGGCAACCATCTCTGTATCGTCCAATGAACGGGCCAGTCCCACAAGTCTCTCATGATCCCAGGCCGTGATCACTGTGGATGAATTCTGCAGTGCTTTGTAGAGTCTTTCCGGATACTGTCCTGATATCCAGCCGACAGACAGAAACAGCTTCTCCACCTGCTCCATGGTAAATTTCTTTTCTTCTGTATAGGTTATGTTCATCAAGGTCACTCTTTCTATCTGTAATCGCACTTCTGACAATGCGTCATCGTATTCTCTTTATCCTCTTTATACATAATACCTGCCCACCGGCAGATGCTCTGCAGGATAGGAACCACTGTCATTCCTCTCTCCGTCAGCGCATACTCCACCCGTGGCGGGATCTCATCGTATGATTTACGGGACACAATCCCGCTGCCAATGAGTTCCTTTAATGTCGCTGCAAGCACTGCATCTGTAATATTGCCCATTCCACTGCGCAGCTCGCTGTAGCGCAGGACTTTTTTGTGAGAAAGCACGCATACAATTCTTGATTTCCATTTGCCGCCAAATACTTCCAGCCCATACTCCAGGGGGCAGCGGATATCTTTATCCAGTTTATGCCGGTACATCGCTATCACTTCCTTTGTATCTTCATTATAATCTACTGACTTTCATAAACATAGTCACTATCAAATTTATTAGTGGTTTCAAAAAAACAGGGAACAGCGTTTTGCCGCTGTTCCCCTATGTTCCTTCTGTTCACAGACTGACATCAAAGGACTTTCTTATTATCCGCTCCCGGTGTGGTAACGATCACCTTGTCTACTGTAATCACAAGTGCTCCCTTGGCTGTCGCAGCACCATTGAATACTTTTCCGACAATTGCCTTGAAATTGTCAACGACCGGGCCTTCCGTTATATATTCTGCTGTTCCCCTGATCTGATAGCCTTCGAGCGTTCTGGCATCATAGATGGAAACAGCAATTTTCCCGTTATTGGCTCTGATGTTATTCAGTGTTGTTTCCAGGAAGACATCGCCGATCACGAGTTTTCCGTCTTCTGTAACGTCCTTAAATGCAACCGGGACTACATTGGGTTCGTTATCTGCGCAGGTTGCCAGGTCCCACATGCTCTCTTTCAGTAATTTCTTTACATTTTCATTCATCATGATTTTTGCTCCTTTTCTTCTGCCAGCTTTTTTATCTGCTGTGGCTTCATTATATTGGAGCAACTCATGAGAAAAAATATATTAGCAAATTTATTAGTCGCTATTATTTTTCATAGTTTATGCCTGCTGCAGCTCTGATCGCGTTTCCGGACTTCAGGTCAGGAGATATATTTCAGTCCCCAGTTCGCAATCGCATGAAAGACAGGGAGCAGATCTTTTCCCTTGTCGGTAAGCGAGTATTCGACATGCGGCGGGATCTCGTTAAACTGTTCTCTGTGAATCAGTTCGTTTTCTTCCAATTCCCGCAGGGCATTTGTGAGCGCTGTGTTTGTTACATTTCCCAGCATCTTTTTGAGTTCCCCGAAGCGCATGGGGGATTTGATACAGAGTTCATAGATGATCTGCATCTTCCATTTTCCCTGCAGCATGGATATGACCGGAGTGACGGGGCAGTTCCCGTTTTCCGTCAGGATGATACTGTTCACCAGTTTACTGAATTCTTCGAACGATAATGATGTATTCTTTTTTAATTCTTTCATGTAAGTCTTCTCCGCGGGATAGTATATTTTTATGTACTATGTTAAAGCAATTTGCGTACTTGTAAGTATTTATATGTTAAGTATAATAAAACTACCGTATCAATACAACAGCAATTTATCAATTTGAAAATGGAGGAATTAGAAAATGAAGAATTACAGTAAAGTAAGTGTACCCGCAGGCGAAGCAAGAGTTGAGCTTCATGACAGGCTGCAGCTGACCGGTGCAGAGGTAAGTGTAAATACGCTTCCGGCCGGAGCAGGTGTCCCTTTCGTTCATTCTCATAAAAAGAATGAGGAAATCTATGCAATACTGGCCGGAAAAGGCAAGGCGGTCATTGACGGTGAGGAGATTGAGCTCAGTGCCGGAGACTGGATCAGGGTGGCACCTGAAGGAGAGAGACAGTTTTCAGCAGCTGCTGACAGTTCTGTCACCTATGCCTGCATTCAGGTAAAGGCCGGCTCACTGGAAGGTTATACTGCAAACGATGCCGTGTGCAAATAATGAGAAAAACAGCGCTACAGCCCCTGATCGTACCGGGCTGTAGCGCTGAACTCATTTACCTTTCAATGACTCTGGCAATATCATACGCATAAGGGCATTGTATTTTAAAAGATATTTCAGTCATATTTTACCAAAATATCTTTTAGAGTTTGCCTTTTATCTCCCCCACCAGCTCAAATACCCTGGTTCCAGGGCACATCGCAGATGGCTTCGTTTTACCTTCTCTTATACACTGTTCCAGTTTCTGCTGCGCAATCTTTATTGCATTCTGCTCATCACCGCTTCTGCAGATTCTTGTATACAACTGTCCATCTGCCTTCGCATATTTCTGCCCGGTCTTATTTTCGTAAATGCGACTAAATTCACTACAGCACGTCCAGGAATCCTGAATTGCAGGCATTACTCCAAAATACGCATACATCCAGATTTCGAAGCATGGATTTGACCAACCAACATTTATCCCTCTGCATTCTGCCTCCGCAATGATCTCATCGAACCCCTGAACCTGGTCTCTGTCAAATACGATCCATGGAATTCGATACTGTGCGTCATACGCGGTCAGTTCCAGACATTTTTCAATCAATGCGCGTGTCTTCGTTTCGATCACTTTGATGACAATTTTATTTCTGATATCTGTTGGCAGATCGTTCTGTAATCCCTGAAAGAAACATCGTTCTGTTCCCTCTGTGTCCGTTACAATCAGATAATATCCCAATTCCGGAACTTTGACTTTTCGATTTTGTTCCCGTCCCTTCCGGTTTCCAGTTCTGTCTTTTCTTGCCATCTCAGTCCTCCTTAAATAAATCGATACTTTTTAAGGTAGGTATTGCGCCGTACTTTCCGATCAGGTAATTCTTTTCATAGCTTTCATCCTTGCGGATTCTTGACCCGTCTTCATCCACAAAGTCGGCAAGCGAATACAACGTAGATACACCATTCTGATCTTTTTCAGTGAACCAGATTTCATCTCTGCGAAGGAGCTGATTGGACAACTGCCACGTGTCATGTGTCGTGAAAATCAGCTGTGCATGATTTTTATTCACTTCAGGATTTAAAAAAGTCAGAACAAAGTTACGTACAAGCAGCGGATGTAATCTCGCATTTAATTCATCAATGAAAAATACGCCTCCGTTCTCCAATGTCTCCTGAAGTTCCGGATATAATGCAAACATCTTCAACGTACCTGCCGATTCCATATTCAAGGGGATTTCTGCCATCTCATCAGAATCTGTTCTTTTATGCAATGCACTGATTCTGTACCGTTCTTCTTTATTTTCCCCATCGTCCGGCAGCTTCTCCACCTTAAAATCCCTGATGTTTTCATCAAAAGATGCAAAGTAATCTACAACCTTTTTTCGAACTGCCTCATCATTTACGAAATTTCTCGGCAACAAACGTGACATGAAGAAATTTGACACCGGATTTCCAAAATCTGCAAACTCATTCATTAGAAACCAGTCTCTGATCAACTTGCATTTTGTAACCTTCAGTTTCGCACCCAGAGAAACAATGAGTACCTGTTTTTCCAAAGCAACTTTTATATTATCCCCGCTGCTCTTTGGAAAACCGGCCAGGTCCAGTTCCTTGTTTTCACCTCCGCGATAAAAGACAGACTTATATTTTCTGGCTGTTCTGGCCTTCGTATTGAGCCATTCTTCAGTTACACCTTCTCTATTCACACAGAATCCGTAGTTATATGTTTTACCGGAATTGTCATTTGGGATCGTAAAATACACTTCAAAAGAAGACTCGGCTTCTTCTGACGCAGTATCAAAAAGAAATGGTGTCGGCTTGTATTCCTGGAATTTTTCATCTTCATCTCCATATTTAAATGAATTTTCCACATAACCTGCCATATACTCAAATGCACTGTATACATTTGATTTTCCACTCGCATTTGCACCATAAATAGCTGCAACCGGCAATATCTTTTCATTTCTTGCTGTTACAACTCTGTCAGAAAACTCAGTTATTTTTGCAGCAGCTAAATCTAACGCAGCCTCATCTCTGAAAGATTTGAAATTTTTAAAATTAAATTGTATCAGCATACCAGTCACCTCACCTTCACTGCTTTCACTAATCTCCAGTATATTCTCTTTTTGCAGATTTTCAACATTCATATGCGGTTTTTTCTCATTTGCATGTATTTTATTGTTTGTGAAGCAATTTTACCACGCAAAAAAAGCCACAGTCCGCAAAAGCAAAGCCCTGCTCCAAAGAGAAACGCTGGCTTTTCCGTTAATTGCCATGTCTTCAATCATGCTGTGCTGAAAGGCAGGTGCGCTTTTTACTGAGATACATTTCGCTGTCAGCTTTTTTCAATGCCTCATCGGGTGTAAGCGGAGACTTTGCCGTACTCTGCGCCATTCCGCAGGATATCGAGAACCGGAAGGGAAATACGCCGGAACCATTGACATCTGCGGCCAGACATTCCAGCTCATGTATGGCAATTTCAGCTTTGGAGACGTTATTCTTACGAAATATGGCGACAAATTCATCCCCGCCGATCCTGCAGACAGCAGAAGCCTCCGGGCAGGAGGAATCAATAAACTCTGCTGCTTTCTTCAGATAATGATCCCCCATATCGTGACCATACCTGTCATTGGCGAGTTTCAGCTGATTCAGATCAAAGTATATGAGTGAAAACGGCTCAGCCGGATGCCCTTTCAGGTCATTCATCTCTTTTTCAAAAACAGAACGATTGGCAAGACCGGTCAGACAGTCTGTGTAGGCCAGGCATTCAAGGCGCCGTGCTTCCAGCTGCTTCCGGTAGGAATCATAGAGATCAATCAGAAAGCTCAGGATCAGCATAAACATCAGATAGATGTAGCTTATCGGAATAATGTAGGAAGCCAGAAAGGACTTCATGGTATTCAGATATCTGTTCAACTCAAAAGACAGGAATGTTGTGATCACAACGAACAGAAAGACAATCTGCGTGTAACGGTTCAGGTTGTCACGGAGTGAGGGCAGATTCACTTTTTCATAATGCAGATAGAGAAATGCTGTGACAGTGCAGCTGATCAGTATCAGTACGATGTTGGCATTAATAAAAACGCAGTAATGCCAGTCGGATGTGAAATAGTTCAATATCGTACATATCAGGAAAAAGCAGGAGAACAAAATCGTCTGAAGATTCATGATCCGTCTGGTAACCGGCTTTGAAGCAGTCGCATCGTAATAGGCGGTAAACGGTACCGGAAGCAGGAAGGCCATGATATATTCCAGGTTGGCGCCGACCTGTACATTTGGACATATTATATTGTACAGGGCATAGTAAGCCATCAGGTATCCGCAGATGGAATTACACAGTACTGCGAGCAGGAAGCTTTGCCGGTACTTTTTCCAGTCACGGGATACCACCAGAAAAATGGACATCAGGATCATCGCCAGCGTGGAAAAGAATGACATGGATAAGAAAAATATGAAATCAGACATATGACCGAGAAGGCATGCATGCGCGCTCTCGGTGGCAGGCAGAAGTGTAAAATTATACAGACTGCTGAATGCATGCTGCTCCTGCACTTCACAGCGAAGCGTCAGCACCTGTCCGGCCGCATCAGGAGGCAGCACGGCTGATGTATAGATTCCTCCGATCATGTGCCCGGCATCGGCGATTTGCCTGCCATAGCTGTAGATGACCCTGTCGCCACAGTAAAGTGTCAGAACACTCTGATAAACATGAAAGCAGAATACCGGGTCTTTTATGTCCATCTGATCAGGAAGAGGTATGCGGGCCGTAAGAATATCCCCGCGGTTCACGGCCGGAAATGAATTCGACTGATAGCTGTCTGTTGTACCGTCAGGGTGCTGTATTTCCACTGTGATGGAAGAGTCCAGCATGTCAGGGGAATACGCATTAAGGCCGGAAACCGTGGCATAGAAGGCAATCGGAAGCATGTATGCAATAACGATTGTAAGCAATGACAGCAGCATTATGCTGATTATTTTTTTCTTTGAAATCCGCAACCTTCTCTTCCCCTTCCAAAAGGATCTGACTCATAGGTTTCTGGTATCAAAATCAAATTGCATTTTATATTATTATATCACCCGGCAGTTCACTCCGCTATCAGCGTTAAACCTCTTTCGTCAAGCTCATACACTACTGTACTTACTTCGTCAATATACTTTCTGTCATGCGAAATACTGATAACCGCCCCCGGAAAAGCGGCAATCATTTTCCTGATAACCGGTCCTGAGAGAGGAGAAAAATTTCTTGTAGGCTCATCCAGAATCAGCACATTAGCTTTGGATAAACTCATTTTCAGCAGTAAAACTTTGGCCTTTTGTCCTCCTGAAAGTTCCCCGATCGGATGTTCCATTTCATCAGCTGTGTACTTCAGTGATCCCAGATATGTGCGAATTCGTGTTCTGTCTGCTTTCTCACCTGTCGTATCCAGGAAATCGATTGGCGTAGCATTGATATCCAACAGATTTTCATATGTCTGAGGCATATATTCTACCCTTATATCATCTCTCGGAAGCATACTTTCAGCTATTTTCTTAAGCAAAGTGGTTTTTCCGCAACCATTTCTGCCGATAATACACACCTTTTCGGCACCCCTTATCCTTAAGAATATATCCCTGGCAAGAATCTTTTCATTATCCGGTGTTCTGAGTTCATCAAGCGAATATTCCAAAACTGTTTTTCCATTCGGAATTTCTGACTCTTTATTGCCGAGTTTAAAAAATATAGCTTCTTCCTGCTCCGGCATTTCTGTCATTTCTGCATTTTCACGTTCAAATCGCTTTTCCATGGCCTTCACCGTGTGCATCTTGTCTTTGAGATTTTTAGCCACAGCCGGTGCCTGCTTAGAGCAGGAGGACAAAGCCTTTGCAACACTTTCGTATACCTTTCTGTACTTTTCATCCCTGATCGCCTTTTCCCGTCTATCATTTTGTGCCAGCTGTTCCTGATGCGCAAAAAGATCCTGTCTGTTCTTTACATATTCGGCATAGCTGCAATGTGCTATCGTATAGCGGCTCCTGGTCTTCCTTTGAACCTGTTCAATATGAATAATCATATTTGCAGTATTTTCAATCAGCACCTCATCATGTGAAATAAACAGAACAATATAAGGGAAGTCATTTATCATTTTTTCCAAAAGTTCAAGCGTGTCGATATCAATGTCGTTTGAGGGTTCATCAAGGAGCAAAACTGTAGGTTGTTCCATGAATGCTGCCATCAGCTGTGCCTTTATACGCTCACCTCCTGACAGACTTTCCATCTTCTGCTCACTATAGAAAAAGCCCTCATCCAATTGGAACTTTCTGCTCAGAGCAGCCAGTTCTTTCGGTGAGAGATCAAAGAATCCGGCTTTAGAAGAGAAAAACTCATAAAGCGTTTTACTTCTGTTTTCCTGCTCCAGTTCCTGCGGAAGATAGGCCAGTCTTTCTTTTCCGGAATATCGCTCTCCTTCTGCTTCTATATACTCCTCTGTCATTTCAGCATTGTAGATCCATTTCAGTAAAGTCGACTTTCCGTTTCCCTCTTCTCCGATCATCACCGCCTTATCGCCATAATTTAAAACCATGTTAAAATCAGAAAGAATTGTCCTCAGGTCTCTTTTATGTGTAAGTGTGAGTTTACTGATCTGTAACATATAAATCACTCCTTTCAAAAAAGGGCAAAATAAAACGGGCCCTTTTTACGCATGCGCAAAAACAGACCCGTTAACAATCATTCATCAAATATAGCACAAAAAAATGATTGAGCAACAAACGATAATCCATTTAAGCGCACATAAATAATCCCGCGTCTGCGAGATAACATCATGCTGTCACCTTAAATAAATTACCTGTTTATCATTCCCTCACCTCACACAAAAGTGCCTTTCCTGTCTATATGCCATTATAATAGAATATGGAGCTTCTCTCAAGAGATTTTTCTGTGCATTGTAAAAAAGCTGCACCCTTAGCTGCATTGCCTGCCCGATAGTTTACGCCACTTATCGATTTTTGTTTTCAACTGCTTTTTCACCCTATCTGTATGACCTGCTCATACAGCATAATATCTTTTGCTGTCACATTTTTATTATCATGATGATGGCCGAAAAACCAGTATCTGTAATCAAGTTTCTCCTGAATCTCCTGCAAAAAGATTCTTGTTTCATCCGGCCTGATTTTTCCCAGCGAATACATCGAAATAATCGACTGCGGTCCATCATGTGTCACTGCAAAATCAACCTTCCAATTATGAGCTTCCAGATTGCAGAATGCAAAATATTGATCTGTGCTCTCGGCTTGCATTTCATCTATTGATCTGTGCGATGCAAGGAATTGTATAGTTAAGTAGTCACATTATATTGTTTTTTTAATTTCTGTCTACTTACAGTCTTAATTCAGTGTAGCCACCTGAACTGACAGCACTCTGACAATGCAATTTTTGTCAAAATCATGTCGGAATGATAACAAAAATCCACAAAGCCTTGAAAATACTGGTTCTGCGGATTTTGATTTCTTTTTATTTATTATTCGAGCTCTAGAAGAGCATCAATATATTGTGAGATTGATTTTCTTTAGTGGCTATATCTTGTTGTACAATTCTTGATATTCTACGTTTTCTTTTGCTTTTTACTCCTTTTGGCAACCAATGTGCAACCGTTAGCCCTGCATCAAGTTCACAGGTCTGATGTCAGACATATCAACTATCTTACCAGATACCTTAAGCATATCAAGATCATACTGATTCTGAATGTTCAGCCAGAACTGCGGTGTAGTTCCAAAGTACATTGCAAACCTCATTGCTGTGTCAGCCGTGATTCCTCTCTTGCCACTGATGATATCACTGATCCTTGACTGAGGGATGTGTACTTCTTTTGCAAGCCTATATGCTGTTACATTCATAGGCTCAAGGAATTCTTCCTGTAGGATTTCTCCCGGAGATGTAGGCTCTAATTCCATCATATCAACCGCCTCCTTTAGTGGTAATCACCAATTTCTTCAATGATCACATTTCCATTGTTCCAATAGAAACAGATTCGGTACTGATCATTGATTCTTATACTGTGCTGCCCTGCTCTGTCACCTTTTAACTCTTCCAGGTGATTTGATGGCGGCACTCTTAAATCATTAATACCGGCAGCAGAATGAATCATAACCAGCTTTCTTCGAGCTGTCTTCTGAATATCATGAGACAGCTTCGTAGAAAACTTCATGTTCCAGATTTTCTCTGCCTCTTTGTCATGCCATTCAGTAATCATTTTATACTTCCGTTTTTCATTAGTACTTCTGTTTATAAGATATATCGTTCTTGTTGTTTTGTCAATCAGGTTCACAAAATATTTATACCATCAACTCCTTCTCTGATAATATTGTTTCTGTTTACATCTTTATTATACGCAAAAATGCTGTAAAATTTTACCAGTTCCAACGGCTTCCATTTTCTATATTCACAGTTTCTGCATTGTATTTTTGT
>CAYMBY010000172.1:0-16672 GCA_964388815.1 uncultured Butyrivibrio sp. | reverse complement strand
CTCCTCACGTACTTTTTGTATCATATTTTCCAGTTCTTCAATCAGCTCTTCTCTGTCCTTCTTGCTGCCCTTTTCTTTCCTGACCATTGCAAGCGCAATTTTCATAATGGATTTCTCATTCAACCCTCTGTCAGAAAGAAGTTCCACCGCGTAGTCTTCTCTGGTAATTGCCGGTATGAACTGCCTGGCATACTGCTTATTGTACTGTTCCATCCCGCAGACCTTTATATATTTTCCCGAAAGGAGGGTTTTAATCGTCCTGAAAACACTGGCATTATTCCACTCTGCAGGATCAAGCTTCTGCAAGATATCCACACTTGTCAGCGCTTTATTCTCTTTCCAGAGAAGTTCCATGATTTCTTCTTCCCTTGGTGTCATTCCCTTCTTTTTCATCAAACACCTCTTGTCCAAAACTGTTATCATATATTGCAATCTGTTTTACTGAATTATATTTCTTAAAACCATTTACCGCAACTGTTTTTTACCCCATCGCAATCTCATCCCGGATTGCCACGCCGGTTGGTGTCCCTGCAAGGCCGCCTTTTCCGGTTTCACGGATATCTGCACTCATGCTGCGGCCGATTGTGCGCATGGCATCAATGACTTCATCCGGCGGGATCCGGCTGCAGATACCTGCCATTGCAAGATCCGAGGAGGTAATGGCATTGACTGCGCCGAGTACATTTCTCTTGACACACGGCACTTCCACCAGCCCCGCGACCGGATCACAGGCAAGCCCCAGGAGGCCTTTGAGTGCAAGCGCCGATGCCTGGCAGATCTCCTGTGCATTTCCGCCCAGAAG
Source organism: uncultured Butyrivibrio sp. (assembly GCA_964388815.1). Lineage (GTDB taxonomy): Bacteria > Bacillota > Clostridia > Lachnospirales > Lachnospiraceae > Butyrivibrio. The sequence goes on along the minus strand of CAYMBY010000172.1, from coordinate 15,870 downwards.
ATACGTCATCCCGCCTGCTGCCATGGCAGAAGCTGAACCGATCTCTGCCTGACATCCGCCTTCTGCACCTGCAAGGAATGCTCTGGACGCAATCACACCGCCGATTCCTGCTGCTACATACAGCGCCTCCACCACACGGTCTTCTGCAAATCCGAATTTCTCCTGTGCGCTCAGGAAAACTGCCGGAACAACGCCGCAGGAACCGGCCGTAGGCGCGGCAACGATCCGCTTCATACAGGCATTGGATTCCGCAACTTTCAACGCTTTCTCCATGACAACACTCATGAAATCACCGCTGACCATCTTTCCGGAAGCGATCCGCTCATGAAGCTTTGCTCCTTCCGTTCCGACAAGGCCGCTTGCCGACTTCAGCTTCCCGTCATAGTTCTGATCAGATTCCTTCATGGCCGCATACATTCTGCGCATGAAATCAAAGGATTTCTCTTCTGAAATACCCTGTTCGCAGCAGTCCTCCTGCTGTACGATCTTCCAGAACGGAAGTCCTGTTTCTTCTGTTCTCTGACAGATCTCCGCCAGTGATTTATACATAACTGTTCTCCTTCATACCAGACTTAAATACGTTACCTTCACAATTCCTTCCAGATGCTCCAGCCAGCGGATCGCCTCCGCCGGTACTTCCTGGTCACATTCGAGCACCATGACGGCATTGCCGCCGCGCCCTTCGCGGTAGAGCTGCATTGTCGCAATATTCACCGACTTATGCTCCAGCATGGAGGTTACTTCCGCCACATGTCCCGGCTGGTCCACGTTGTGCACGATCAGTGTCGGATAATCGCCGCTGAAATTCGCCGTCAGCCCGTCCAGCTCACAGATCTGGATCCGTCCGCCGCCAACCGACGCCGCAACAACATCCAGTTCTTTCCCCGACTGTCCTGTCAGATGCATCTTCACTGAATTGGGATGAACATCACCAAGATCCACCGCCCCGAAGGAATACACCATTCCGGCATCCTGCGCCATCTGCAGGCTGTCCGGAATCCGCGGATCATCGACTGCACACCCCAGAAGACCTGCCACAACCGCCTTATCCGTACCATGTCCCTTTCCGGTTGCCAGAAACGAACCATGAAACAGGATTTCTGCCTTTACGATCTTTTCTCCCATCAGTTTCCGGCTGACATTTCCTATTTTCACGGCTCCCGCTGTATGTGAACTTGATGGTCCTACCATCACAGGACCTACAATATCAAAAAGATTCATGAATGCACCTCTGCGTTTTCAATTCTCGTGCTGATAAAAGGCAGCACACAAAGTTCATGTGTCTGCCTCTTTGTTACACACTTATTCAATATGAAAAATCATAACATGATAAAAAGTAATTGACAACCTGCTCCCGCCGGGTGTAGTATCAGTCCTAATAAAAATCTGTTTCGAAAATCAACAAGGGCGTTGATGAAGAAAAGTTTTCTGACTTTTTCTGCATCTGCCCTTGTCTTTTTTTTATTAATGGCTTGCGCGGCAGATTAAAAATATATAGTATAAAGAGGATATCGCAATGTGTTCAATTATGGGATTTGCCGATAAGGCACTCACAAAGGAAGAACTTCTTCCCTATTTCGACCGTACCCTCTCAAGGGGACCGGATATGAGCCGGATCATTGAAACACCATCCGGTTACCTTTGCTTCCACCGTCTGGCCATCATGGGTCTGACAGAGCGCGGCATGCAGCCATTCGAACTGGATGGCAATTATGTAGTATGTAATGGTGAGATCTACGGTTTCCGTAAGATCAGAAAAGAGCTTTCCTCCAGATATACTTTCAAAAGTGAAAGTGACTGTGAGATTCTTCTTCCATTATATAAGGAATACGGACTGAAAATGTTCGAGATGCTCGGTTCAGAGTTTGCCATGATCATTTATGATCATGAAAAAGATACTCTGATTGCAGCAAGAGATCCGATCGGTATCCGCCCCATGTTCTACGGCTATGATGCAGAAGGCGGTATTGTATTTGCAAGCGAAGCCAAGAACCTGACCGGTCTCTGCAAACGGATCATGCCATTTCCTCCGGGTCATTACTATGCAGACGGTAAATTTGTACGTTATACGGATATCACAACCGTAAACCGTTACAGCACAGACGATATGGAAACCGCATGTCAGAAGATTCATGACAAACTGGTTGCTGCCGTTGATACCAGACTTGATTCCGATGCTCCTCTCGGATTTCTGTTATCAGGCGGACTGGATTCCAGCCTTGTCTGCGCCATCAGTGCAAAGCTTCTGGGTAAAAAAATCCGTACCTTCGCCATCGGTATGGACAAGGATGCCATTGACTTAAAGTATGCCCGTGAAGCCGCCGATTTCATCGGTGCCGATCATACAGAAGTCTATATGACTGCTGATGATGTCATAAAAGCACTTCCTGAAGTCATCGCACTTCTTGGGACCTTTGATATCACAACAATCCGTGCCAGTATGGGCATGTACCTGTGCTGCAAGGCCATTCATGAGCAAAGTGATGTCCGCGTTCTCTTAACCGGTGAAATTTCCGATGAGCTTTTCGGATACAAATACACCGATTTTGCTCCGGACGCAGCAGCATTCCAGGCTGAATCCAAAAAGCGTATTGATGAGCTGTATATGTATGATGTGCTCCGCGCTGACCGCTGTATCTCCGTTAATTCCATTGAAGCACGTGTTCCTTTCGGCGATACTGATTTTGTAAAATATGTCATGAGCATCAATCCTGAAATCAAGATGAACACTTATGATATGGGTAAATATCTGCTCCGCCATGCTTTTGAAAAGGATAAGATCCTGCCGGATGATATCCTGTGGCGTCAGAAAGCTGCTTTTTCCGATGCTGTCGGTCATTCCATGGTGGATGATCTCAAGGCATATGCACAGCAGAAATACACTGATGCTGAATTTGAAGAAGGCTGCAAAAAGTACAGCTACTGCACTCCGTTCACCAAAGAGAGTCTGCTGTATCGTGAAATTTTCGAGCAGTACTATCCGGGACAGGCAGAAATGATCAAAGACTTCTGGATGCCGAATAAATCCTGGGAAGGCTGCAATGTAAATGATCCGTCCGCCAGAGTTCTTGCAAACTATGGTGCCAGCGGAGTCTGAACAAGGCACAAACGAATTTTTTTAAAGTTCGTTGTCACATAAATCACCTTATATGTGCATAAGAGAGGAGAGAATTATGGAAACACCAACAAAGTTACCTGAATTGTTTGGCAGCATGGTTTTTAATGAAGAGACCATGAAAGACCGTCTTTCCAGCGCTTCCTACAACGCATGGAAGAAATGTATTACAGATGGTACGTCTCTGGATCTTGCTACTGCAAATGAAATTGCAGAGGCAATGAAGCAGTGGGCGATTGAAAAAGGAGCTACACATTATACACACTGGTTCCAGCCGATGACAGGTGTCACAGCTGAAAAGCACGACAGCTTTATCGCCCCGGTAGGCGGTGGCAAGATCGTAATGGACTTCTCCGGCAAGGAGCTGGTTCGTGGCGAGCCTGATGCATCTTCCTTCCCGTCAGGCGGACTTCGTGCTACATTCGAGGCTCGTGGATATACAGCATGGGATCCTACTTCTTTTGCATTTGTAAAAGACAATTCTCTCTATATTCCCACAATCTTCTGCTCTTACTCCGGACAGGCACTGGATAAGAAGACTCCTCTTCTTCGCTCCATGGATGCGGTCAGCCGTCAGGCAATCCGTATTCTCCGTTTATTCGGTGATAAGGACACCAGAAGAGTTACTGCACAGGTAGGTCCTGAACAGGAATACTTCCTGATTGACAAGGAGCTTTATGCACAGCGTGAAGACCTTCGTCTGACAGGTCGTACACTGTTCGGCAACAAGCCTCCCCGCGGACAGGAACTTGAAGATCACTACTTCGGCCAGTTAAAGCCCCGTGTATCTGCATACATGAAGGATCTGGATGATGAACTCTGGAAGGTCGGTGTACTTTCCAAGACAAAGCATAATGAGGTTGCTCCGTCTCAGCATGAGATGGCTCCGATCTATGCAGATGCCAATGCATCCTGCGATCAGAACCAGCTGACCATGGAACTGATGAAAAAGGTTGCCGACCGTCATGGTTTCGTATGCCTGCTTCATGAAAAGCCGTTTGATGGTGTCAACGGTTCCGGTAAACATGACAACTTCTCCCTTGGCACAGATACAGGCAAGAACCTCTTCAAGCCCGGATCCACACCAAGCCAGAACGCACAGTTCCTTCTGTTCCTGGCTGCATTTGTCAAAGGTGTTGATGAATATCAGGATACACTTCGTACCACTGTTGCTTCCGCCGGTAACGATCACCGTCTGGGCGCACAGGAAGCACCGCCGGCTATCATCTCCATTTTCCTTGGTGATGAACTTGATGGCGTTGTAAAATCCATCATCAGCGGCAAATCCTATAAGGAAGGCGGCAAGCGTACACTGCAGATCGGTATTGATGTACTTCCTCCGATCCCGCAGGATAATACAGACCGTAACCGTACTTCACCCATGGCTTTCACAGGCAATAAGTTCGAGTTCCGTATGCTGGGATCTTCTCAGTCCATTTCCGGCCCGAACATTGCACTGAATACCATTATGGCAGAAGAACTGAAGGAATTCGCTGATCAGCTTGAGAAGTCCAAGAACTTCCAGAATGACCTTCAGAAGATCATCAAGAATGCATTTACAGATCATCAGCACATTATCTTCAATGGTAACGGCTATGATGATTCCTGGGTAAAAGAAGCTGAGAAGCGTGGTCTTTACAATCTTGTTTCCACTGCTGATGCGCTTCCTTACTATGATAACAAGAAGAACGTGGATCTGTATGTCGGTAACGGAATCTATACAGAAGAAGAAATTCACGCACGTGCACTTATTCATGTTGAGACCTACAATGCAACAATTTCGATTGAAGCAAGAACCATGTCCGATATGATCCGCCGTGAAATCCTGCCTGCTGTATCTTCCTATGCGACTGACCTTGCAGGCCGTGTAGCTGCCAAGAAAGAAGTCGGTGCTTCTGCAAAGTACGAGACTGAGACCCTTAAGAAGGTATCCTCTCTTACTGATGATCTGGCAGATACCTGCGACAAGCTGGATAAGGATCTGAACAAGATTCCTGAAGATCCGACAAAGGCAATGAACTACTACCACAAGACAGTTCTTGCAGATATGGCAAAGGCAAGATCAATTGCTGACGAACTCGAGACCATGACCGATGAAGAATACTGGCCATTCCCTGTATACTCAGACCTTCTGTTCAGCGAGAACTGAGAAATATCCGTTTTTTCAACAGCGCCTGCTTCGCAGGTCCTGTATCAAGGCGATCTGCGTGCATTAATGATGCACGCAGGTCGCTTTTTTTGATCTGAAGTGTACCTGTCCTGCCAGAATCTGCTCTGATCCGCCTGTTTCCCTCAAAAATGCATCCTGCAGAGCATTTTTTCGCTTCCAGGATGATTCTCTGATGCCTGAACCTGCTCCGACCCACCTGTTTTCCTCAAAAATGCATCCTGCAGAGCATTTTCTCGCTTCCAGGATGATTTTGCGTGTCCAAGGTCAATAAACTGTATCCTATATGGTGGACACACCTATTACAAAGTAAAATAATGCTACAGGTTTCAAAAGTACCTTTTGAAACCCATGACGTCACGAATTGCTCCGCCCAAAAGGGCTCCCGCAATTCTAAAATAATCGAATATCTATCCGCCGGAGATTGTATTATAATAGGCATGTTACTGTAATCAGCCAAAAAAGCTGATTGTCCTGTAAACGCAAAGCAGTCAGGCGCCTGTACCTGCATTTGCAAAGCGCCTGAAATAAACAATAATGAAAAGAGCAGATCATGAACATGGAAAAAGATAAAACAGATAAGGGTAATCCGGGACGCCCCGAAGGCGAATCCGGTAAAAAGATGCTGGAGCGGATGAACCGGGAACATGCACCGCTTCGGGACTTCGGTCTGCCTTATGCAGACTGGACATCCGGAATGCACATTCTGGATGTCGGATGCGGCGGCGGTGCCACCATTGCACAGATGCTGAAATTATCTGATGGAAGCATCATTGACGGCATTGATTATGCACAGCAGAGTGTGGACAGTGCTTCAGCACTCAACAGAGAATATCTCGGATCACGTGTGCACATCCATCTGGGCGATGTGGCTGCTCTCCCGTTCCCGGATACATCCTATGACCTTGCCACCGCGGTGGAAACCGTATATTTCTGGCCTGATATGTCCGCTGCGCTCGCTGAAATCAAACGGGTTCTGAAACCCGACGGCATGTTCATGATCCTCTGCGAAGGAAGCGATCCGGATACCAATACCTGGTCACAGGACTACGGTGCCATGACCATCTACCGTCCGGAAGAACTTGCCTCTCTTTTGAAAAATGCCGGATTTGCAGATGTCTCTTTTAAACGTGGTCCCGGCGAATATATCTGTGTCATGGGTAAAAAAGCACATGGAGGAATATATGCAGGTAATTGATACCTTTGGTCATTATGTAGAAAAAGTATGTGACAGCAAACCGGCTGTTTCCCGCTGGATGCTGAAAACCGGCTGGAAGCTGCAGGATGCCAGGTTCCGCATTGCACCGGATAAAAGGCTGCAGCCCGCGGATCAGTACCTTGCTGCCCTGATGATGGACACCATGCTGATGCCGCTGAAAAAGCCGGATGACTGTGCCATCGTCAGCATCTTTACTCCATGTGAACTGCTGCAGGAAGTCGGCCTGCATCCTTACAATGTGGAAGCTTTCTCCTGCTACCTTTCTGCCACACATACCGAACGAGGCTGTATCCAGCAGGCAGAAAACGACGGCATTTCAGAAACGCTCTGCAGCTACCACAAGACCTTTCTGGGTGCCGCAGACCGCGGGCTCCTGCCAAAGCCCCGCTGCATCATCTATACCAACGTCACCTGTGACGCCAATATGCTGACATTCCGAAGACTGGCAGATCTGTTTCAGGTTCCGGTTTTCTTTCTGGATGTCCCCATGCAGCAAAGCGACATCAGCGTCCGCTATGTGGAGAAGCAGCTCCATGAAATGGCTCTTTTTCTGGAAAAGGTAACCGGGAAAAAAATTGACGCAGAGCGCCTCTCCAGACGCGTTGCCAGAAGTAAACGGACTCTGGAGAATTATCAGAACTATCAGCACCTGCGCGCAGGAAGAAATATCCCGACGGATCTTGTTTCTCCCCTTTACTGTGCCATGACCAATAACATCCTGCTGGGAACACACGCAGAGGAAAAATATACCCGCATGCTGCTGCAGAACGTGGAAAATGCCCCGCTCAAAACCGGAAAACATATCTACTGGATGCATACAATTCCCTACTGGTCTGCAGCAACCAAGGATCTGCTTCTCTTCAAAGACAGCTTTCAGATTGTCGGTGATGAACTGGCTGAAGCCTGTGAGCCTGATTTTGATCCTGAAAATCCATATCTGGCCATGGCGCACCGTTGTGTTTACAACTACCTGAACGGAGATATCAGCCGCCGGATCGAAGCCGGTATCCGGCATGCCGAAAATGCCGGTGCAGACGGTGTCGTCTGGTTCAATCACTGGGGCTGCAAGCACACGCTTGGCGGCAGCCAGATTGCCAAACGGAAATTTGAAGCGGCAGGATTCCCCACGCTTCTTCTGGACGGTGATGGCTGTGACCGCAGTCATGGCGGAGAAGGCCAGACTTCCACAAGACTCGGTGCCTTTCTGGAAATGCTGGAAGCCGGAGGAAACAGAACATGAATAAAACATATTATGTATGCAAATACACACCGGTTGAGCTGCTGAAGGCATTCGGCGGTGAATGTGAATGTCTGAACCACATGCCTGAAGGCTTTGAGTTTGCAGACCAGATCGTCAACCCCAATATCTGCGGCTTCGGAAAAGCACTTCTGGAAGCTGTGATGAGCGGTAATGTACATGAACTCGTACTCGTCAACTGCTGTGATACCATCCGTTCCGTTTATGATGTGCTGAAGGAAAGCGGCAGGCTGGACTTCCTCTATCTGATGGATGTTCTGCACAGTACTGACGCCTGCAGCAGAGACCTTGTCGCCATGCAGCTTGAAGATCTGGCTGATGCATATGGCAGATATAAAAACACCTCTTTTGATGCTGAAAAGTTTCGCAGCGCCTTCCGCATGGCAGAACATAAAAGCAGTCCCCACCTGAGTGTCATGGGTGCCCGCATGGGAACAGAACTCTTTGAAATGGTGCAGAAAGCCATGCCTCTGCCCGTTCTGAATGAAACCTGCGTCAACAACCGCAGCGTAGGCCGCTCCGCCATGCCGGAAGGAAATGACAGAACAGCACTGATGCAATGGTATGCAGGTGAACTTCTCGGTCAGATCCCGTGCATGCGCATGGCTGATCATACAGGCAGAAAGCAGCTGTATAATGATCCTGACCTGAAAGGCATTATTTATCATACCGTCAAATTCTGCGATTTCTACAGTTTTGAATATGCCGAGGTAAAAAATCACGCGCAGCTCCCGCTTCTGAAAATTGAATCCGATTATACCATCTCAGGCAGCGGCCAGCTTCTGACAAGACTTCAGGCCTTTGCAGAAAGCATCGGCTCTTCTGCAGAAAATCAAAGCAGCCCGGATACAGAAAGGAAACACAAAATGGGAAAAGGATACTTCGCCGGCATCGACAGCGGTTCTACCAGTACGGATGTTGTCATTCTGGATAAAAACAAAACAATGATTGCAGGCATCATCATCCCGACCGGAGCAGGCGCTGCAAACAGTGCCGAAAAAGCGCTTGAACAGGCGCTGACTCAGGTTCACATCGAGCGTGACGACATTGACGCCCTGGTTACCACAGGCTACGGGCGGGGTGCCATCCACAGCGGCGATAAAAGTATTACTGAAATCACCTGCCACGCAAGAGGCGCCCATTTCCTTGATCCGTCCGTACGGACCGTCATCGATATCGGCGGACAGGACAGTAAGGTAATCCGTCTGGATGAAAACGGCAATGTCGTCAATTTCGTCATGAATGACAAATGTGCTGCAGGTACCGGAAGGTTCCTGGAAATGATGGCCAGGACCATGGAAATGAGCCTTGATGAAATGAGCACACGCGGTCTTACCTATAATGAAGACATCACCATCTCCAGCATGTGCACAGTGTTTGCAGAATCCGAAGTGGTATCCCTGATCGCAGAAAATAAGGCCACAGACGATATCGTCCATGGCCTGAACAAGGCAGTTGCCGTAAAAACTGCCGCACTGGTCAAACGTGTCATCGGTCAGGAACGTTATATGATGACCGGCGGCGTATCCAAAAATCAGGGTCTTGTCAGTACGCTGAATGAAAAACTCGGTACGCAGCTGATCATTGATGAACGTGCACAGCTCTGCGGCGCACTTGGCGCTGCACTGTTCGCCGCCGATCTCATATAGTTCTCACCGCTTCAGTCATATATTGTCGAAACTCCGACTTTCGCCATTTTGGTAACATCCAGCGCTTCAATATAATAGAATGCGCTGGATTTTTTACCGGTGCTGTCATAGGAATAGCCCTGCCGCAGAACTCCTGTCACGCTGATCCAGGATTTACCTGAAGTAAGCGCAGACAGATCCTGATCCGATTTGAATTCAAAATCCACATATCCGCCGGTACAGTATGGACAGGTCGGTCCGTTTCTTCCCACAAAGGTATATCTGTCAAACTTTATATAATAGCCTTCAATCTCGACTTTTTTGCCCTCATAATCCTTAAAATTCGTAAACCAGTCATTGATCTGTGTCATGTACAGATCGTCTCCCACGGTAATATCCACTTTGTTATCTTTCATTTTTTTCCTGTCAGAAGCAATGTCGTAAGGGTATTCATCTCTGGCATCCTCCTGAAAGCTTGCCCCCGCAAGCGCGCTGATCAGTGGATCCGCCTGCGAAGTACCTGCCGCAGAGGCACTGCCCTGCATACCGCCTGCAGACGCTGCAGCATCTGCGCTCATCTCTGCTCCGGCAGACGCCGCCTGATCTGTCCCCGAGGCAGCCGTGACTCCCGCCTTATGCAACGGTTTTCTTCTGCCCTGACTGCATGCTGCAGTCTCTGATGCGACGAGAACGCAGCACAGGATCAGCAACAGAACTTTAACTTTTCCATCAAGATTTTTTTTCATCATCAGTTCCTGACTTTCTCTGCTCCTGCGAACAGCAGAAACAGAAGGATATCTACCACAACAATACACGCACCTGTCGGTACGGATTTCAGATAGGAAATCGTAATTCCGATAAGAAATGAAAGCACAGCCAGAACCGCCGAAAGCAGAATGGTGGTCAGAAACTGCCTGCAGACACGCATTGCAGTCAGCGCCGGAAATACAATCAGACTCGAAATCAGAAGTGTTCCCATCATTCTCATCCCCAGAACCACAGTAATGGCGGTCAGAAATGCAATTACCATATTGTAAAACTGCGTTCTGGTTCCTGTTGCCCGCGCGAAATTCTCATCAAACGTAACCCCGAAAATCCGGTGATAGAACAGAATATACAGAATCAGCACTGCGATGCACAGCCAGACAGACAGAATCACATCGCTCTGACTCATGGCCAGAATACTGCCGAACATATAGTTGCACACATCGGTATTCATCCCCGTCGTCAGCGAAATGGTCATTACACCGATTGCCAGTGCTCCGCTGCACAGAAGGGCGGTTGCCGCATCTCCCTTGATCCTCGAACTCTCTTTGATCTGCAGCAGGAAAAAAGCTGCGATCACGCACACCGGTATCGAAACCGACAGCGGTGCCAGATTCATTGCATAGGCAACCGCAAGCGCCGCAAAGCCGACATGGGAAAGTCCGTCTCCGATCATGGAATATCGCTTGAGTACAAGACTGGCGCCCAGAAGCGAAGCACACAGAGATACCATAATACCCACAATCAGCGCCCGTACCAGAAACGGGTAGCTGAGCATCTTCACAAGTACGTCTATCATGCTGCACCTCCTGTAAACCGCTGCCCGATTTCACTGCTGACATAAGCATCTTTTCTGCCGTAAAAAAGCTGTGTGCTTCCCAGATGCAGAATATGATCCGCCTGCGCCACAGCCCCCTGTATATCATGGGAAACCATGATCACCGTAATTTTCTGCTCTTCATGAAGACGTCTGATCACCTGGTACAACCCGGCAGTCATCACCGGATCGAGCCCGGTGACCGGTTCGTCCAGAAGCAGCAGCTTTCTTGTCGCACAAAGTGCCCTTGCGAGCAGAACTCTCTGCTGCTGTCCACCGGAGAGATCTCTGTAGCAATGATGCTTCAGATCCGATATTCCCAGCAGTTCCATTTTTTCTTCTGCATCCGTTCTGTCCGTTCTGCTGTAAAAAGGCTTCATCCCGAGCGCATTCAGGCGCCCGGACTGCACTACCTCCGTCACACTGGCCGGAAAATCCTTCTGCGCAGCTGTCTGCTGCGGAAGATATCCGATTTCATCCGGCTTCAGGCCGTCACCCTGCAGGATCTGTCCTGCAGATGGCTTTTTCAGACCCAGAATTCCCTTCAGGAGGGTACTTTTCCCTGCACCGTTTTCGCCTACGATGCAGAGATACTCTCCTTCATGGACTTCAAAGTCTATGCCTGAAAGTACGGTAATTCCTTCATATGAAAAGGCTACGTTCTGACAGGTCAGAAGACTCATCTCAGTTCAGTGCCTCCTTCAGTACCTGGACATTATGCTCCATCAGGCTGATATAGGTTGCTCCTGCCTTAAAATCAGTATCGCTGACATTATGGACCGCATTCAGCAGCTCACTCTTTGCTCCTGTTGCTTCCGAAATGGAATTGCACATCTGTTCATTGGACAGTTCAATATGGAATACTACCGGAATATGGTCTTCCTTTACCTTGTCGATCAGAAAGGCAACAGTAGCAGGATCTGCCTCCGTATCAGCGGAACAGCCCGGGAAAGCCGCATAATATTTCAGCCCGTATTCCTCACAGAAATAGCGGAACGGGAAACGGTCTCCGACAATAATTTCCTTTCGTTTGCTGTTGTCGATTACATTTCTGAACTCATTGTCCAGCTTCTGCAGGTCTTTCAGATAGGCTGCGGTATTGTTCCGGTATACTGTCGCATTGGCAGGATCCAGACCGCAGATCTTATCGGAAAGCGCCTGTACAATCTTCATGGCATTCGCAGGAGAAGTCCACACATGTTCATCCATCTCCGGCTCCTCACTGCTGCCCTCTGCAGCACTTATACTGCTGCTTTCTGCGGCACCTGCGCTGCTGCCTTCTGCCGTACTGTCTTTTTCGGGCTGCATGCCTTCAACCAGTTCCTCCGGAACCGTATCCACACAGTCCATCAGCTTCACAATCGTCATATTGCTCTGATCCATGGAATCCAGCACATTGGCAACCCATTCATCCGAATCACCTCCGACATATACGAACAGGTTACTGTTTTGTATGGTGATGATGTCCTGCGGCGTCGGCTCAAAGGTATGGCTTTCTGCGCCCGGTTTAAGCAGCATGGTGACATCTGCGCAGTCCCCGGTAATCTGACGTACAAAATCATACTCGGGGAAATTTGTGCAGACAATGCTGATTCTGCCTGTTCCCGTATCTGCCGCACTTCCTGCCGCCGCTGCCTGCTGCGAGGCACCACACCCCGTTACCGTACTGATCATCAGCGCACCTGCAACCATGCAGTTCAGAAAAATCTTATGATATCTTCTCATTCTTAATTATCCTCCGTATTGCACGCAGCATTTCCTGTATTTCTGCGCACATAAATAAGCAGTCATCTTTTTTACCGATGACCGGAACACCCGTTTCTGTTCATATGTTTAAAGGAGAATAATTAATCAGAAAGTTTCACCTTAAGAGATACAAGCGTCGCGCGCCGGTCATTCAGACCCATGCACGCGCGCATAAGAGACGTTTTAAAGACAGTCAGAAGCGTCACTGCTGCAATTACCACTGCCCCGCAGGCAGTATTCAGCATCTGAATACAGAGCTGAATTTCATGACAGATCGGACAGTTCTGTCCGGTACAGTCATGATGTGCTTCCTCTACAATATAAAAAGAAGAAAGCAGGATAACAGCGGTCAGAATCACACACATCAGTACTGCTGCAAATCTGTGCTTTTCTTTCATCGCTGTCATCCCCTTTCCTGCTTCTGTTCACATCTGTTCCAGAAAAAAGGATACTCTTGATTTATACCTGATGTCAATAGTAAATGCGAATAATTTGCATTTACACCTGAGGCTCTGATTCGCCATTTTTCATCTGCTTCAGTTCGGAAAGTGCCAGCGGCACAGACAGTACAAAGGTGCAGACATCCGAACAGGTCTGCGTAATCTCAACACCAAACAGTCCCAGTGTATAGGACAGGATCAGAATAAACGGTATGAAGAACAGCCCGGATCTTGATGCTGCCAGTAACGACGCCTTTACACCCTTGCCGATGGACTGCAGCATCATATTGGACATGACGATGAATGCATTCAGAGGAAATACCACTGCCTGAATCCGAAGGGCCACACTGCCGACTGCAATGACCTCCGGATCCTTCCTGAAAAACGCAATGATCTCCGGAGAAAAGACACAGCAGAATGCCGCCATAAAAAGCAGGAACACCGTACCGTATTTTACACAGAACCAGAAAGCCTTTCTGACACGTTCTTTCAGTTCAGCGCCGTAATTAAAGGCACAGACAGGCTGAAATCCCTGCCCGAAACCGATCAGTGCAGAATTGGCGAGCATCATGACACGGGTTACAATTGACATTCCTGCAATTGCAGCATCACCGCCCATGGCACCTGCCATGGTATTCAGAATAATTGTGGAAATGCTGTTCAGTCCCTGCCTGCAGAGTGAAGGTGTTCCTCCATTGACAATCTGCATCAGATAATGCCTCGTAAATCTGACGTTCCGGATACGGATTCTGATGTTGGCCCCCTTCTGGCTGCCGACGAACAGAATGCAGAAGCTGACCAGCTGACTTAATATCGTCGCCAGCGCGGCACCTGCTACGCCCATACCAAAGGTAAAGATGAACAACGGATCCAGACCGATATTGAGTACCGCGCCGGATACCAGTCCCACCATCGCATACATGGCACTTCCCTGAAATCTCAGCTGATTATTCACGACGAGCTGTGCTGTCATATATGGCGCACCGATCAGGATAATCCGCATATAATCCTGCGTTTCCTTCATCATGGTCGGCGTTGCCCCCAGCATTACCGAGAGCGGGCGCAGGAAGACCATTCCCACAACCAGAATCACCATACCCAGAATGAAGGCCAGCACAAATCCGGTTGCCGCCATCTCTGAGGCTTCCTTCACATCCCCCGCGCCAAGGCGTCTCGACATATAATTGCCGGAACCGTGACCGCAGAAAAAGCCGACCGCCTGAATGATTGCCATCAGCGAGAAAACAATTCCCACTGCTGCTGTCGCCTGCGTGGAAATTCTTCCGACAAAAAAAGTATCTGCCATATTATAAAGACCGCTGACCAGCATACTGATAATGGTCGGCACGGATAACTGCGCAATCAGCCTCGGGATCGGGGTCTGTGTCATATAGACAAACCGCTCCTGCCTTGCGTTTTCACTTTCTTCTTTACTGATCTGACTCAAACTGCTTTCCCTTCCCTGTCTGCAGATTTCTCTGCCTTATCCGTTTTGTTCTCCGGAAGTCCCATAACCATACGATACAGCCCGATTTTTCTGAAAATAACCGCTGCCATCAGGTAAACAATCATAACCACGACCAGCGCATAAAATGGAACATATCCCAGATTATAGGCCAGGTCACTCTTTCTCGCATATCCCGGCACAAACGTAATAAATTTGATAAAGAACATATGAATGACATAAATATCCATACTGCATCTGCCAGCCTTCGCAGCCGCCATTCCGGCTCCCGTTTCTGACAGGAGCTGCGAAATTCCCATCAGTCCGGCGATTCCGCACAGACTGACCGCAAAATAAAATGCATAAGGCGCTGCATCGTAGACACTGCGCCACGTCTTTGACAGATACCCGTTCATGGAATACGACCCGTGCAGCAGAGTCACCGCCAGCAGATATACCGCGCTGCAACCTGCTGTCCAGACAGCTCTGTGCCTGTGAAATGCCAAAGCCGGTATTTTTATTTTTTCCTGCGACTGAGGACTTCCCATCCAGTAGCCCAGCATCAGGTATGGCAGCATCCATTTCAGCTTGTCCATACTCAGCAGTGTATCCGGCAGACAGATGCTGATCAGAACCCACAATACCGCCATCACAGAAAGCTCCGCTGCCATTTTCTTTTCCTTCAGCAGTTGATGAACGGTAAGGAGCATCATCTGTGCCAGGAACAGAATCAGCAGAAACCACATGCTCCTCGCCTGCAGATAGATCTCAAAAAAATTCTGAAATACAGTCTGCGCGGTGAGCCCGCCTTTCAGCACTGCCATGGCAAGATTGGCTGCAAGCGCTACTCCTGACCATACCAGAAAGGGAATCAGAAGCGTTCTGACTTTACTCCGTACATTTTCTGAAAGCGAATGCCGCTGCACCGACCCATACAGGAAATATCCGCTGATCCAGAAAAAAAGCGGCATATGCACCATATAGATCAGTGCATGCCCGAGTACTGCCTGTTCATTCAGGAGATGTCCTGTTACCACCAGATAAATGCCGATTGCTTTCGCTATATCCTTATCACTTTGTCTTTGTATCTGTTTCTGTTGCATTACTTCTTCTGTTCTTCCTTTTCCACGTATTCCCTGTCCACCTGAATCACACAGTTCAGATGCTCATCTGTTTTTTTCACTCCGCTGCTGATCTGTTCTTTCAGATCCTCCTCGCTGATCACGTATTTAAACGGTGCCACCACATCAAAGATCACATTCGTATGTGTC
>CAYMBY010000171.1:0-14921 GCA_964388815.1 uncultured Butyrivibrio sp. | reverse complement strand
CTATGCGGAAGTCAGAGGACTTGATTCCAAGCAGATCATCGACGGTGTATGTCTGGATCCGAGGATCGGTACGCATTACAATAATCCGTCATTCGGTTACGGCGGCTATTGCCTTCCGAAGGATACCAAGCAGCTTCTTGCAAATTATGAGGATGTACCGAACAATCTGATCTCTGCGATTGTAGATGCAAACCGCACGAGAAAAGACTTTATTGCAGACCGGATTATTGAAAAAAGACCGGCACTTGTAGGTGTTTATCGTCTGACGATGAAAGCCAATTCCGATAACTTCAGACATTCCTCAATTCAGGGTATTATGAAGAGAATCAAGGCAAAAGGCATTGAAGTCGTGGTATATGAGCCGACACTGAAGGAAGATGATTTCTTCCATTCAAAGGTGGTTCGTGATCTGAATGAGTTTAAGAGCAGATGTGATCTGATCATTGCCAATCGTATGACAGATGAGATTGCAGATGTAAAAGACAAGGTTTATACAAGAGATCTTTTCAGAGCAGATTGATTTGAACTGCAGATAAAAAGAAAATGGTACTTCATTACTGAAACATCAGCGATGAAGTACCATTTTTTTAACGGGTCAGATTCTGAAGATCACGGAAAAATCCCGGATAGGAGATATCTACACACTTTTCATCCCTGATTCTGGTAGGCCCTTCTGCAATCATGGATGCAACGGCAAAACTCATGGCAATCCGGTGATCCAGATGCGTATCGATGTCAGCACCGTGCAGCGGGTTTCCGCCATGAATAATCATGCCATCGTCTGTCGGTTCAATATCGCAGCCCATTTTCCGGAGGTTATCACAGATCGTGCTGATGCGGTTGGATTCTTTTACCTTCAGCTCTGCAGCGTCCCGGATAATGGTTTCACAGTCAGCGGTTGCAGCCAGAACAGCGATAACCGGAAGTTCATCGATCAGCGTCGGAATGGTTTTGCCGACAATTTCGAATTTGCCGTTTGCACCGCCATGCAGATGACTGTATTTTACAAGAAGATCTGCACGGGGTTCAAAAGAATCATCTTCATTCAGTACAGTGATATCTGCGCCCATCTGTTTGAGTACGCACAGGATTCCTGCTCTTGTCTTGTTAATTCCCACATTATGAATCAGAATCTCAGAATCCGGAACCATAAGTGCGGCAGCGATAAAGTATGCAGCGGAGGAAATATCACCCGGAACGTTGATATGGAGTCCCTGCAACGGCGTACCGGGATGCAGAATGGCAGCAGCACCGCCGGATACATCAATGGAATTATGAATATCCGCGCCATAGGCACGGAGCATGATTTCTGTATGATTTCTGCTGAGCGCAGGTTCGTAAACGACGGTATCACCGGAGGCGTACAGACCTGCCAGCAGGATACAGGATTTTACCTGTGCAGAAGCAACCGGATCATGGTATACGATGCCGTGCAGTTTCTGACCGTTAATGTGAAGCGGACAGCAGTCATTTCCCTTAAGACTTGTTACATCTCCGCCCATTGCAGTCAGCGGTTTGATGATCCGCTTCATGGGACGGGTCTCGATTGAGGCATCGCCTGTCAGATCACAGGAAAAAGACTGTGCGGCAAGCACACCGGCAATCAATCTGGTCGTTGTCCCGCTGTTTGCTGTATAAAGAGGTGAATTCGGCGCTGTCAGGCCATACAGACCTTTGCCGTGAACGGTAATCGTAGGAACACCGTTTACCGGGCGGTAGGAATGGTCAATCTGTACGCCCAGTTTCTGGAAACAGTCAATGGTGGCAAGGCAATCGGCACCCTCCAGAAAACCGGTGATTTCTGAACTGCCGTTTGCAAGCGCACTGAACATGATACTTCTGTGAGAAATGGATTTATCTCCGGGAACAGAAATTTCGCCGCGGAGAGGATGGGAAAGCCGATTCAGGGTAAGCATAAAATCTTCATTCCTTTCTATTTGTGCATTAAGGTCCTATAGGGGGCATCGCAACCTCGTTAAACTTGGATGCCTCTGCATCCAAGTTTATGATACCACATAACCATGCATTTGCAGCAGCTGTGTTGCAACGGAAATGTCTTTTTCTTCATGAAACTCAATTCGCATGGTGCCGCGTTCATATTCTCTGTTGTGGATGATACCGATATTTTTGATGTTGATGGAATGCACGGCAAGGAGCGTTGCGACCGCTGCCAGCATACCGGGCTGATCGGCAATATCCACATGGATGGCGTATACTTTTTTGATCGGACCGCTGGAAACATCGATAAAGGATTCTCTGTAGTTCCTGGCGGAGGCAAAAAAGTCGTAAAGTGCCTGGGCGTCATGAGCATCAATTACTTCCTTCATATGCGAGAGAGAAGCAATGTAGTCTGATAACAGCGCGGAAATATTGTCGGCGTTGGTCAGACAGATCTGCTGCCACATGACAGGAGAGGAAGATGAAATTCTGGTAATGTCCTTGAAACCGCCGGCGGCAATCATTTTCATCAGGCCGTCAGGTGAGTCGCTTGATTTGATCAGATTGACAAGGCTGGCGGAGATGACATGCGGGAGATGACTGATGGCGGCAGTAATATAATCGTGCTGTTCATATGTGACAACAAGCGGAATTGCACCCATCAGCTGTACCAGACGGTAACAGGACTGCAGACGTGTTTCATCTGTCTCCGGAGTTCTGGTCAGAATATAGTAGGCGTTCTCCAGAAGGACAGCCTTGGAATTCTGATAACCGATGCGTTCGGTTCCGGCCATGGGATGTCCGCCGATGAACTGTGCATCAAGACCAAGCGCATGAATATGACGGTGAATATCGGTCTTCACGCTGCCGATATCGGTCAGTGTTGTTTCAGGGCGCAGAAAAGGGCGCAGCAGAATCAGGTTTTCATCATTGATTTCCACAGGAGCACACAGAAAGATATAATCGCATGCGGAAAAAGAGGCATCAATACGTGAAGCGGCAGTATCTGCGATGCCTTCTTCCTGTGCCATGCGAAGTGATTCTTCATTCGGATCAAAGGCAATGATACGGATGGATGGATCGGCGGCCTTTAAAGCACGGGCAATGGAACCGCCGATCAGGCCAAGGCCGATAAAACCACAGACTGTTGAGGACATAACGGATCTCCTTTTCAGAGGGTTCTTGAAGACAGAGCAGCATAAGGCTTCAGACTCTGCATCAGATCGTCAAAACGTTCAAAAGTGAGCGACTGAGCACCATCGGAAAGCGCGTGAGCAGGATCATTATGCACCTCGATTTCGAGACCGTCAGCATCGCAGGCAACAGCAGCCAGTGACATAGGCTTGATATATCTGTAGTTGCCTGTAGCATGTGAAGGATCTACGATCACAGGAAGGTGAGTACGTTCTCTCAGGACAGGAACCGCAGACAGATCCAGCGTATTGCGTGTGGCGGTTTCATAGGTACGGATACCGCGTTCACACAGAACAACATTCGGATTGCCTTCTGACATGATATATTCTGCTGCATTGAGCCATTCATCAATTGTGGCACACATACCGCGCTTTAACAGCACCGGCATCTGAGATCTCCCTGCTTCCTTGAGCAGGATGAAGTTCTGCATGTTTCTGGCACCGATCTGCAGCATATCCACATAGTTGACAGCAGCTTCAATTGCTTCAGCACTGATTACTTCCGTTACAGTTGCGAGCCCTGTTTCCTCGCCTGCTTCCTTCAGATATTTCAGACCTTCCTCTTCAAGACCCTGGAAAGAGTACGGGCTGGTGCGCGGCTTATAGGCACCGCCGCGGAGCATGGTCGCACCGGCTTTTCTGACCGCTTTTGCAATTGTGATCAGCTGTTCTTCAGATTCCACTGCGCAGGGACCGGCCATAACTGTCAGTACTCCCGGACCGATATTGACCTTACCGGCGTGAACCGTGGTCGGCTCCGGATGAAATTTTCTGTTCGCAAGTTTGTAGGATTCAGTGACAGGAACGATTCTGTCAACCCCGCGGAAACTCAGAAGATTTTCAGTGGCCAGTTTGGATTTATCACCGACGACACCGATAATCGTGAGCTCTTCACCTTTGGAAAGATGGACCTGGAGACCTGCACCTTTAATATATTCAACAATTGTCTGAATGCTGGATTCTGCAGCATCAGGTTTCATGACAATAATCATCTGTTTATTCCCCTTCTTTTTTCATATTGATTATAGTGTTTTTTTATGCTATTTGCCACTATAACACGTCAACGTGTGAAAGTCAAATGGATAAAAAACGTTGGTTAAAAGTCTTGAAAAAAGAAATTGTGCAATATCGTCTGATTATCTTGTATTGTATGCACAATTTTAGTAAAATATACACATAAGCTACAAGGAGGATCGCGAATTATCTTACACATTTTACCTAAAAAAGTTTGACTGGAGGACAAGATATGAACGTTTACACAACTGACAAGATTCGTAACGTGGTATTGCTTGGACATGGTGGATGCGGTAAGACCAGCCTTGCGGAGGCGATGGCTTATCTGTCCGGAATTACTTCCAGAATGGGGAAAGTGGCTGACGGGAATACTGTCAGTGATTTTGACAAAGAAGAGCAGAAGAGAAAGATATCGATCGGTACAACGATGATCCCCATGGAGTGGGGAGACTGTAAGATCAATATTCTGGATACTCCCGGCTTTTTTGACTTTGCAGGTGAAGTGGAAGAGGCAATCAGTGTTGCGGATGCTGCAATCATTGTGGTATCCGGCAAAGCCGGAATCGAGGTCGGAACACAGAAAGCGTGGGATCTGTGTGAGGAATATAAGATACCGAGAATGATTTTCGTTGCAGATATGGATATTGATGATGTCTCCTATCGTCAGGTCGTACAGGATATGACAGATCTGTACGGGAAAAAGATGGCACCGTTCAATCTGCCGATCCGTGAAGATGAGAAGTTTGTCGGTTATGTCAATGTGATTCAGGAAAAGGGCTTTCGCTGGGAAGGCAAGGAAGTTACGGAATGTGAAGTTCCGGAGTATAATCAGGCTAATCTGAAAATCTGCAGGGATACACTGATGGAAGCTGTTGCGGAAACATCCGAATCCATGATGGACAGATATTTTAACGGGGAGACGTTCTCAGAATCGGAGATCAGAGCAGCACTTCGCAGTAATGTATGTGACGGTACCATTGTTCCGATTGAAATGGGATCAAGCATCCTGGGACAGGGTATCTATACCCTGATGGATGATATTGTAAAATATATGCCGAGTCCTGAGAACCGGAAGATGTCCGGTATTAATATGAAGACAAACGAAATCTTTGAAGCGGATTTTGATTTTTCAAAGCCGAAGACGGCATTTGTTTTTAAAACCGTAATGGATCCGTTTATCGGCAAATACTCGCTGATCAAGGTTCGTTCCGGTGTATTAAAGACTGATGATGTCATGTATGATGCCAACCGGGACCAGGAACTGAAGATCGGTAAGCTGTTTATTCTGCAGGGAAATAAGACAACGGAAATCACAGAGCTGCACGCGGGAGATCTCGGTGCGCTGCAGAAGCTGGATATCGCGACAGGGGATACACTTTCTACCAAAGCAAACCCGATCCAGTATGCACGGATGAATATTTCCGAGCCGTATACGGCAATGCGTTATCATGCACAGAACAAGGCTGATATTGATAAGATTGCACAGGCACTTTCCAAACTTGCAGCAGAAGATATGACCATGAAGGTGGTAAATGATGCGGAAAATCACCAGTCATTGATTTACGGAATGGGAGATCTGCATCTCGAAGTCATTGCCAGTAAACTCCTGAATGAATATAAGGTGGGGATAGATCTGACAAGACCGAAAGTGGCATTCCGTGAGACGATACGCAAGACTTCCGATGTGGAGTATAAATACAAGAAACAGACCGGCGGACACGGACAGTACGGACATGTAAAGATGCGCTTTGAACCCTCGGGTGATGTGCAAAAGTCGTATGTCTTTGCACAGGAGGTTGTCGGCGGTGCGGTTCCCAAGAATTTCTTCCCGGCAGTGGAAAAGGGAATTGCGGAATCTGTACAGAGAGGGCCGCTTGCCGCATATCCGGTTGTCGGTGTGAAGGCGATTCTTTATGATGGCTCCTATCACCCGGTGGATTCTTCTGAAATGGCATTCAAGGTGGCGGCAAGCCAGGCATTTAAGAAAGGCTTCATGGAAGCAACACCGGTTCTGCTTGAACCGATTGCGAATCTGAAGGTAACCGTTCCGGATGCATATACCGGAGATGTCATGGGCGATCTGAACAAGAGACGTGCAAGAGTGACGGGTATGAATCCTGCAGCAGGCGGTAAACAGACGGTGGAAGCGGATGTTCCGATGACAGAACTGTTCGGCTATTGCACGCAGCTGCGTTCCATGACCGGAGGAAGCGGAGACTTCGAGTATCACTTTGCCAGATACGAGCAGGCGCCGGCAGAGGTTCAGGAAAAAGAGATTACTGCACGTGCGGATAAGGTTGCAGCTGAGAATACAGAAGAATAAATAAGAACAAAAAAGAAATGCAGAATAACAGAAGTTATCAGAAAGGCGGGCGCCGGTGAGGCACCCGCCTTTCTGACGGAGCCAGGCATCGGAAGCAGACATTAATTTTGTCATGTATCCGGTTCCCTGTCAGGGAAAGGTATGTTATAATTGCCATGTCTTTCGTGCATACGGAGATTTCCGGAGAACGAAAAATGAACAGGAAAGAGGATAAGAAAATGAAATTTCAGGATATGCCCTATGAACGGGTGGATATGGAACAGCTCAAAAAGAATTTTGCAGAACTGGAACAGGAGTTCGCACAGGCACAGTCAGGAGAAGCGCAGTTTGCAGTGCATCAGAAGTACTATCAGCTGACAGATCACGTAATGACAGAGATGACGATTGCAGAAATCCGTCATGATATAGATATGACAGATGAGTTTTACAGTGCAGAACAGGATTATTATGATGAAAACGGACCGGTTTTCCGTAATCTCGTTGTTTCTTATCAGAAGAAACTCTTTTCGTCACAGTTCAGACCTTACCTTGAAGAGAAGATCGGACCGGTCGCATTTAAGAATATTGAACTTGCCATGAAGTCGGTTGATGAGAAGGTTCTGCCGCTGATGCAGGAAGAAAACCAGCTTCAGACAAAGTATAACAAGCTTCTGGCGACAGCACAGATCGAATGGAACGGCGAAACACTGAATCTGTCACTGATGAATCCATATCTGCATCATCAGGACAGAAAGATCCGGATACAGGCATGGGAGAAGTATACGGCATTTTTTGAAAAGAATCAGGAAGAACTTGATGATATCTATGATCAGCTGGTGAAGAACAGAACGAGACAGGCACAGGAGCTTGGCTATGAGAATTATCTTACACTTGGCTATTACAGAATGAACAGAAACTGCTACGGCAGAAGTGATGTACAGCAGTTCCGTGAACAGGTCAAGCGTGATTTCGTACCGTTTGCGGAGAAGCTTCATGAAAGACGCCGTCAGAGACTGGGACTTGACAGACTTCATTTTGAAGATGAGGGTGTTTATTTCACAAACGGTAATCCGGCGCCGATCGGTACACCGCAGCAGATTCTGGATGCAGGACGGAAGATGTACAATGAACTCTCACCGGAAACTGCAAAGTTCATGAACTTCATGTGTGACAACGATCTGTTTGATGTACTTGGCAGAAAAACCAAGAAAACAGGCGGTTATATGACCTATCTGCCGGATTACAGATCTCCGTTCATTTTTGCCAATTTCAACGGCACCAGCGGCGACGCCGATGTCATCACACATGAGTGCGGACACGCATTCCAGGGATATATCATTGCAGATGACCCGATCAATGAGCATGCGGATATTACCATGGAAACGGCAGAAACACATTCCATGTCCATGGAGTTCTTTACGGAACCCTGGATGAATCTGTTCTTCGGAGACCGGGCAAAGGATTATGTGGATATGCATTTTGAAGATTCCTGCA
The DNA here is from genome assembly GCA_964388815.1 of uncultured Butyrivibrio sp. Lineage (GTDB taxonomy): Bacteria > Bacillota > Clostridia > Lachnospirales > Lachnospiraceae > Butyrivibrio. Next base: position 6,980 of record CAYMBY010000171.1, on the reverse strand, counting down.
TCTTCATTCCCTACGGAACCATGGTAGATGAGTTCCAGGATATTGCCTATGCCAATCCGGGACTTTCTCCGAAGCAGAGAAATGAGGCATGGAGAGATCTGGAACGTCAGTATAAGCCGCATCTTGATTATTCAGGAAACGAATATCTGGAGAAAGGCGGATTCTGGCAGAAACAGCATCATATTTATGACTGTCCGCTGTATTACATTGACTACTGTATCGCGCAGACAGACGCACTTCAGTATAAGGCATGGATGGATCAGGACTATAAGGCTGCATGGAACAGTTATCTGAAGCTCTGCAGACTTTCCGCATCGGATTTCTTTACCGGACTCCTGCCGCAGGTCGGTCTGAATAATCCGTTTGAAAACGGGTGCCTCAGGGACGTTGTCCGTCAGCTTGAAAAGACAATGAAACTGTAAGATCCTCTTCAAAACGATACTACAGATAGCATAATTTACAGCTTTGATACAATAAATATCACTTTCAACATCGGGACATCAATTCATGCTACGCTTTATATCGTAACCTGATGATGTGTAACTTATAATGTTGAGAGATAATTATGACTGAAAAAAATACAAGGCTTGCAAAATATCTGAGAGCATTAAGAGAAAGTCATGAGAATACGCAGGACGAGCTGGCAGAAATGCTGGGAGTAACCAGGCAGACTTATTCTCATTATGAGAACTGCAGATTGATGCCGTCCACGGAGGCATTGTACCGGATTGCGGTTTTTTATCATGTACCGATTGAAAAGATGATTCTGATTGCCGTAAGTGATGCGGCAGAGATTCAGAGCAGTGAGATGGTCGAAGAAAACTCTGAGAGCTATGCCAGAAGCAGAGGGAAGGATGAAATTTCCATTAAACTGACGGAAGCAAGATCAATTGCCTACGATGAGTTTATCAATTCGATTTCGTCGATCAAACGTAAGCTTCAGGATCTTTCGCTGGAAGAAATCGAGTTCTACTACAGTCATCTGGAGCCGGATGATCAGGAAACGATCAGGGCGCTGATGCAGAAGCTGTATATTGTATCAAACAGGAGAAAGAAAAAGATATAGAGATAGAGATCACCCGGTGCAGAAAATGTACCGGGTTATTTTTTGGCAGAACCAGATCCTTGACATTAATGGTATGAATGTATACAATTATACCCAAACATAAAGAATAAAGGTGTGCGCCCGTCGTAAACCGGTTATCAAAGGGGATTGTCGGCGGATCAGCAGGAGGTATATCTGGTATGAAACAGGATAATAATGCATTTCAGAATCGTCCGGTATCAATGAATGACAAAAATAATCTGCTCCAGATTGAAGAGCATATGTATATCCTTGATGATGTGGAGAAGCCGAACGTATTCCGGAATATGTTTCCTTATGAAGAAATCCCGAAGATTCCGTTCAATGACCGCATTGTTCCGCATAATATGCCGCATGATATCTGGATTACGGATACGACATTCCGTGACGGGCAGCAGTCGAGGGCACCATATTCAACAGAACAGATTGTCAGAATCTATGATATGCTTCATGAACTCGGAGGCCCGAATGGGATGATCCGTCAGAGCGAATTCTTTTTATACAGTAAAAAGGATCGTGATGCGGTTGTGAAATGTATGGAACGCGGGTACAAATTCCCGGAAGTGACCAGCTGGATCCGTGCCAGCCAGGAGGATTTCAAACTGGTAAAGGAAATCGGAATGAAGGAAACCGGAATTCTGGTCAGCTGTTCTGATTACCATATTTTCCTGAAACTCAAGATGACCAGGAAACAGGCAATGGAGCATTATTTAAGTGTCATCCGTTCCTGCCTGGAAGAAGGAATCAGTCCCAGATGTCATCTGGAGGATATTACCCGTGCAGATATCTACGGGTTTGTTGTTCCGTTCTGTATTGAACTGATGAAACTTAAAGATGAATATAATATTCCCATAAAAGTCCGTGCCTGTGATACAATGGGATACGGTGTCAATTTTTCCGGAGCGGTTATTCCCAGAAGCGTGCAGGGAATTATCTATGCGCTTAATACCAACGGTGGTGTTCCGAGTGATCTGATGGAGTGGCATGGTCATAATAATTTTTACAAGGCAGTGACCAATTCCACAACAGCATGGTTATACGGCTGCAGCGCAGTCAATACGTCGCTGTTCGGTATCGGTGAGAGAACAGGTAATACGCCGCTTGAAGCCATGGTATTTGAGTATGCACAGCTTAAGGGTACATTAAACGGCATGGATACGACGGTAATCACGGATCTGGCCGAGTATTATGAGAAGGAAATCGGATTTCATATTCCGGCGCAGACGCCTTTTGTCGGTAAGAATTTCAATGTGACAAGGGCAGGAATTCACGCAGACGGACTCTTGAAAAATGAAGAGATTTATAATATCTTTGATACGGATAAGTTCCTGAGACGTCCGCCGGTGAGCGCGGTTTCCAATACATCAGGACTGGCCGGGATCGCACATTGGATCAACACATACTTCAAGTTAAGAGGGGAGAAGGCGCTGGAGAAGACGTCTCCTCTTGTTACGGAGATCAAGGCCTGGGTGGATCAGGAATATGCAGACGGGCGTGTGACTGTCATGACAGACGAAGAACTGCTGACAGAAATCAGTGCGGTAGAGAAGAAACTTGGAATTTCTCTGACGGATACTGCAGAACAAAAGAAGAAAGTAATAAATAAATAGATTGGTGTGCCATGGCTGAGCAGTCAGCAATTGGAGGGTCAATGGAGAGTAATGAGTTAAAGCAGGAAGAGATTGATAAGTATTCTCTTCGTGGTCGTGTTTTTCATAAGATCAGAGAAGATATTTTAAGCGGAAAGTATAAGGATCATGAAGAACTGAAAGAAGTTGCCATCGGAAACGAACTGGGGGTCAGCAGGACTCCGGTTCGCGAAGCATTCCGTCAGCTTGAACTGGAAGGTCTGATTCAGATCATTCCGAACAGAGGAGCTTATGTAACCGGAATCAAGGCCAAGGATGTAAAGGATATTTATATGATCAGATCCAAACTCGAGGGTCTGTGTGCAAGATGGGCGACTGAGCATATTACACAGGAACAGATGGAAGAAATGGAAGAAAACATATATCTGGCGGAATTCCATGCCTCCAAAGGACATATGGACCAGATTGCAGAGCTTGATAACCGTTTTCACAATATTCTGTATGAGTCATGTGATTCCAAGATGCTGGAGCACCTTTTAAAGGATTTCCATCAGTATGTATGGCGTGTTCGACAGAAGACGCTTGCAAGTGCACGCGGTCCGGTATCCAATCATGAGCACAGAGGAATCATGGAAGCCATCAAGGCACATGATCCGGATCAGGCAGAGAAACTTGCCAATCAGCATATGATCAATGCATATGATAATATGGTTAAAAACGGACTGTATGATATTTACAAGGATGAAGAAGAATAAAAAAGCATAAAGGAGCAAAGCCATGGGAAAGATTGCAATGAAAACACCGATCGTGGAGATGGACGGAGACGAGATGACCAGAATCCTCTGGAAGCTGATCAAGGAGCATCTTCTGACACCTTACATTGATCTCAGAACGGAATATTATGATCTGGGGCTTAAGCACAGGGACGAAACAGATGATCAGGTTACCGTTGACAGTGCAAATGCAACGCTTAAATATGGTGTTGCCGTGAAATGTGCAACAATTACACCCAATGCGGAGCGTGTAACGGAATATGGACTGAAGAAGATGTACAAGAGCCCTAACGGTACGATTCGTGCGATTCTTGATGGTACGGTTTTCCGTACTCCCATTATGGTAAAAGGAATTGAGCCTTGTGTTAAAAACTGGGAAACACCGATTACGCTGGCCCGTCATGCCTATGGTGATGTATATAAGAATACGGAAATCCGTGTTCCGGGTGCGGGAACCGCAGAACTGGTATTTACGGCAGAAGATGGTACGCAGACACGTGAATTGATTCAGAAATTCACAGGCCCCGGTGTTATACAGGGAATTCATAATACAGATAAATCCATTACCAGCTTTGCAAAGGCATGCTTTCAGTATGCGCTGGATGAAAAGAAAGACCTCTGGTTCGGTACAAAGGATACCATCAGTAAAACCTATGACAGAAGATTCAGAGAGATTTTTGAAGCGGCATTTCAGAAAGAATATAAGGAAAAGTTTGAACAGGCAGGTCTGACCTATTTTTATACACTGATCGATGATGCAGTTGCCCGTGTCATGAAGTCCAGAGGCGGATTTATCTGGGCATGCAAGAATTATGACGGAGATGTCATGAGTGATATGGTATCATCGGCATTCGGTTCACTTGCCATGATGACATCTGTGCTGGTATCTCCGACAGGCGCATATGAATATGAAGCAGCACACGGAACGGTGCAGAGGCACTATTACAAGTATCTCAAGGGAGAGCCGACATCCACCAATCCTGTCGCAACGATTTTTGCATGGAGCGGTGCGCTCAGGAAAAGAGGAGAACTTGACGGCAGTCAGGAACTTCAGAATTTTGCTGACCGTCTGGAAAAGGCAACACTTGGAACCATTGAATCAGGATATATGACAAAAGACCTGGCGCTGATCACCACACTTGATAATGCGACCGCGCTCAATACAGAGGAATTTATTCTGGAGATTCAGAAGAACCTTGAAGCATTGAATTGAACTGCAATGGCAGTTTATTGCAACAGAGCCCGCTTCGTGGGTTCTGTATAAAAAAACGCCTTTAAAAGGCGTTTTTTTTATGCGGAGATTGCGAAGCGGGCTCTTTTAAACAGAGGTGTCATTGCAGCTCTGTCTGATTATGAGGAAAGTTCTGCCCATTCATCATAAAGGGTGTCGAGCTGTGCCTGCAGCATGGTCTGCTCGTCAGAAAGTGCTCTGAGTTTTGACAGGTCTGTTGCAACTTCAGGCCTGGACATTTCTTCATTGATTTCATTCATGCGCGCTTCAAGTTCTGCAATCTGGTCCTCGCATTTTTTCAGCGCATTTTCCTGTTTCCGTTTTCGGGCCTGTTCTTCTTTTTGCGCTTTCCAGTCAGATTGACCGGAAGAAGTTACGGCAGAAGCGGCGGTGGCGGCAGAAACTGCTGATTCTGCTGCGGAATGCGGCGCATTGCTTTCCTGCGCAGACGAAGTATCTGCAAAAGCGCCTGCCGGGGTCAGGGCATCCTGGGCAGTACCATACTGAAAACTGTTGGACGAAGGAACAGAAGAGGAGGTACTGACCGGAACTTCAGCAAGGAGCCGAGCCATGATCTGTGGCTGATGTTCCAGATAATAATCGTAGTTGCCGATGTAATTGACCAGCATACCATGTGTCAGATCGAGTATTCTGGTCGCTGTACGATTGATAAAGTAACGGTCATGGCTGACATAGAGAACCGTTCCTTCATAGCCGTTAAGCGCACTTTCCAGTACTTCCTTGCTGGTAATGTCCAGATGGTTTGTCGGTTCATCCAGCAGCAGAAAGTTGGCTTCGGAAAGCATCAGCTTGGCCAGTGACATACGGCCTTTCTCACCGCCGCTTAAGTCTCCGATTCTTTTATAGACATCGTCTCCGGTGAACAGGAATGCAGCCAGTGTATTTCGGATCTGCGTATTGTTCAGTGTCGGATAGTCATCCGAAATTTCCTCAAACAGATTTTTTTCATCATGAAGGACATGGTGCTCCTGGTCATAATATCCGATGGCAACTTTTGTTCCAAGAACAATTTTACCGGTGTCGGCAGGCAGGAGCTGGTTGATGATCTTCAGCATGGTGGTTTTGCCGGTGCCGTTGTCGCCGATGATGGCAACACGTTCACCTCTTCTGATATCAAAAGAAATGTCACGGAACAGAGTGGCATCACCAAAGGACTTTCCGAGGCCTTCCACGTGCAGTACATCATTTCCGCTGATGCAGGAGGGCGTCAGTGTGATATGCATGTCATCGCGGATTTCGGAAGGCTTATCCAGAACTTCAATTTTATCCAGCATTTTCTCACGGCTTTCCGCGCGCTTGATGGATTTTTCACGATTGAAGGATTTCAGTTTGGCAATGACTTCTTTCTGATGGCGGATTTCCTGCTGCTGACTGATATAGGTATGCCAGGCAACAGCCCGCTGATGTTCTTTCTCTGTGGCATAAAACGTGTAATTTCCATTGAATACATTGGAGCGGCCCTGATCAATTTCAATGATTCTGCCCGCAATACGGTCCAGAAAATAACGATCATGCGAAACAATCAGTACGGCACCCCTGTAGTTCAGAAGATAATTTTCCAGCCAGCGGATGGAGTTCATATCCAGGTGGTTTGTCGGTTCATCCAGAATAATCAGATCCGGATTCTGCAGAAGAAGCCGGCCGAGTGCCACACGTGTTTTCTGACCACCCGAAAGAGTGGAAATCTGTTTGTCAAATTCCTCATCGGTAAAGCCGAGTCCTCTGGCAACACCGGAAACTTCACTTTTCCATGCATAGCCGTCAATCAGCTGGAAACGGTGTGTCATGGCGGCATAATCATCCATCAGACGGTTCAGCTCATCGCCCTTGAGTATTTTCATCTGTTCTTCAGCAGCACGGATTTTTTCTTCCAGGGCAATGGTTTCCTTTTTTACTTCCTTTAGCTCTTCGTATATGGTATGAGAACTGTCAATATTCTGATTCTGTGCGAGATAGCCAAAGGTAGTGTCCCTTGCAAAGGTGATTTCACCGGAGTCTGCTGTCAGTTCACCGATGATGAGCTTCAGCAGAGTGGTTTTTCCGGCGCCATTGATTCCGACAATGGCAGCTTTTTCGTTATTTTCTATATGAAATGATACGTTCTGCAGAATATCCTTGCCGTCGAAGGATTTACAGACGTCGTGACAGGACAGGATCATAAAAAAATTCCTTTCTGATAAAAATAAACTGTTTTTTCATTTTGCTTTTCATGTCGCATCATACACTTTCAGCGGTCGTCTTGCAAGAGCCCTGCAGGCTAAAAAACAGGATCTGCGGCAATG
>CAYMBY010000170.1:0-34677 GCA_964388815.1 uncultured Butyrivibrio sp. | reverse complement strand
TTTTCCGTTCACATGCACCTTATGTCCGCCCAGTTCATAGATACCGTCCGGCATTCCGGTTGCACGCATACTGTCACTTACCAGCACCACACGATCCGCACCGAAGATTCTGAATGTATTGCGTACGACAGCCGGATGATTATGTACACCGTCACAGATCAGTTCCACCATGCACTGCGGATCATCGCTTGCCGCACCGACAACGCCCGGCGCACGATGATCGTATGCACTCATGGCATTATACAGATGTGTGACATGATGTACCCCGAGTTCCATGGCATGACGCGCTGTCTCATAATCTGCATTGGTATGCGCAATGGAAATTGTCACTTTGTTTTTCATTTCCCTGATCAGTTCTTCTGCACCTTCCATTTCCGGTGCAATATCCACAAGACAGATCTTTCCGCCCGACTTTGCCAGCATCTCACGGATAAATCCGGCATCCGGCTTTCTGATATCGCTTTTTTCCTGGGATCCCTTTTTATCCGGAGAGATAAACGGGCCTTCCATATTGATCCCTGCAAATACTGCTTCCTTTGCATGTGCCGCACTGTTCTTTTCTGCCATCTCACAGTACTGCGCTGCCGTTTCTGCAATCTTCAGAAGTCTTTTCTCCGGAATTGTCATGGTCGTCGGGCAGATGGCCGTTATTCCCTTAGATGCTTCATAAGCTGCAAAATTCCCGATTGCCTCTGCATCAGCATCGCAGAAATCCTGATTATTGCAGCCATGCACATGGATATCCGTAAGCCCCGGGATCACATAACATCCTGCAGCATCAATGACTTCCTGCTCATCCTCCGGATTTTTCTGATCTGTAAAAAGTGATCCGCTGATCCGGACTTCACGTTCTTCAAACCCGCACTTCTGGGTAAATACCTGACCGTTTTTAATAATCACTGTTTTCCATCCCCTTCAGATCTGTCTGAGACAAAGCCGCTTCATCTGCAACAATGGTAAGGTCATTATGAATCTGCAGAATGGATGCCGGAATCTTCGGTGTCACCGGGCCAAAAAATGCGTCATGCATGATCTGCGCCTTATCGGCTCCGCTGGCAATGATCAGAATCTTTCTGGCCTGCATGATGGACTTGATTCCCATGGTAAATGCATAGTGCGGAACATCCTTCGGATCATCAAACAGTCGTGCATTGGCTTCAATGGTGCTCTGCGTCAGCGTTACCAGATGTGTTTCCTTCTCAAAGGCTTCATCAGGTTCATTAAAACCGATATGGCCGTTATGGCCGATCCCGAGCAGCTGCAGGTCGATGCCGCCAAGCGAACGGATCAGTTCATTATATCTGCAGCATTCTGCTTCTGCGTCAACCGCCAGACCGTTTGGCACGTTGGTGTTGGCAATATCAATGTTGACATGCTCGAAAAGGTTGGTATTCATGAAATACCGGTAGCTTTCCCTGTTATCACCGGAAAGTCCCTTATATTCGTCCAGATTCACCGTATGTACTTCTCTGAAATCAAGGTCTCCCTTTTTATACCATTCCACGAGCTGTCTGTAGGTGCCGATAGGGCTTGAACCCGTTGCCAGCCCCAGCACACAGTTGGGTTTCATGATAATCTGCGCAGATATGATATTGGCTGCTTTTCTGCTCAGATCATTATAATCCTTTGCCTTGTAAATTCTGATCATTTCTTCCTCCCTTATTTCTGAATGGACGCCACAAATCTCCGTGTGATGTCGCGCGGTCTTGTGATTGCCGTCCCGATGACGACCGCAAGCACCTTCTCCTGATATACTCTCTGCAGCTGCCCGGTCTCCCAGATTCCGCCTTCTGCAATCACCGGAATTTTCAGATCCTGTGTAAGTCTGTGAATCATATCATAATTCGGAATTGCCGTTCCCTTTGTTTTTTCCGTATAACTGCAAAGCGTTGTCCCCACGATGTCAAAGCCCAGCTCCTGCGCACGCATGCCGTCTTCATAACAGGAACAGTCCGCCATGAACAGCTGGTCCGGATAATCCTTTCGGATCGTTTCAAAGAGATGTTCCAGTGTCTCACCTGCAGGGCGGATTCTGTCCGTTGCATCCAGTGCAATAATCTCCGGATGTACTGCGATCAGTTTTTCGACTTCCTGCCTTGTCGGTGTAATATATACTTCTGAATCCGGATATTCCGCCTTGATGATTCCGATCACCGGCAGATCTACCTGCTGCCGGATTGCCAGGATGTCCTCCGGTGTATTGGCTCTGATCCCGGATGCTCCGCCCTCTTTTGCTGCAAACGCCATCCGGGCCATCATCTCTGATCCGTGCAGTGGTTCACTTTCCAGCGCCTGACAGGATACAATCAGACCCCCTCTTATTTTTCCGTATATTTCTTCTTTGTCCATTGTGTTCCTTTCACGCCTTTGTGTAAGACAGACAACGGCTGATTTATTTGCCGGTAAAAAGAGGGTTGGTCCATGCGACACGTCCCTTTTCATCCATACATTCAATTCTGACATAATGCTCCGGCCCGTGAAGTTCTGCCGTACATTCTGTCAGCAGCTGCTTTCCATGCGCAATCACGGTTGTACCGGCCCCGACATATCCGTCCATGATAAAATTGACTCGCTGCGCAGGACTGCATTTTACAGATACCTGATTCTGTGTGACTTCCCAGTCATAAATTTCCGGCCCTGAAGAGGAGTAATAATTTCCATTCAGAATCGCCGTAATCACTGCGTCCTGTGTAAGTTCCCCTGCCCGGACCATGATAAACCCGCCAAAAGCATCATCAAACTGCCCGCCATTATGATTGTCATCTGCTGCATCAGCATTCTGTCTCCTGCCGCTACGCAGCATATTGTCCCAGAAAGTGGTATCATAACCGGTTCCGCTCTCATTCACCGTGTTATAGTTATATATTTCCAGCATATCAATATGACTGAGCCCTGTTACCTCCTCCGGTTCCACTCTTGACCAGACCGGATGATTGTACGTGACAATGCAGCCTCTGGCATGCAGATCATCAATGATATCCTGTGCAGCCTTCTGCCCGTTCCATGTTCCGTGATATTCGAAGGGGCCATAGAGCTGTCCATGCTGCAAGAGCGGCTTTACTGCCTCTTTCTGCATTGCGGACGTCCCCAGAATTCCATTGATATGATGTGTCTTCACGCAGTTCCCGGAGGCATCATACAATACTGCTGCCGCTTCTGTTCCCGGTAATGTAATGAAGCTGTCGTCGTTAAATTTCTGTCTGTAATCCGTATATATATTATGATCGCTCAGGCACAGAAAGGAATATCCGTGCCGTCTGAATTCCCCGACTGCCTGCTCCGGTGTCCACTTTCCGTCAGAAACAGTAGTATGGCTGTGAAGATTTCCCTTGAACCACATTCCTTCTGTCATTTACTGACCCTCTCTGATCCCCGCATCAAACCTGATCTCAAACATCCGCTTCCATGGCATGGATACATGATCAATCCACATTCTGTCAGAAACAGACGAAAGCTCCGTATCTGCAAATTTCTTCAGCTCTGCTGCTGCTTTTTCAGCAATTTCGCCTTTGCTGCTGCCTACATCAAAGTAGCTGAATGATGTCCCTTTCAGCTGTTCTGCGACCTTCCAGCGTACGACGGAACAATAGCCTGCATCCTCAAGATACCTCTGCACCAGGAAATCCTGATGTTCCGGCGTAATTCCGAAAAACAGTGCATCAATTCCCTCGGCAATTGCGGTTCCGATTGTGTTCGCAGATGTATTCCAGCCCGCGTATCCGGCAACGGAAAGCAGAAGTTTCTGCTGATTGAGCAGTCGTATTACTTCAAGGTCTGCGCCATTGGCATATGCATTATCTGCAATCGTAACCTGTCTGCCTTCCAGAATTCTGTCATGAATAAAATCTGCCATCTCCGGAAGATTCCGCTCTGCCGCATACCCCGGCAGTCTCGACGGCTGCGTTTCCGCTTCCATCATTTCTCCCGAGGGTGCTGTCACCACAATGATCAGCTCTGCATTTTCATAGCAGGCTGTCAGCTGGCAGCCGGCAGCAAACACATGATTCTTCAGCGTTGCGGCAAGTGTCGCTCCTTCATAAAGCGGATAGATCCCCCCTGCCCCGTCTGAAATATATTTCAGATATACCTTGGGCTTACGTTCATTCATCCGGTTAATCAGTCTTGCCATCAGCGTCAGTTCAACTTCATCCGCTCCCGGGTACATCAGCACCTTTTCCGAAAGGCCCTTCCTGATTATCTCACTTCGTACCTGTGCCTGATCCATTGCCGCATATCCGTATACTGCCGAGTCATCCTGCGGAATCACCATAAAATCAATCGTTCCGTCTTCCACATATCTCAGCATATGAAGGTTCATCTCACAGTTGATCTGTCTGCGTGCCACGTAATCACTGAGCGCTTCCTCCGGAATTCTGGCGAGAACCTCCCTGTAATCCTTCTCATCATTGATTTCCAGTCTTCCCCGGTGAATCATGATTCCCGCCTGGTTGATCTGTTCACCGCAGGTCTCATAATAATCCGGTTCTTCATCTGAACTTGAATATGAAGGGCACCGCATGATCACCTGAAATGCATAAATAACCAGTTTCGGATTATTTCCCTTGATTACATGAAGTGTTTCCGCAAGTTTTTTCAGTATCCCTGCATCATGAATGTGGTGAATTCTTGATGGAACCAGTCCGCCGTACAGCATCATATCGACAGACAGAATCAGTGCCTGTGCATCCTTCGTTTCTTCAATCAGAAATTCCCGGATCTGTTCTGTATCTGCCGGTGCTTTCTTATTTCCAAGCCTGCCCGGAACCACAATTTTCGTTTCACTGCCATGTGTAAAAAGACGTCTTGGAAAATCATAATTGCAGGGTCTTTCATCCAGCGGAAGAAGCACTATTTTTTTCATCACATTTATCTCCATCTTTGTATGACTTTCAGATTTCTTTATAACCGCCCCTGAATATTCTGACCGGTCTGAATCCGAACTGTCCGTAAAAATCTTTCAGAATAGTCCAGTCGATACAGATTCTTTGTCCGCCGATTTTCTTCAGCTGGCAGAGTGACTGATACAGAAGATAATCACCCACATGTCTTCCTCTGACTGCTTTTGCAATCCCGATCGGCCCAAGTCCGCCTCTTCCTTCTTCATTTACCTGGAGCATGCAGAATCCGCAGATACTGCCATCCGTTCTTCTTTTCATTACCATCAGACAATTGCGGTCTTTCTTCTGATCCAGATATTCCTGCATTTCAAATGCCCATCTGTCCGGAAGTGTCTCCTCATTCCGCAGGAATTCCAGCATCTTCATGTCATCTTCTGCAGCAAGCGTTTCCGTCCGGAATTCCTGTTCAAAGCTGCCCGGATCAAATGCGCTGATCTTCCGGTTATCAGTAATGTCCGCCTCCAGATCATAGTGTTCGCAGTCATTCAGGATAAAGCCTTCTCTGAAAAAGAAGTCTATGTTTTCACTGCCCGGTGATGGGATTCCGGAAAAGAGATTGTAAAAATCCTGTCCGATCAGAATGGTATGTACATTCTTTTTGCTCATCACTTCCTGTGCCTGCTGATAAAGAAGCCTTCCATAGCCCTTTTTCCTGTATGCAGGATTCACATACAGCAGCGTGATCCATGCAGTATCCGGATACAGTTCCTGCTGATCCGAAATTTTGGTCACAATACATCCCTGCACTTTTCCTTCCGCGTCTCTTACACAGAGGGAAGCTTCCGGGCAACGATCCGGTCTGTCAAAAATACGTTTTTTCAATTCTGCCGCTGAAATCGGAAAACAGACTTCGAAATTGCTGCTCCAGTCTTTCAGAATATTCTCAGTATCCGTTTCTCTGAGCAGTCCCGGCGTCAGCTCTGTTATTCTGCTGCTGTTCTGATTCATCAGTTCAGACCTCCACATCTTCATTTACTCAGTACATCCGTCCTGGCGAAACCATGTCGCACCACACGTTATATTCAAGATCACGCGGGTTATCCTCATTAAAATAATGAAACGGAAGATATTCTGTCTCCAGTTCTTCAATATGCGAAACCTTTCCGGCCAGATACTCCAGCAGCATCCATCTCACATCCATAAGCCGCTGTCTGAGTCCGCCGAATCTGATGGTCTGTACTTCAAATCCGAAGCTCTTGTTTTCAGCGCGCCACTGCTGTTCAAAGGTCTGGTACAGCATTACTGTATTTTTGATCAGCTCCGGAAGTTCCGTCTCCGCAATTTTCTCCAGAGCGATCATTCCTTCCTCGGATCTGCGGCCGGTTGCATTCTGATATGCAGCTCTGATCCTGCATCCAAGATCTGCTTTCTGTGAAAGTACCCTGCACAGTTTCTGCTGTGTATCAAAAATATATCTGTACTGATTTTCAGGATGCCCTTTCAGAAGCGTAATGATGTGCTCATCCGCATCTCTGTAATATTCAGCGGTTTTATCATTCACCACGGAATCAAAGGTTCCGATCAGCGGATCATTATACAGTAAATATTTTCCTGCATTATTATGTCTGTCATGAAGTTCCGGGTAGGGATTGGCAAGATCCATCTCCATATACTCATCAAATGACATTCCTGTCATTATTTTTGCTGCATTTTCCGAAATATCTGTTCCGTATGCCAGATCAGAATCAAAAATCAGTGCCGGGAGTGTCGAAAAAATACTGGCCTCTGCACCATCGTCTCCCCATCCGGTAATCACCACGTCTGAAATATGCTCTCTGGCGCAGGCACCCAGTGCTGCCTTTGAAGCTTCCATGCTGTACGCATTATGCGGAGTAAATCCGCTCCATTTCCATGCTCCGCCGGCAAATGCAACATGCGGCGTAAGCTTTTTATGCCTCTGCAGCATCTGCTGGTATCTTGTTTCATCTGTGGAATAATAGTCCCAGTAGCTCAGTTCCACATCATCCGGTATATTCAGTTTCCTGACATTTGTGTCATCATTCACGTAATACGCGCCGTTATATGCAAGTCTGAAAAACATATCTGACCACATCTGCGGTCTGAGATCATATTTTCTGCAGATTTCCAGCACTCTTGCAAGATGCTGTTCCATAATCTGAAAACGGTCTGTATAGCCATGCTGATCAAGATATTTCCCAAGTCCCACCATGTGGGCCTCATCCATGCCGATATTGATATGACGTGTCTGGTATGTTTCCGAGACACTGCGAATCAGGTGGTCAAGGAACTCATAGGTTCTTTCATCTCCTGCAAGCAGAATATCGTTTACATCCATATGCTCGCTGTATGCCTCATATCGCATCAGAGAATTGAAATGGGCAAGTGTCTGAATATACGGACGCACTTCCATTCCGAATATCTTCGCATAGGAAACGAGCTCTCTGATTTCATCTCCGGAATATCTCCCGCGCATATAGCCGAAATACGGTTCCTCCGGAACTTCAAATGTATCTTCCGTATATAATCCCAGATAGTGATATCCTAAAAGTGCCATAAGCCGGATCAGATGTTTCAGTGTTTCTGTTTTCGGTACTGCATTTCTGGAGCAGTCACACATATACCCGAACGTTGAAAATGCTGCTCTTCCCTCGCCTTCCGCCCCATCCTGCAATGTGAGCACATGAAGTACGGCTCTGCAGAAATCCGTTCTGGATGCGTAATGAATTTCACAGTCAGTTCCATTCTTTTTTACATGGTATCCGTCCGGAAGATCCTGATAACAATGTACACAGAATGTCCCTTCCGTCCCATAAATGATTTCTCTGTTCAGTTCATTCAGAATTTCTGTAATTTCTTTCTTCCGGCTGTCTGTACGTATCATCATTTCCGTCTCCGTATGCTCCTGCTTTTTGCTGGTTACTGGCCTGTATTTGATCTGATTATAGCAATCGGGAATGCCTAAAACAATGAATCTGTATGATTCTGAAAGTACAATCGCAAATTCCATAATCAAATTCATCCGCATGAAAATATATACAGATTCTTATATTTTCTTTACGGACAAAAAAGCAGCTATTATACTGATAAATAAAGAAATACTGTTATTCAGACGGGGAGTAAATAATGAAATACATCTGTATCGATATCGGCGGAACTGCAATAAAATACGGAATCATAGATGAAGCGCTCTGTTTCACCGGAGAAGGCACGCTTCCCACACAGGCGATGCAGGGCGGTTTACATGTTCTTGAAGAAATCACTTCACTGGTTCATTCTCTGCAGGCAATGGAATCAGTTGCCGGAATCTGCATCTCCACTACCGGTATCGTAGATCCGGAAAACGGAATCATTATGGAGGCAAACCCGGCGCTGATGCCTTCCTATACAGGACTTCACATCGCCGATGCACTTACGGCGGCATCGGGTCTGCCCTGCAGCATCGAAAATGACGTAAACTGTGCCGCACTTGCCGAATATTTCCACGGCGCAGGTAAAAATACCGCCAGCAGCCTGACCCTTACTGTCGGTACCGGTATCGGAGGTGCTTTCCTCCTGAACGGCAGACTGCTGAGCGGCCATTCTTTCAGCGCATGTGAAATCGGTTATATGCATATGGAAGGCACTTCCTTCGAGGAACTTGCCGCTGCATCAGTACTTGTCCGCAGAGTCCGCATGCATTATCCTGAGTCTGCAGACAGCATTGATGGCAGATGGATCTTTGACCAGGCCATACGCTGCAAAAATGAATTCTGTATCAATGAGATTCAGCGTATGTGCAATTATCTGTCGCAGGGAATTGCAAATCTGTGCTATACGCTGAATCCTGAAGTTGTTATTCTGGGTGGTGGAATCATGCATCAGAAGGAATATCTGATGCCGCTTATGGAAGATGGTCTGACGCGTGAGCTCATTGCGCCGATCCGTTCAAAAACAAGACTTGCATTTGCTGAAAATGATAACAATGCCGGCATGCTTGGTGCCTATTGCAATTTCAGAATGCGTTCATCTGCGCTGCATTGAGTCTCTTATTCCTTCGCCGCGAAGTGCCTGCAGTGTTTCATGATAATTTGCCAGTTTTCTCTGCGTATCATTTTCAGAATAATAAGTATAGAAAACATCAATCAGCAAAAGAATCGGAAACTGCGGAGAAATCGTGGTTCCGTCATCCAGGTTTCTGGTGGCTGCCACAACGATCAGTTCATCGCACAGCTCTGCAACTTCCGTACCGGCGTTTGCCGTAATCATGACAATTCCGGCACCTTTGCCCTGTGCAAGTCTGAGGCCGTCGAGAATTGTTTTCGTAGTACCGCTGAGCGAAATGGCAATTACAAGTGAGTTCTGATTGCAGAGCGCCATTGTCATGCTGATCATCTGTGCATCGGTAACCGCCTGAATTTCCATACCAAGGCGCATGAAACGCAGCTGAAATTCTCTGGCTGCATATCCGGAGCTTCCCATCCCGATTACCATGACTTTATTGCAGCTTCCCATGAGATCTGCAACACGCTGTACCTGTTCTTCATTCAGTTTCTGAAAATTGCTGTCCAGCAGGCCTTCATATGCATTTTTGACTCTTCTGGTCAATGTACTGATACTGTGTTCCTGCAGTTCTTCATTAATTTCCTTCTCATATTCAAAAATAAATTCGCGATATCCTTTATAGCCGCATTTCTTTGCAAATCTGGAAAGTGTCGCTTCTGATGTATAGAGAATCTTTGCAATATTTTTGGAAGAAAAATCCATCATCTTCTCATTTCGGACAAAAAAATCTGCAATTCCTCTTTCCACTGATGTCATTTTCTCATATTCATTCAGAATTCCCATTTTGATATCACTCGATGATTTCATAATATCCCCTGTCTCCCGGAATAATTACCGCCCTTGCATCTGTCCGCTGTGTCAGTTCCTGTATGATCTGCTCTCTGCGGTCTTCCATGACAGTAATGTCATATTCCACATTTTCCGTATATCTCTGTTCCTTTATCTCAATCTCTTCCTGTTTCAGGTAATACTGCACCGGATTGACCAGATTATACCCGACCCGTATGGTCAGTTTCTGTCCATATACCATGTGTCCCTTCTGCGCAGCTGCAATTCCTGCCTGCGCAGCCTGCGTATATGCCCTGACAAGCCCGCCTGTTCCCAGCAGAACGCCTCCGAAATAACGGGTAACAACAATCAGACTGTCTGTCAGCTGCTCTCCTGAAAGTACCTCCAGAATAGGTTTGCCTGCCGTTCCCGACGGCTCTCCGTTATCACTGCACCTTGACACTTCTGATCTGCTGCCGATGATATATGCATAACAATGATGCTTCGCATCCCAGTATTTTCTGGTTACTTCACTGATCCGTGCTTCGGCATCGGAAACACTCCTGACCGGAAATACGTCGGCAATAAACCGGGACTTTTTTTCTTCAATTCCGGCACTCCCTGCCTGCGTAACGATTCTGTATGCGGTATTATTTTCTGCCATTTCCGGTCCTGCTCCATTCTTCTGCAATGCTGACTCCTGCTATGCAATATTATCCACGGAACGCGCTTTAAAATCAAGACGGATCTCTTTTCCGCATCGGTTAAACCTTAATTATTCCTGAATTTCTTTATTTCAATGCCGATATTTGCTATAATTAGTTCTGATTGCAGTTAATATGCATTTTGACTGCGGTTTTTATTCTGATGATTCACATTAATGTATTTATGGGAAAGGCTTGGATATTCGCATGAATTATGGAAAAGATGGTGTCCGGAAACAGGAACGGACGCTCAGAAATGGTTCCGGACGCTGGGGTAAAAAATTCGGAATCGTTCTTTTTAAATTTATTCTGATTGCACTGCTGGCGCTCGTCATCATCGGCATCAGTGCCGGAATCGGTGTTTTCAGAGGCATAATTGCTTCTGCACCTGATATCAGTAATATCAGTGTCACTCCGACCGGATTCAGCACTTTTGTTTATGATACTGAAGGCAATCAGACCGCAAAACTGGTATCTACTGATTCCAATCGAATCCCGGTTACCATGGACATGATCCCTGAAAATATGGCGCATGCCTTTGTTGCCATCGAAGATGAACGTTTCTATGAGCATCACGGAATTGATATCCAGGGTATTATCCGTGCTGCCTACATCGGCATTACCACCGGTAATTTCTCGGAAGGTGCCAGTACCATTACACAGCAGCTTCTGAAGAACAACGTATTCACAGGATGGACCAGCGAGAACTCTTTCGTAGCCAAGATGAAGCGTAAGATTCAGGAACAGTATCTGGCTGTTCAGCTGGAAAAAACAATGAGCAAGGATGATATCCTGCTGAATTATATGAACAGTATCAACCTCGGCCAGAATACACTGGGCGTACAGGCTGCCTCTCTGCGATACTTTAATAAATCCGTCAGTGATCTGACGCTTTCGGAATGTGCAGTAATCGCCGGGATCACACAGAATCCGAGTAAATATAACCCGATCACACATCCGGATGCCAATGCAAAACGGCGTGAAAAAGTACTTGGGAACATGCTGGATCAGGGCTATATCACCCAGACAGAATATGACGAAGCAATGAATGATAACGTCTATTCCCGTATCCAGACTGTAGATCAGGAAAGCACGGAGAATACCGTTAACTCCTATTTTGTGGATGCACTGACCAATGAAGTGCTTGATGATCTGATTGATGCAGGATATAACGAAACACAGGCATATACTCTCCTGTACAGCGGCGGACTCAAGATCTACTCCACACAGGATCCCAAGATTCAGAGCATTGCAGATTCCGTCTTCCAGAATGAAGATAACTATCCTTCCGGAACCAAATATCTGCTCAGCTATGCGCTTACTGTCAAATCTGCCTCCGGCGATATGACAAACTACAGCAGCGAAATGATGTCTGATTATTTTAAGAAGAAAAAAGCCAGCTTCAACATGCTCTTTGACTCTTCTGATGCCGCACAGGCTGCAATTGATGAATATAAGGCTTCTGTCCTTGGCGACGGAGATGAAGTTTATGATGAAACCGTTTCTCTTACGCCGCAGCCGCAGGTGTCCATGACCATTGAAGACCAGAGTACCGGTTATGTGGTAGCCCTTGAGGGCGGACGCGGAACCAAGGATGCCAGCCGTACACTCAACCGT
Source organism: uncultured Butyrivibrio sp. (assembly GCA_964388815.1). GTDB lineage: Bacteria > Bacillota > Clostridia > Lachnospirales > Lachnospiraceae > Butyrivibrio. The sequence goes on along the minus strand of CAYMBY010000170.1, from coordinate 22,688 downwards.
GCAACAGATACGGTCCGTCAGCCGGGATCTACGTTCAAGATTCTGTCGACCTATGCACCTGCACTGGACAGCGGCGGACTGACGCTTGCCACGGTATTGAATGATGCACCCTTCTCCTATTCCAACGGCCGTCCTGTAAAGAACTGGTATGGAGAAGCATATCGCGGTCTGACAACACTGCGTACCGGTATCACGAACTCCATGAACATTATTGCCGTCAAAACACTGACCCTGATTACACCGCAGCTTGGTTTTGATTATCTGAAGAACTTCGGCTTCACCACACTGGTGGACAATGAAGAAATCAACGGAAAGATCTATTCTGATATCACGCAGACACTTGCACTTGGCGGAATCACCAAAGGTGTCAAAAATATTGAGCTGAATGCTGCCTATGCCGCCATTGCAAACGGCGGTACCTATATCAAGCCGAAGCTCTATACCAAAGTAGTCGATCATGATGGAAATGTTATTCTGGACAACACAAAGCCGCAGACCAAGCAGGTCATCAAGGCAACAACTGCCTATCTGCTGACCAGCGCCATGGAAGATGTTGTCAAAAAGGGAACCGGTGTTGCATGCAACTTCGGCGGAACCGCAATCGCCGGTAAGACCGGTACCACTTCCGATGAAAACGATGTATGGTTCAGCGGTTATACGACCTATTACACTGCAACCACATGGGCAGGTTTTGATAACAATGTCGATCTTACAACCTCGGCGCAGCAGCATCTGGCCAAGACCCTGTGGCGCAAGACCATGGAAGAAATTCATAAGGGACTGCCTTCAACAAACTTTTCTGTTCCGGATGGAATTGTAACCGCAACCGTCTGCTCAAAATCAGGAAAGCTTCCGATTTCCGGTCTGTGCGACGGAACACTGGAGCAGGAATATTTCGCAGAAGGGACTGTACCGACAGAAAGCTGTGATGTTCATTATTCCGGTGCTCTTTGTCAGTACAGCGGTCTGCCTGCTACCGATCTGTGTCCGTTCAAGGTACAGGGTGTATTTGAACTGACACCTCCTGAACCTGCTGCACTGCAGTCCGGTTCAGGCAAGACCGGAAGTGCCACGACTTCCACAACAACAGATGCAAGCGGAAATACCGTAGCTGTCACACAGCACTGCCCGCACGACGCCACGTTCTTTGCACAGCCGAATGCACAGGCAATCATTCAGCAGGAACTCCTTGAGATTCAACAGCGAAATGCTGCTGCAGGCATTACCACGCCGACAGCAGATGCTGCCAGCGTAGCTGCTTCTGCAGCCGCAGCAGCCGCAGCAGCAGGTGCCTCAACCCCTGCTGCCGTACCCACTGATCCTAATGCGGCTGTAACAGCCGCATCTGCAGCCAATGCCGGCGCTGCTGCATCTGTCACTCCATAATCTCCGCATGATAAAAGAGGCAACCGTACACAACGGCTGCCTCTTTTTATGTCTGATATTGTGAATTGCTTTTCAGCCTTTAACTGATCCGATGGTCAGTCCCTTGATAAAGTATTTCTGGAAGAACGGATACACTACAATGATAGGACCGATAACTACGACAACCGTTGCCATCGTTGCCGAATACTGCGGAATGCTTCCCTGCATGGCAGATAATGCGCTTGAAGGAATATTTCTTACGCTCAGAAGTGTTTCTATGCTCTTCTGAATATTGATCAGCAACAGCTGCAATGGCTTTTTGGAATCGCTGGTAATAAACAGAAGTGCATTCTGCCAGTCATTCCAGTATGCGGTTGCCATCATAAACCCGACTGCTGCAAGGGAAGGCTTCATCAGCGGCAGAACTATCTGAAAAAAGGTTCTGTACTCTCCTGCGCCGTCAATTCTGGCTGAATCCATAAGGTCCATGGGAATGCTGGTCTGAATATAGGTTCTGAGTATGATAATATCCATTGTAGATACACACATCGGCAGAATAAGCAGTATCAGATTGTCCCGCAGGTGATACACCGACGTATAAATAATATATGTGGATAACTGTCCGCCCGAAAACAGCATCGGAATCATCGCCCACACCGACAGAAACTTTTTCAGCGGAAAATCTCTGATTGTCATGCAATGTGCATACATTGCCATCACCAGCAATCCGATCAGTGTTCCGGAAACCGTAATGAAAATGGTAACGCCATATGAAACAAACAATTGCTTTCCATATCTTAATACCGCGTTAAAACCATTCATTGACATCTTTGATGGAAAAAATGTAAAGCCTGTTGTTGCCAGTACCTGTTCATCCGTAAATGCAGATATGAAAATCAGTAATACAGGCAATGCACATAACAGGGTAACAAGAAGCAGAATGATGGTCAGTATAACCTGTCCCGCCGTTATTTTTTTCTGGTAGCTCTTCTCTTCCAGACTATGGTCTTCTCTTTTCATGTTCATCCTCCAGACGACATTATTATTCATCGTATCTTACGCAACGCATATCAGAACAGTGCATTATCCGGTGAAATCTTACGCACCGCCGCATTGGAAATCAGAATCAGGCCTGTTCCGATGACAGACTGGAAGAATGTCGCCGCTGCAGTAAATCCAAAGTTGGAGTTATGGAAAATAGAATTCAGAATATAGGAATCAATTACCTGTGTTGTGGAATACAATGTTCCGCTGTTCCTCGTTACCTGATAGAACAGTCCTGTATCGGAATGCATGATACTTCCAACAGACAGAAGCAGCATTACCGTAATCATCGGAACCAGTGACGGAAGTGTTACATGCCGGATCTGCTGCCACTTGCTTGCTCCGTCAATCTCAGCCGCTTCGTAGAGCTGCTGATCAATTCCCGCCAGCACTGACATATAGAGTACCGACCCATAGCCGGTTCCATTCCATATTTTCACAATTGTCAGTATGATCGGCCAGTACTTTGCCTCCATATACCAGCGTGTACTGAGTCCGAATACGTTATTGATCATTCCTGTATCACTGCTCAGGAATGCATATACAATAAACTGTACCGCCGTAAATGAAATGAAAATCGGAATAATCAGAATGCACTGCATCACTTTGCCCAGCTTTTTCAACACCAGCTGATCCATTGCAATTGCGAGTACAATTTCAAAAAACATTCCAAGTGCCGTAAATACCACATAATAAATCAGTGTATTGGCTGTAATCTGATAAAAGGTCTTCTTGGATGCCAGAAGGAACTTGAAATTATCAAATCCGTTCCATGGACTGTTCCACACGCCAAGCTGAAAATCAAAGTTTTTGAAGGCAAGTACCAGTCCTGCCATGGGAACATAACTGAAAATGAGTAAAATAAGAAATGCGGGCAGTGCCATTATCACATGCGCCCTGTGTGCCCATAGAAGCTTCAACTGTTTTTTCATCAATCCTTACACTCCTTCCGTAATTCCAAGCATAAATTCAAATTTATTTACATTATGGAGCAATCAGCGAAAAAAACAATATTCTGAAAAATAACTGCAAGTACTTTCGCATTAATCTCATTTATCATGCTATTATGCACAAAATAGAGAAACAAAAACCAGTCTTTGTCCGTTATATTGCTTTTTCTTTTTTTAACTTATACACTACAATCAAGGATTTGAAATCAACCACAGATGCACGCTGTGGTAAAACATTTACAGGAGGAAAAGGTTTATGGAAAAGAAACGTCTTATATCATCTGCCCTGGTTGCAACCATGGTTGCCTCACTTGTCTCCGGATGCGGCTCTTCCGGAACTTCTGCCGGAAGTTCACAGAACAGTGCACAGAGCAGTGCAGACGGCATGACTGAAATATCTCTTTACAGAGCAACATTCAATCAGGCCAGTTCTGATGCAACAGAAGTAGGAAAAATTCAGGATGCAATCAATGACTATATCGGGGATAAAATTCATGTAAAGATCAAACTCACAGATATTCCTTCCGGTGAATATCCGGATAAGATCAATCTTTCACTCACCAATAAAGAGGTTAACCTGTTCTGGACTGCAAGCTGGGAAGGCTCCGTATCTACAGACAACCTGTACACACAGAATGCCGCCTATGACATTTCAAGTCTGCTTCCGGATACCGATCTCTACAAATCCATGCCTGAATCTGTATGGAGAGCATCCCAATACAACAATAAAGACTATTTCATTCCATGCTATAAAGAGTCTGCCGAAGGCTATGATCTGGTCTATCCGACAGCAAAAGCAAAGAAGTACGGATGGGATATGTCTTCTGTAAAATCTCTGAAGGACATTGAACCCATGCTTGCGCAGATGAAGGCAGACGGCGTCAAATATCCGCTTCTCATGCAGAAAATGCCTTTCTTCAGCAAGTTCTATATGGATAAATATGATTTCTCCATGGCAAATACCATGATTGCAATTGACCGGAGCACTGATGAAGTTGTCAACTGCGTTCAGACCGATGATTATAAGAATTTCGTGACACTGATTTCCGACTGGGCATCCAAAGGATATATCAGTGATGAGGAAGTAACAAAGACCATTCCTGATACCGCCATTATGACTACTGACTGGGGATTTGCCGCATGGTGCGATGTTCCCGTCAACTCTGCCGCTACCACAACCTATGGCCAGGACTGTGATGTTGTCCACATGACAAAGAACTGGGCTAATTCCACCAGTACACTCGGTTCCTGCTTTGCAATATCTTCCAGCTGCACAGAAGCACAGGCCAAAGCATGCATCGACTTCCTGGGACTTCTGTACACGGATAACAAGCTTGCTGATCTCTATACATACGGAATTGAAGGAACTGACTATGATAAGGATTCTGACGGATATATTGTCAAGAAGGGTGCACTGTACAATCACAGTTCCTGGGAATCCGGTGCTGTAACCGATATTTCCCTTGAAAAGGGTTCTCCTGCAAATACCATCCAGCTGTATGAAGACTTCAATAAATCTTCCGAAGAATCTGCAGCTTCCGGTTTCCGTCCTGATTACTCTGCAGTAAAGGCACAGTGGTCTGCCTGCCAGGGTGTGTTTGATCAGTATGGATATGTACTTGAGGAAGGTGCCTATACTCCTGATCAGGTAGAAGGTGCACTTAAAGAATATCAGTCCGCTCTCGATGAAGCCGGTTATGAAGATGTTCTCAAGGAAATTCAGAAACAGTATGATACCTGGAAAGCTTCCAAACAATAAAATCACAAAGAGCCCGCTTCGCGGGTTCTGTATTAAAAAATACCCTGCAGATCTGCAGGGTATTTTTTATGAATCATTTTCTTCTGATCATTCTGCCAAGCTTATCCTTAAGTTCCCCCGCGCCCCGTTCAGCATTGGTAATCGCTCTGATCTGCTTTGCATACGGATCTGTATCATCGTCCCGGTGTGCTTCACAGTAGCTTCGCCCGATCTCCATATAATTGCGGCTGGCCACATCCTCACAGATATGTATTTCATTTCTCAGTTTCAGTATTTCTCTGGTAAAATCCACACCTTTTCTGACTTTTTTTCCTGCCTTATCCAAGATCTCCATACGCTGCCTCCCTATGCAATCCTGCGTTTATGCACAAACCATTCATAATAGCCAAAGAACAACACCGATGTAATACTCCAGGTAATCGGATAACTGGCAATTACCGTGGTAATCTGATGATTCACAGGGACTGCAGTCATAATCCAGATGACACGCAGCACGCACACGCCGCCAATGGTCAGTGCCATTGGAATAACCGAATCTCCCATCCCGCGAAGTGCCCCGGAAAACATCTCAATTCCTATATAGGTGATATAGAACGGAACCAGATAATGCATCATTTCCGTTCCGATTCTCATTACACTCGAATCCGTTGTAAAAAGAACATACAGGTATTGTCCGTAAAGCATCAGCAACATGGAGAGTGAAACCGTCAGCAGTACTGAAATGCCAAAACACTGCCGTACACTCTTCCGGACCCTTGCATACTGCCCTGCGCCGTAATTCTGCCCGACAAAAGTGGTAATGGATATGCCAAGCGAACTGATAATCATCCAGTATATACTGTCGATTTTGCCATATGCCGCCCACGCAGATACTGCATCCGTCTGAAAGCCATTAATGGAGGCCTGAATCAGAAGATTGGAGATCGTATACATCATGGACTGTATCCCTGAAGGCAGACCGATATGAATGATCCGTCCCAGCATATCCGTATCAATACAAATCTTTCTGAGCACCAGCCTGTAACTGTCCTCTGAACGCATCAGAATCCAAATGACAAGCAGCGCACTGATCAGCTGACACAGAATCGTTGCAACTGCAACTCCGGCAATTCCCATATGCATCTGCAGCACAAAAAACATATCCAGTATGATATTGGCAAAGCAGCTGATCATCAGCACATACAGAGGCCTCTTCGAGTCGCCCACAGCTCTGAGAATCCCCGCACCTACATTATATACCAGATTGGGAATCATCCCGCAGAAATAGATCCGCAGATACAGAACCGATCCCGCTACCGTATCTGCCGGTGTCTTCATCATGGTAACCGCCCAGGGCGCTGTAAGAAACCCTACGAGCATAAACAGAGCGCCTCCGGCAAGTGCCATTGCAATTGCCGTATGCACGGATCTGCTGACCTCTTCTTTTCTTCCTGCGCCATAGAACTGTGCAATAATTACTGTTGCGCCGGATGCCACACCGACAAAAAATCCCACGTAAAGATTTACCAGTGTTGCAGAGGAGCCGCCTACTGCCGCAAGCGCCTGCTTACTGACAAAGCGTCCCACGATCACTGCATCCACTGTATTATAAAGCTGCTGAAAAAAGGTGCCGAAAAGCAGCGGAAAGAAATACAGCAGTAACTGCTGCCATATCACTCCGCTTATAATTCTGTTATCCAGTATCTGCTTTTCTTCTTTCATTTCCTTACTCCGTATTTCCCATTGAAATGAGCTGTAATGGCAGTTCACTTCAAAAAAGCCCGTTTCGCGGGTTCTGTATAAAAAAAACCACTCTGCTGTAAGAGTGGTTTCTGTTTCTTAATTCTGTAAAGCTGCTAACCAGAATCGAACTGGTGACCTCCGCACTACCAATGCGACGCACTACCTACTGTGCTATAGCAGCTTATGGCTTTTTCAAGTCACGAATTGTATTGTATCAAACACAGAAACCTTTGTCAACTCTGATCTGAATTATCTGTCAGAAGTCTGTCTACCAGGTACTGATAGATGGTCTGGCTCTCCTTCTGCCACCTGTCACAGACGAATGCAGCCATCTCTTCCGTAGGCACTGCCAGCGACAGATCAATAATCGGTTCATCATGCTCTTTGGCTACCAGATGCGCCACATATTCTCCGCTGGTTCTTTTGGCATAATCTGCCAGAATGGAAGACTCATTTCTGAGGCGGATTCTGTTTTTCTTCAGGAAATCATCCACCTGTTCAATGATGGCAGGATTGATCTCTGTAATAAAAAAGCGAAGTGCCTCTCTTCCTTCATCCGTCAGTTCCAGATAGGTTCTATTCCGTGAAGTTTTTTCCACAACCAGTTTCTGATCCCTCATTTCGCCAAAAACTTCCTGCAGCGTCAGAAATGTTGTATATTCATTTTCCAGGATAAAATCATAGATCTGTGATTTGCTGAGCGTCACATCGGAACGGTTCAGCATATACAGTACAATCATTTTATATAATGTCAGATATTGTGATCCCATATCATTTTCTCCGTCATATCAACAGCGGATGCCGCTGCATCCTGCTTTTATCAGAAATTCTTTCCTACGATCGCCTTTGCAAAATCCGCATAGGCACTGCTTTGATCTGTATCAATATACTTATATACATTATAGATATATTTGTGTGCCCCTCCGGTTGTATCAAGTCCGAGTGCGAGGCCAAACTGTGCAATCTCATCCGAGGCATCCGTCTGGCGTGAAAGCATCATGGCATCAATATGCCCGTTTGCGACCATTTTCTTATAGGCATAGGCAAATGCTGCCGCCTGAAGTTCCTGCCCTGATGTGGAAGAATATCCCATCTCACTCAGTATGATGGAGCGCATCTTCCCTGCGCTGTTCAGCATTGACTTCTGTGCCATATAATCCGTCAGCACATCAATATTGTTCATGGTAATCATGGACGTATCTGCCGAATTCGTAACCAGATCCGAGGTCTTCCAGAATGCGGTATTGTCATTCGGGTAGGAATACGGATGCTGTGCAAGATTCCAGCTGATATCCCCGTAATCACGCATGGAAGAAGCAAAGAGATCCAGCATATCACGCCCGTCATAATCCGGATTCTTACTCCAGTTACGGTCCCATTGCTGATCCAGAGGCATATATACCTTTGCACCGGCATTTACACTTCTGATCGCATTATAGAACACCCTGAACGCACGTGTATAGGCAGCCGTATAGGTTTCCAGATCCGTATATGCCATATAATTCCATTCTTTTCTGGCATTTACTTCATTTCCGATGATCCACATGCTGACATTGCCGTGCCCGCTTCCGGAATAGCGCGATGCAAGAAATGTACCCACTGCAGAAAGTGCTTTCACACCGGACTCATCCGCTGCGTTAAACATATAATATGGCGCAGTCGAACCGCTTCTGGCAGAAGGATGCGTAAACTCTCCGTAAGCGGAGGTTGACGCATTGTTCAGAATAATGGCTGCAATATCTATCCCCTTGGCATTAAGCGTTTCAAACAGGTAATCATACTCATGAATGATTGCCCCGTTGAAATGATAGGTTACGCCATCATAGGAATACGTAATGGTCGGATATGCTCCATTGGATGTCCCGCCCAGAATTCTGGCAAGCGGAATATTATAGGTTGCATAATTTACACCAAGATCATCCAGTTCAGAGCCTGCCACCTTGGTCGGATCAATCAGAAGTCCCTTGATTGAATCCTGTTTCATTCCTGCATAGCTGCAGGAAGCAATCGCTTCCGGATTGGTAATATAGCGCGCATGACTGACCGGAAGATAGGCGCCATCTTTTCTGACTGCGACAACGAATTTATCATACAGTCTTGAATCTGATTCACCACGGTTCAGGTTTACGGAAAATGTCACCTCAGAATCCTTATAGCTGCTGACGACAGCTTCCTGTCCGTCGTTTATGCCCTCCGCAAAGGTGGACTCATTAAAAAGATAATAATACTTATCATCACTGACCGCAATCCCCGGAGACTCTACTGTAATCTCAACTTTTCCGGTTCCGGCATTAATTTCACAGGTTTTGATTGAAGCAAATTCCGCTGCATTATCCTGTGTCAGTGTAACACTTTCCGGTCGTTCTTTTAATGCTTCAGAAACAGCCTTTCCGGAAGTTACAATTTTCTTCAGCGGACTGTCATCTGACAGCTGTACCTGCCCCAGGCTTTCCTCTGTACCGGCTTCAGCTGCCTGCGCACAGGTACTCTCGGCATCTGAAGTGCCTGTCATTTCCACAGAGGCATCACTTTCTGCCATCTGAACACCCTGATCTGTCTTCCAGACCTTCCAGAGCAGTATTCCCGCTGTGACAAGTGCAACCGCACCTGCCCCTGCAATAAGACAACTGAAGAATGCGAGCATACGTCTGTCTGCCCGCCTTCTCCTTCTCTTTATCGTCTTTTTCCTTCTACGCCCTTGCCCCGCCGTCCTTCTCATTCTTCGCATGATCCTTCAGAAAATCCATGTGATCCCGTATCTTTACTTCGTAGCCGTTCTCAGACGGACGGTAAAACTGCGTTCCGCTCAGCTCATATGGAAGATATTGCTGCTCTACATAATGATTCGGATAATCATGTGCATATTTGTAACCGATCCCGTGTCCCAGTTTTCCTGCCGATTTATAATGTGCATCCTGCAGATGTGCGGGAATCGGCAGATTCCCGGTTTCATTCACTGTCTGCATTGCTTCATCGATTGCATTGATGGAGCTGTTGCTCTTGGGTGCCGTGGCAATATAGGCGGCCGCCTGTGCCAGCGTGATCCTTGCCTCCGGCATGCCAAGACGTTCTACGGCAAGTGCCGCGCTGACCGCGATCTGCATGGCCTGCGGATCCGCATTTCCCACATCTTCGGAGGCGCTGACCATCATTCTTCTCGTAATAAACTTCGGATCTTCTCCTGCATTCAGCATCCGTGCCAGATAGTATACGGCGGCATCCGGATCTGAACCGCGAAGGCTTTTGATAAAAGCGGAAATAGTATCATAATGATTGTCACCGTCTTTATCATATCTGGCAACCTTCTTCTGAATACATTCCTCTGCAACCTGCCGTGTGATATGAATTTTCCCGTCAGGGCCGCGGTCCGTTGTCATAATTCCCAGTTCGATCGCGTTAAGTGCATGTCTTGCATCTCCGTCCGCAAGATCTGCAAGAAAATCTCTTGCATCCGCGTCTATTTCCGCATGATAGGATCCCATTCCCTTCTCTGCATCATAGACTGCACGGTCAATCAGGATTCCGATATCCGCTGCCGTCAGCGGCTTCAGTTCGAAAATAACCGACCTTGACAGAAGCGCCCCGTTCACTTCGAAATAAGGATTTTCCGTCGTGGCACCGATCAGAATCACTGTCCCGTCTTCCACAAAGGGCAGCAGATAATCCTGCTGTCCCTTGTTGAATCTGTGAATCTCATCGATAAAAAGAATGGTTTTCTTCTGATACATTCCCCGGTTGTTCTTTGCCTTTTCCACAACCTCTTCCATGTCTTTTTTGCCTGCAACCGTGGCATTGATCTGCATGAAATCAGCCTGCGTGGTGTTGGCAATCACCCTGGCAAGTGTTGTCTTGCCGGTACCGGGAGGTCCGTACAGAATGATGGAACTGATCTTGTCGGCCTTGATTGCACGGTACAGCAGCTTATCCTTCCCGATAATGTGCTGCTGCCCGACCACTTCATCAAGGGTCTTCGGACGCATTCTCGCCGCCAGCGGAGACTCTTTTTTCATATTATTCTGTCTTGCATAATCAAATAAATCCATTAATCAGCCTGTTTGATATATCCCTTTGTACGAAGCACACTCACAACTTCATCCACATATCTGCGACAGATATCCTTTTCTTCCGCTTCCACCATAACACGGACAACGGGTTCCGTTCCTGACTCTCTGACCAGGATACGTCCGGTGTCTCCGAGCTCCCTGCCTACCTGTGCAACCTTTGCCTGCACATCCGGATCCTCCTGTGCTGCAGCCTTATCTGTTACTCTTACATTCTCAAGTACCTGCGGATAGATCACCAGCGGAGAAGCCAGCTCACTCATCTTCTTCTTGCGGGCCAGCATGACTTCCATCATCTTGATACTGGTCAGAATGCCGTCACCTGTTGTCGCATATTTGGAAAAGATAATGTGACCGGACTGTTCGCCGCCGATATGGCAGTTATTCTGCGTCATATATTCATAAACATATTTATCTCCGACTTTCGTCTTGGCATAGCTGATTCCCGCTTCATCCAATGCCTTATACAGCCCGAAGTTGGACATAATCGTTGTTACGACCGTATTATTCGTCAGTTTCTCACGATCCTTCATATATCTGGCATAAATATAAAGAATATGATCCCCTGTTACCACATTTCCCTTTTCATCCACGCAAAGACATCTGTCTGCATCTCCATCATAGGCGAATCCGACATCAAGTCCTTTTTCCACAACAAATTTCTGAAGTCCTTCAATATGCGTGGAACCTGCATTGTTATTGATATTCACACCGTTAGGCTCATCATTGATGACATAGGTCTGCGCACCGAGTGCGTCAAATACGGATTTGGCAACATTCCAGGATGCGCCGTTTGCGCAGTCAAGACCTACCTTTACTCCCTTAAAGGAATAAAGTCCAAGGGAAATCAGATAACCGATATAACGGTTTCTGCCGGATACATAATCTACCGTACAGCCGATCTGTTCTCTCTTTGCAAACGGAAGCTCTGTCCATTTTCTGCCGAATGCTTCCAGATGACCGTCAATATAGTCTTCTACAAGATTAATGGTCTCTTCGTCCATTTTCTCCCCGTGACCGTTGATCAGCTTGATTCCGTTATCATAATAGGGATTGTGGCTGGCGGTAATCATGACACCGCAGTCAAATTCATCTACTCTGGCCACATAGGCAACGGACGGTGTTGTGGTAACATGCAGCAGATAAGCATCTGCTCCGGATGCAACAAGACCGCCTACAAGACTGTATTCAAACATATAGCTGGAACGGCGTGTATCCTTTCCGATCACAATACGCGGTGCTGATGTATCTCCTGCCTGTCTCTTCAGTTCTCCGTAGTACCATCCCAGAAATCTTCCTACCGTATACGCATGGTCTGCAGTCAGACCTTCATTTGCCTCACCGCGGAAGCCGTCTGTTCCAAAATATTTTCCCATATAACACTCCTTATCAGATACAATTGAAATTGCAATGCCGGTTTTATCACAGCGCTTTTATTTTACCATAAAATAACGCATACTGCTTGAATTCCTGTTTATTATTTTCATGAAATCCACTAAAATAGAAGTAACTGTTATTCATGGATTCAAAGGAAGGCAGGCACATATATTACAAGATCCGCTCATCCGGTAAAAAACCTTTATCAGATCACCCGATTCATCTTCATCTTTGTACTGTTTGGTTCCTGTCTGCTCAGTATGACCTTTGCCGATATCGGAGATATCAGCATCAGTGCCATCAACGGCTCCCTTACGTTTACTTTCAAGGATATTCCGCTCATCCTTCTGGTAGGACTGTGCGGCTATATTCCGGGAATTCTCTGTGTTTTTATTGCATTCATCTACAGAGCATTTACCAATATCTCCTACTCCTATATCGTTTTTGTTTATCTCATGGCAGCACTGGTAACCTCCTGGTTCACCAGCCGCCATTTCATTATCCGCAAAAGATTCATCCTTCTGTCTTCCTGTATTCTTGCGCTTTTGTTCGGAGATCTGTGGTGGTTCGTTACTACACTGACCAACGGAAACGGATTCGCACAGATCAGCGCCATGCATTTTCTGTTTTATTTCATCGGCAGTCTTCCGGAATGTCTTTTATCCGTATGGTTTATTTCCTTCCTGCTGCGCAGGCTTCCGGACCGGATCAAACAATATATCCCGATGGGGCGCTATTATTTCAAAAGCTACTCTCCGCCTGATGCGGCAGCCTCAAGATCTCCTCTCAGCATCAAAATCACAGCGATCATTGCTGCTGAGGCAGTTATCTTAAGTCTGTCTGCCACTGCTTTTGCCAATTTTCTGATTCCGACACTGGAAAGTGATGTTATTGCACCTGGACAGAATTCCGCAGCATCTGCTTCCGGTTCTTCCGCCGTTTCCGCGGCTTCCGGTTCCGGTTCCGCTTCCGCATCTGATGCGGCTTCTTCTGCTGTTTCTGCAGCTTCCGGTGCGGCATCTGACAATGCCGGCACGGCTCGCAGCAGCATATCCTTTAACATGAATACACTTGCACCGCCCACGAGTCAGTCTTCAGATGTCTTTCATCTGAATGATCACGGCATTGCCTTCGATGTCAAACTGTTCATGCTGCTGATGAACGTGGTCATTCCCATCAGCATTCTGTCCAATTACTATGCCCAGCGTAAAATTGCCCGCCCGATCCACCGGATTGCCAAAGCCACACAGCTTTTTTCCACCGAGGACAACGAAAATCTTCTGGAGGAACGGGTAAAGAAAATCCACGATCTCGACATCCGTACCGGTGACGAAATTGAATCGCTTTACCACTCTCTTGAAAATACAGCAGATGCCACTATCGTTCACCTGAACCGTATCCGGGATGAGCAGAAGCTTGAAGACGACCTGAAGCTTGCCAAATCTGCAAATGAAGCCAAGTCTGCCTTCCTGTCCAACATGTCCCACGAAATCCGCACACCGATCAATGCTGTCCTGGGAATGGATGAAATGATTCTGCGGGAATATGATGATCCGACGCTGATCCAGTACGCAACCAGTATTCAGACTGCCGGCAGGACACTGCTGAGCCTCGTCAATGACATTCTGGATTTCTCCAAGATCGAAGCCGGCAAAATGGAAATTCTGCCCGTTGAATATGAACTGAGTTCCGTCATCAATGATCTGGTCAACATGGTCAGCATCAAGGCTGCAGAAAAGGATCTGAAACTGAACGTCAATGTCGATGAAGCCACGCCGCACCTTCTGTTCGGCGATGATGTCCGTATCAAACAGTGCATTCTGAATATTCTGACCAACGCAGTCAAATATACGGATACGGGGTCCGTCAACCTGGAGATCGGCTATACTCCCGTCGATGACATTGATATTCAGCTGCAGGTACGCGTTACCGATACCGGCATCGGCATCAAGCCGGAAGACCTGCAGAAACTCTTTTCGCCCTTTGAACGGATTGAAGAAACAAGAAACCGTACCATTGAAGGAACCGGCCTTGGCATGAGTATTGTAAAGCAGCTCCTTTCCATGATGGGAACGCAGCTGAACGTAAAGAGTGAATATGGAAAGGGTTCCGACTTTTCCTTTACGCTGAAACAGAAGGTAATCAAATGGGATCCGATCGGGAATTTCACCCTGATGTATCAGAAATCCGTCGCTGCTGCCGCGAAGTATCATGAGAGTTTTCACGCACCGGATGCCCGGATTCTCGTTGTGGACGATACGGAAATGAACCTGACAGTCATCCGCGGTCTTCTGAAACAGACGCAGGTGCAGATTGATACTGCAACCAGCGGAAAGGAAGCACTCCGCAAGATTACCGAATCCAGATACGACCTGATCTTCATCGATCACCGGATGCCGGAAATGGACGGTATCGAAACGCTTCACGCCATGCAGTCGCTTGAAGGCAATCTGTGCCGGACAGTTCCATGCATCGCACTGACCGCCAATGCTATTGCAGGCGCCAGAGAAATGTATCTTGCAGAAGGCTTCCATGACTACCTTTCCAAGCCGATTGACGGCAAAAAGCTGGAGCAGATGCTGATGGATTATCTTCCGCCGGCACTTGTCATGCAGGTGCACACTTCAGATCAGGCTGATGATGGTGCCGGAGCCGCCTCACCCGATCTGTCAGAATTTGAAGTATATCAGGGCATTGATCTTGCAGACGCTATACAGAACTGTGGCAGCGCTGAAGTGCTCCGGAACGTGATTCCGCAGTTCGTAACGGCCATTCCCGGCAAATCCGGACTGATTGAAAGCTATGCCGAAAGCAGAAATTATCATGATTACACCATCCAGGTACATGCGCTGAAAAGTTCTGCCAGACTGATCGGTGCAATGGAGCTCTCCGCAGACGCCGCCTATCTGGAGAAATGCGGAAATGAAGAAAATGCTGCCGAAATAGAAGCAAAGACGCCTGCGCTGCTCACCCTTTACCGGAGCTATCTGGATAAGCTCGCTGTTCCGCAGCCGGAGGACGATACAGATAAGCCGCTGATTTCTCCCGAAGAGCTGCAGGAGATTCTGGGCGGAATACGGGAATTTGTGGAAGCCTTTGACTTTGACAGCGCAGATGAGGCACTGCACATGCTCGATCAATACCGGATTCCGGAAGACGCAGCAGAAAAGTGCCGGAAGATCCGTCAGCTGCTCTCCGCAGTTGACAGAGATGGTCTTCTCAATATAATCTGATAAAATAAACCTTGCAGGAAAGGATCTTAAGCCATGGAAAAAAAGATTGTACTGATCGGCGATTCCAAACGTTTTATGGTAAACGCCATTTTAAAGGGACTGGAAAAAGATGACTATGAGGTTACCGTTATCCGCCCCGACGTAACCGACATCAGTCATATGGAGAATCACCTCCAGATCTATGTCATGTATCTGGAAGATGATGTCAATGAAGAGCTTCTGGTATTTCTGAAGGATTCCATCGACGACAGAGAAATTCAGCTGTTCCTGATCGGCAATCCTGAAGAGCTCGATGCAGTTTATCACTTCATTCCCAAAGAAAAAATAACTGCCGGTCTTTCCCGCCCCTTAAACATCAAAGAGCTTACAGACCGGCTTGACTGCGCGCTGTCGGCAGAATCAAAGCGTCAGGAGCAGAAACGTATTCTCGTCGTTGACGATGACGGTACCATGCTCCGGACAATCAAAACATGGCTTTCCTCAAAGTACCGCGTTTTCATGGCTAATTCAGGTATGAATGCGATCACTTTTCTGGCAAAAAATCCGGTGGATCTGATTCTGCTCGATTATGAAATGCCGGTGGCTTCCGGTCCCCAGGTCCTGGAAATGATACGGAGTGAACCCGCTACCAGCTCCATTCCGGTCATGTTCCTGACTTCAAAAAGCGACAGGGAAAGCGTTCTCAAGGTGGTCAGTCTCAAGCCTGAGAAATATCTTCTGAAGACCATGCCCCCGGAAGAACTGATTGCCAACATTGATGACTTTTTTGAAAAAAACCGCTAAAAAAACTGCTGCATGACTGCCCTTTTTCAGGCGGTCATGCAGCAGCTCATTTCTATACAAATGCGTTTCTGCCGGTATCATAATGATAACCGATTTCTGCCAGCTTTTCTGTCAGCTGTTTCATTTCCTCCGGTCCGATCTCCAGATCATCTGCGAGACTTTCCAGACTGTCATACCGGTCTCTGAGCTTCATATTCAGAAAGCTTAAGAGCATCACGGGATCCTGCGGTAAATTATCCATTGCCAACCTCATTTCACGATACTTCAGCCGGCACATGTACCGGTACTGCAATCAACCCGCCATCCTTGACATCAAATTCAATCCGGTCATGCGGATTCACCTGATCTTCCAGAATCAGCTTTGCCGACATGGTTTCCACATACTTCTGTACATATCTCTTTAACGGTCTTGCACCATAGGACGGATCATATGCATGATCTGCCACATACTGCTGCGCCGCCGGTGTCAGCCGGATACTGATCTCACGATCAGAAAGCCGCTTATTCAGATCATCTACAATCAACTGAATAATTCCACTGATGTTATCCTTCGTCAACGGTCTGAACATAATCGTCTCATCCAGCCGGTTAAGGAACTCCGGTCTGAAATGTGCGCGAAGATCTTCCATCGTCTGATCCTGCGCTGTCTGCGAAATCGTGCCGTCTGCATTAATTCCTTCGAGCAGATACTGTGCACCGATATTACTGGTCATGATCAGGATGGTATTCTTGAAATCCACCGTTCTGCCCTGTGAATCCGTAATACGCCCATCATCAAGCACCTGCAGCAGTATATTGAATACATCCGGATGCGCCTTTTCCACTTCATCGAACAAAACTACCGCATAAGGTTTCCTTCTGACAGCCTCTGTCAGCTGTCCGCCCTCTTCATAACCGACATATCCTGGCGGCGCTCCGATCAGTCTGGATACAGAGTATTTCTCCATGTATTCACTCATATCGATCCTGACCATATTGTTCTCATCATCAAAAAGAGCTGCTGCCAGTGACTTGGCAAGTTCTGTCTTGCCGACACCGGTAGGTCCCAGGAACAGGAACGAACCGATCGGCTTCTTCGGATCCTTGATCCCTGCCTTTGACCGCATGATGGCTTCTGCCACCTTGGTTACCGCTTCATCCTGTCCGATGACCCGCTTATGAAGTTCATCTCCAAGATGCAGCGTCTTGTTGCGCTCGGTCTCCGTCAGTTTGGAAATCGGAATACCAGTCCATCTGGATACAATCTCCGCAATCTGCTCCTCGTCCACGCTCTCGTGAACCATCTTCAGATCTTTATCTCCGACTGCCTTTTCTGCTTCTTCCAGTTCCTTTTTCAGTTCCGGAATCTGTCCGTACAGCAGTGCGCCCATTTTATCATAATCGCCGCTGTTTCTCGCAATCTCGGCATTCCGGTTCGCTTCATCAATCTTCTCGCGAAGTGCTGCAGGTTTCTTTAATGCTTCCTTTTCATTTTCCCATCTGGTGACACGGTTGTCGAAATCAGACTGTAGCTCCGCAAGTTCCTTTTTCAGCGCTGCAAGTCTCTCACCGGTCCTGGAATCATCTGTCGCACTTTGCTCCTGCTCTTTTTCCAGTTCCTTTACTTCACTCTTCATCAGATCGATTCTGTGCTTTAAATCATCCAGTTCTTCAGGCATTGACGCCATCTCTGTCTTGATCATCGCACAGGCCTGATCCATCAGATCAATTGCCTTATCCGGAAGGAACCGGTCCGAAATATACCGGTCTGCAAGCTTCGCCGCACTGACCAGTGCCGCATCCATGATCTTTACCTGATGATATACCTCATACTTCGGCTTAAGACCACGAAGAATACTGATGGTATCCTCCACCGAAGGTTCATCCACCATGACCGGCTGGAAACGACGTTCCAGTGCCGCATCCTTTTCAATATACTGATGATATTCGTTTAGCGTTGTCGCACCGATACAGTGCAACTCGCCACGCGCCAGCATCGGCTTCAACATATTGCCTGCATCCAGCGAACCATCTGTCTTGCCTGCGCCGACAATGGTATGCAGCTCATCAATAAAGAGAATGATCTCGCCTTCGCTCTTCTTCACATCTTCCAGTACTGCCTTCAGACGCTCTTCAAATTCACCCCTGTACTTTGCACCGGCAACCAGTGCACCCATATCCAGAGAAAAAATCTTTTTATCCTTAAGGCCAAGCGGCACATCTCCGCTTGCAATTCTCTGCGCCAGTGCTTCTACGACTGCTGTCTTACCTACACCGGGTTCACCGATCAGTACCGGGTTGTTCTTGGTCTTCCTGGACAGAATCAGAATCACATTACGGATCTCGGAATCACGTCCGATCACCGGATCCATATCCTGATCCTTTGCCTTTGCCACCAGCTCTGTACCGTATTTGGCAAGAGTGTCATACGTTGCCTCCGGATTATCCGTTGTGACGGTGCGGTTTCCCCGTACATCGGACAGTACCTGCAGGAAACCGTTTCTGGTAATACCGAATTCGCTGAAGATCTCCCTGATTTCCTTATTCGGGTATTTCAGCATGGACAGAAACAGATGCTCTACGGAGACATATTCATCTCCCAGCGCCTTTGCTTCATCCTCTGCGCTGAGCAGCACCTTGTTCAGCTGTTCGCCGACATAAGGCTGACCGCCCTGCACCTTGACTCTTTTCTGCAGACCCTTTTCCACACGGGCAGTAAAAGTCTTTGTATCAATCCCCATTTTCTCTATGAGTTTCAGAATCAGACTGTCTTCTATGGTCAGCAGACTGTACAGGAGATGTTCCTGTTCAATTTCCTGATTTCCATAATCATAAGCCAGCTTCTCGCATCCATTCACAGCTTCTATGGATTTCTGTGTGAATTTCTGTATATTCATGATCCACCTCATTTCCCTGCTTGCAGTTCTTTCTGTTGCGTTTGTTCTATACCAAGTGTAACATTGTTTTTCCGGAAATCAATAACCAAATCATAAAGGATTTATAAACTAAAATGAAAATCATTGTACGTTTATTTCAGATATGCTGCGGTGTCTTTCTGAATCTGTTCACTGTACTGTGCCACGGTATCGGATACCTGATAGTCTGTCGTACCGAACAGGAAGCTGTGAAGTTCTTTCACGTTTTTTTCCAGTGTAACCGGAATTACACAGTCTCCCTTGCTCTTTCCAAGATTGGCCGTCGCAATTGCATCTGTAAAAGGAAAGCCACCTGTATCAGACATCTTATATTTGCCAAAACCGGTCATAAGACTGACCATTTCAGACATGCCAAGTGATGTATGCGTCCATTTGGTCAGATCCTGCGCCACCTTCAGAATCTGCATGGGAGAAGACTTCCGGATTCCGCTGATCGTCTCCGTCAACACCGTCCGCTGCCTTTCGGCGCGCTTGAAATCATTGCCTGCAGTGTATCTGATTCTGCAATAGGCAGTCGCCTGAAGTCCGTTCAGTGTCTGTTCTCCGGTCTGCGTTACCGGTGTATAGTTTTCTCCCAGTTCCTTTGCCATTGTGGACTGATAATTATTCAGATGTGATATTTCATCTTCCTCCACATTGATGCTAATTCCGCCGATGTCATCAATCACATCCGCCAGTCCGCCGAATCCGATCGTCACATAATCGCTGATGTTCAGATCCAGATTGGAATCCAGCATGGTAACCGCCTGCTGTGCACCGCCATAGGCATAGGCCGCGTTACACTTGGTATATCTGTCATCTCCCGTATTGAGATAGGTATCACGATAAACGGATACCAGCCGGATCTGTCCGCTGCTCTTATTGATCGACATGATGATAATGGAATCCGTTCTGGTCTTTTCTCCCAGATTTCCTTCTGTCGAATCCACACCGAACAGCACCAGATTCGTGTAATTTTTCGTATCTTCCGGTACCGTTGTCTGTCCGGAGGTATCCTGACTCTTTTTCCCGGCATCATTTTTTTCCGCAATCTGAACAATCTTCTCTACGGTCTGTCCGACCGTTTTCAGCGGGCCGTTCTGATAGCTCTCCCGGTTCTGATATACGGTATATGCGACACAGATCAGTACGCCGAGAATGATCAGTCGTACCATCAGCCCGACAAGCGGTCTGCGTCTTCTGCGGATATATCTGTCTCTTCTGCTCAAAATTCAATTCCCTTTCTTGCCTTGATTCCTTTATTGTATGGATGACGGATACATTTCATCTCCGTAATATAATCTGCCTGTTCCAGTAAAAAAGGATCCGGATCACGTCCGGTCAGCACAATTTCCATCTGCTGCGGCCTGTGCAGGACCAGTTCCTGCAGTGCTTTTCTGTCAATCAGATCATACCGGTACGGATACGTAACTTCGTCCAGTATCAGCACATCACACAGCTGTTCCGCCATCAGCTGCCGGATCTGATTCATTGAAGCATTATGAAGCTGCGTAAAGCGGCGTTTCTGCTCCTCATCCTCCAGATTCAGCCATCCGGGATCTTCCGTGTTTCTGATAACTCTGATCAGCGGAATTTTTTCCATTACGCTGATCTCAGAAGTATCCTGTCCCTTCATGAACTGTACAAAAACGACCTTTTTTCCTGCGCCTGCTGCTCTTACTGCCAGTCCGATGGCTGCGGTTGTTTTTCCTTTTCCATCCCCCATATACATATGAACACATCCGCAGGCGTTCTGTTCTGAAGATTCCGTGGCTTTATCCTCCGATTTATCCTTTTCGTTTTCATTTCTGTATATGCAGTCTGCATTTTTACAGTTTCTGCAGTCTGCATGTTTTACTCCCTGTCTGTCATAAAGCGGAACCGTAAAAACAACGCTCTTAGACGGCTGCAGTACATATGCGCTGTTACAGGTTACCTGCTTCTGTCCCAGAAGCCGCATGATTTCTCCCATCATCTGCAACGGACCGTCACTTCCCGGATACTGATAGTCTCCCGGCCAGAGTCCTGTTTCCTGCCGTAACCGCCTGTCAAATGAACTATAGGCCCTCGACAGCAGCTCCATACTCAGACAGTCAATCATAAACGCTTCTTCGATCTGATCCTTCTGCTCGCACATACGCTGATACTCATCTACTGCTGCCCCCAGCGTGATTACTGCTACCGCTTTTCCGGTCTGCTGATGCTCACAGTCCTGCACTTTCATGACACGATAGCACACTGCAGCATGCACCAGCGGTCTGAGTTTTCTGTAACACTTGATGAGCGCTGACTGCCCGGCTTCTGTATAATGATATCTGTTTTGCAGCTCCTTAATCCGCTGCTCCTCTATCTCTGCCTCCAGGGGAACCCAGTTCATATTTATCATCTTCTCCTGCCACATGGCTCTGACCGCAGGCATCCCCTGCGATCGCAGACATCTTCTGCAATCGCAGACATTTTCTGCAATCGCAGACATTTTCTGCGATTCATACAACGAACGAACTCCGCGTCAGTCCGGCGCGGAGTTACCATCAAACAGCATTTTCATTTTCTGTCCGAACGCAATATAAGTCAATCAGACTTCCTTGCCCTCTGTATCAATTGCCTCCGCATCCTGCTTCACATTCTTTACAAACTTATGGACTCTTGAAGCCACCCATACATTGGAAACCCCGTCATATACCAGAATGGCGCCGATGATTCTGACTGCCAGCTCTACCGCACTGAGCGGTCTGAAAATCAGATATACACCAAGGCCGATGGTTATGAGAGCAAAAACAAGTGCAAGCCACCATCTTCCATAGGATGCTCTGGCCAGTGAAATTGCCTGTGCAAAATTCGTTACTCCGTTAATCACAATAATGACACCTGCAATCAGCGGAATCAGAGAAATAAACACATCGGGCTTCATGAAAATCCATACCCCGATAATCGCAATCAGAAGTCCGACTGCAAACATGGCGGAATACCCGATTGAATTATCCTTATTGATCAGATAGCTGATAATCATAGCCGCGCCGGCAACAATCAGAAGTACAGCAAGTGCCTTGCACAGGATTGTCATGGTCACTCCCGGCAGAAACAGCAGAATAAGTCCGACCGCAACACATATGATCGCATCTACAACATAATTGATACCCAGCCGCTTAAAAAAATTCATTTTTCAAACCTCCTGTAACGGAATAATTTCAGCTCTCACCTTATAGAAACAAGTATACACGTTAAACAGTCATATTTCCAGTATACCGCACAGATTCTCACCAGCTGGCATTATGTGTTTTTTTCATCATGGTCATATTCATCGCCATAATCAGAATCGCAACCACACCGGCATTTTCCTGCTCCGCAACATACCGGATATGAAGAGCGCAGCATACTCCTTTTCTCACATATACAAAATTTTCCCATTCTCCGCTGTCGATACAGTCTTCCACTGTTTTTCTGAACAGATTGCCATCCACACCGGCCAGCTGATTAAAAAATCCTGTTTCTTCCTGTTT
>CAYMBY010000169.1:0-6525 GCA_964388815.1 uncultured Butyrivibrio sp. | reverse complement strand
GTATCAATCTTCTTCCAGTCTTCAGAAATCTCCGGATTTTCAAGCTGCAGTGCATGATAGAAATGTCCGAATGCACACTTGTGAGAATCAGTCTGAATCGCCTGCACCTGCATCTCATCCACCATCTTCTTCAGATTGCCGACCCACGCTACATGTGCCGTATCCGCCTTTTTAAGTGCATCTATGATATCCTGATTGGTTACCGCATTCCTGGAGTTCTTCATTCCGGCAAACATCGAAGTCACAACTTCAGAAAGATGATCATCAATCTGAGATACACTCTTTGCAAAGTTTACAGTATCTTCTGCGCCGCCTGCGAGTCTTGTTGTCATTTCACTCAGGGTCTGCGCATCCTGTCCTGATGCCTCCATGGCCTTTCCGATTTCCTTTGTATTATCACGGATCTGCTGCATGGAACTGTTCACATCACCCACTCTTGACAGGACTGTCTGGAGCAGATCAATATTATCATTTACCGTGGTGGTAACCGCATCAATTTTTGACCCGATCTGGTCCGTCGACTCTCTGGCACGTGCAATACTGTCCTTGCCTTCCGCAGCAGCCGCATTGATGTTATTCATAAAACCGCGCATTCCATCCAGGTTTTTCCTTGTATCATCTGCAAGGTCTCTTACTTCCGTTGCAACAACGGCAAAGCCCTTTCCCTGCTCTCCTGCTCTTGCTGCTTCAATGGAAGCATTCAGCGCCAGAAGATTGGTCTGGCTTGCAATTCCGGCCACGCTGTCAATAATCTTGCCGATTTCTCCGATCAGTTCGATCAGTTGTTCCATCTTGTCACTCATATTGCCGGTGTCCTGCAGCAGGTTGTCTCTGAGCCCCTGTACATCCTGCAGCAGCTGGTGACTTTCAATGTTTTTCTCGGAAATACTGTTGGATTCCCTGGTAACATCATCCAGTGCATTTGCCGTCTGATCTACCGCACCTTCAATACTGGCCATGGTTGCATTGGTTTCTTCCACAATTGCCAGATTGGATACACTCAGATCCTGAAGCTGTCTGGAAAAATTCATCAGACTTCCGGAAATATGTGACATGCCGACATCAAAAGAACTGATCGAACTTGCAATATTCAGGATTTCCTTTGCAGATTCGGCCATCTTCTTTTCATTGGCAAAAAGCCGGTTCAACTGCGCAATCATTCGCTGGTGTACCTGATAATCCGTCTTCGGGCATTCTGCAGGCTTCCCCTGACTGTAATTCTCCGCATATTCCGCAATGCAGTTCATTTCCTTGCAATAAGAACCCTTTTTTCCAAACATCGCATGTCCCACCTTTCAGAATATATATTCGAATATCTCTATTATACAATACGATATAAAGGCAAACAATCAATTTTATTTCAAAAAAAGGGAAGAAAAAAAACGCGTACTTCTTTTACCCGAAATACGCGTTTCTCTTTTCTATTAATATCAGCTTCGAAGCTCAATCTTCATACTTTCAAGTCCGTTCAGAATCTTCTTCATGGCAGCTCCGACTTCATCATCGGAAAGTGTCTTTTCCTTATCTCTGAAGCTTAAGGAATATGCCATTGACTTGAATCCGGCCTTGATCTGTGCGCCTTCATAAATATCGAACAGTTCAAGAGATTCCAGAATCTTTCCGCCTCTCTGACGGATCATCCGTTCAATATCTCCCGCAAGGATATCGGAAGGAACCACCATACTGATATCACGTGTCACTGCCGGGAACTTTGCAATTCCGGTATAGATACGGTCAAAGGAAGCATGCGGCAGAACTGTAGGCAGATCAATTACTGCAACATATACATGAGTATCCATGTCGTAGTTATCACATACCTGCGGATGAACTTCGCCAAGATAGCCAATCTCTTCTCCGTCATACACAACCTTCGCCTGCCTGCCGGGATGCAGGAACGGCTTGTCTGCCTTCGGGTCATATTCCACCTTATCCAGCATGCCGATGCTGTCAAGGAACTCTTCAATCACGCCCTTCATGCTGTAGAAATCGCCTTCGCCGTAGAATCCCAGCGTCAGCTGCATTCTTTCATCCGGAAGTTCCGTCAGAGGAAGTTTCTTTGCAACATATATATTTCCCATCTCATACAGACGGACATCCTTGTTTCTTCTGTTATAGTTTGTTGACAGAGATGTCAGAATTCCATTCAGGGAAATGGTACGCATAACCGAGAAATCTTCGCCGAGCGGATTGGAAATGCGGATGCACTTTCTTTCCTTTGCATCTTCCGGCAGCAGCAGCTTATCAAATACCTTCGGGCTCTCAAAGGAATAGGTGTATGCCTGTGAAAATCCGCAGAACTGTGCAACTTCTCTTGCTTTTGCCTCCACACGCATCTTGAAGGTCAGCTTGCCGGTTGTGGCACTGCTCTTTGGCAGTGTGGTCGGAATCTTGTCATATCCGAAGAATCTGGCAACCTCTTCTGCAATATCGCACATCTGATTCAGGTCCTGACGGAAGCTCGGAACAATGATCTGATCTCCGTCTACTGTAATCTGCTCTCTCTTCAGAATCGCAACCATTTCGTCTCTGCTGATGTCTGTTCCCAGCAGTGCATTGATGCGGTCAGGCTCCAGTGTGATCTTTTTCAGCGGTGCAACGGGAGCGCCGGCTTCTACAATGCCGGAGGTCACCTTGCCGCAGCCAAGCTCTGAAATCAGCTGGCAGGCACGGTTGATCGCATCTTCCGCATTCACCGGGTCAAGACCTTTTTCAAAAAAGCCTGAAGCGTCCGTACGAAGTCCGATTCTCTTGGCGCTCTTTCTGATGTTCGGTCCGTTGAAGGTCGCAGCTTCAAACAGAACAGTCTTCACATCATCTGTAATCATGGAATTCTCGCCGCCCATGATTCCTGCGATTCCGATCTCCTTATCCGCATCACAGATCATCAGTACTTCTGAATCCAGTTTTCTCTCCTGACCGTCCAGTGTGGTAAAGGTCTCACCATCTGCCGCTCTCTTTACAACAATATGATGTCCTGCAACGGTGTCCAGATTGTAGGCATGCATCGGCTGCCCGTACTCCAGCATAATATAGTTGGTAATATCCACAAGATTATTGATCGGACGGATTCCGCAGGATGCAAGTCTTCTCTGCATCCATTTCGGTGAAGGTGCAATATGAATGTCTGTAACAACTCTTGCGCAGTATCTGGTGCAGAGATCCGTATCCCTGACTTCCACGGAGATATAATCAGAAGTCTTCTCTGAAGTCTCTTCTACACTGACCTGCGGCATATGAAACGGAAGATTATAGGTTGCTGCCGCTTCTCTTGCAATTCCCAGAATGCTGTAGCAGTCTACACGATTAGACGTAATTTCGTATTCAAATACGGTATCACGAAGTCCCAGTACTTCTGCTGCATCCGCTCCGATCTGTGTATCTTCGGGAAAAATATACAGCCCGTTTTCAGGTGCTTCCGGATAAAATTCTCTGCTGGAACCCAGTTCTTCAATTGAACACATCATACCGTTACTGGAAACGCCTCTGAGTTTACCCGCTGTGATCTTTATTCCGTCTTCCGGATTGGCACTGCCGTCATGGCCGCCTGCAACACGTCCGCCGTCAAGTACAACCGGAACCTTGTCACCGACTTTCATGTTATTTGCGCCGGTCACAATCTGAATCATCTCCGTACCGATATCCACCTGGCAGATGACGAGTTTGTCGGCATCCGGATGAGGTTCAATGCTCTTAAGCTGTCCTACGACGATTTTCTCAAGATTTTTGTCAAGTCTTGTATAACTTTCTCCTTTGGTGCCTGAAAGAGTCATTGCATCAAAGAATTCCTGATCGGTTGTTTCAAGATCAGGTACATATGCTTTTATCCATGATAAGGATGCATTCATTGGTTTTTATCCTCCAAAATAAGTTTGTTGGTATTGTACTGGCCCGCAGATCCTCACGAAGTGAGAATCAGAACTGTTTGAGAAAACGGATGTCGTTCTCGTACAGTAAACGCATGTCGTCGATTTCATACTTCAGAAGAGCGATTCTTTCAAGGCCTACACCAAATGCAAAGCCTGTGTATTCCTTCGGATCAATGCCGCTCATTTCAAGTACATGCGGGTGTACCATTCCGCAGCCGAGGATTTCGATCCAGCCTTCACCCTTACAGAATCTGCAGCCCTTGCCTCCGCATTTGAAGCAGCTGACGTCCATCTCTGCGCTGGGTTCTGTGAACGGGAAGTGATGCGGTCTGAATTTTACTTTCGTATCCGGTCCGAAAATCTGCTTTGAAAATTCGGCCAGAGTTCCCTTCAGATCTGCAAACGTAATGTCTTTATCCACAACCAGACCTTCTACCTGATGGAAAGAAGGAGAATGTGTTGCATCTACTTCATCTGCTCTGAATACTCTTCCGGGAGCAATCATCTTAATCGGGATTCTGCCCTTCTCCATTTCATGCACCTGTGTGGAAGAGGTCTGTGTTCTGAGCAGGAGATCTGCATCGATATAAAAGGTATCCTGTTCATCCTTTGCAGGGTGATCTGCCGGAATATTCAGTGCTTCGAAATTGTAATAATCTTTTTCAACTTCAGGGCCTTCCACAACTTCATAGCCCATGCCTACGAAAATACGCTCCACTTCTTCCAGTGCAATCGTATTGGGATGTCTGTGTCCAACTTTGTTTTTCTTTGCCGGAAGTGTTACATCAATCACTTCTGCTTTCATCTTGGCTTCACGGATGGCGCTTTCCATTCTCGTCTTTGACTCTTCCAGAACTTTTTCAATCTCTGCTCTGGTATCGTTCACCATCTGACCGACCTTCGGTCTGTCTTCCGGCGCAACATCCTTCATGCTCTTTAAGATACCGGTCAGTTCACCCTTTTTTCCAAGGAAAGCGACTCTGATCTCGTTGAGTCTGTCTGCATTGTCTGTCTCTTTGATCTGCTTCAGGGCTTCTTCTCTGAGCTGATCGAGTTTTTCCTTCATCATATCTGTATGTCTCCTTATCATTAATTGATCGATTGAACTGCCTGTTGGCCGCCAGGTGGCTCTGCTTCGCCTTGCGTGAATAAGCAGACACCACCTCAAGGCCTTCGGCCTCATGGCCCGGTTGCTCGCCAAATGTCTTTTCTCTGCCATTCGTGCAAGCACGATGGCAGTTCAAGCCACTTGGCTCTGCTTCGCCTTGCGTGAATAAGCAGACACCACCTCAAGGCCTTCGGCCTCTCGGTCGTGTTGCTCGCCAAATGTCTTTTCTCTGCCATTCGTGCAAGCACGATGGCAGTTCAAGCCACTTGGCTCTGCTTATTCACGCAAAAAATCCCTTGCATCTGCATAGATGCAAGGGACGAATTTACTCCGTGGTACCACCCTGATTTCTGTTATTATTATAACAGACACTCAATACGCATAACGTGCGTTCACGTTCCGGGCTACTTCAGATCAAGCGTTTCACTCAGACTGCTCCGGTGCGAATTTTCAGATTTCATCTTTACCTCAGAAGGCTTTCAGCCAATGACCTTCCGTCTCTTTCCACATATCAGGAATATGAATCTTGTCCGTATGCCGGAATCATCCGGTATTTACGACACCTTCACTGCATTTATTGCTTTACATTTTAGTTTCGGCCGCTATAAAAGTCAAGCCTGTTTTTATTTTCCGCAGCTACAGTCACAATCATCATCATCGCAATCGCAGTCACATTCTCCGCCATCATAATATTGTCCGATTCTTGTCTTTCTGGGACTGATCAGCATACCGAAAATAATTCCGGCCAGTACACAGATTGCAGCAATCAGAACAAACTTCTTGCCGTCTACTTCGTTTTCTTCAAGTGAATCCCAATACTCCATCATTTTATCCATATACTGCGCCTCCTGCATAAGCCTGTCAGTTAGTGTAAATATATCAGTTATTATGATTATACACCTGTATTGTCATTTGTAACAGTGACTTTTCACTTCTCCGTTCCTGATGATCAGCTGCATGCCCGATCCGCTTTCTGAATTTGGAATGCTCCTGAATCCGAGTTTTTCATAGAAGCCCTCCTTGCCTGTTTCAGCTATCAGCTGAATGCTTACGCTTCCGTTTTCAGGAAGCGTGTCCCTGATATACTGAAGCAGCTTCCCGACAATCGTTTTTCCTATATTGTTACGCTGATAATCCGGAAGCACAATTACATCTGCTATGGTATCATATATACCATCACCTATGATCCGCCCCATTCCGACAGGCATACCATCATCATAGGCAGTCAGTGTGAACAGACTCATTTCCAAGGCCTTTTCCTGTTGTTTTCTGCATGGATTCTTCCAGCCGACGCTTTCCCGAAGGTACAGATATTCACTTACCGTAAGCTTTTGTCCGACATATGTAAGTTTCATGTATTTCACCTCTCCCGTCCGATCTTGCGATCCAGCTTTTTGCGTACGCGGTTATGGTGATATTCCGAATAGAGGACCTTCACTGCCGGATGGAAATAGCAGTTGATGTGCCCGCAAATAATAATTTTCTCTACCAAACGATTCAGCATAATAACTATACTGAACTTTTGATTAGCAATCGTCTGTATCATTTCCA
>CAYMBY010000168.1:0-11961 GCA_964388815.1 uncultured Butyrivibrio sp. | reverse complement strand
AAACGGATTTATGACCACACAGCAGCTCGAACAGTGGCATAATCTGATCTGGGGAGTCAAAGAGGAAACGAAGCAGTGAGCAGAAAGGCAGTGAGAGTGGGAAAAAGAATGTTCGCGGGGAAACATATTCATGTGAAAACGTTTCCGAAAACAGTACACATTTTTGCGGAAACTATTGCCATATAAATCACAAAGTGATAAAGTATAAATGCACCGGAAACGTTACCGGTAATTCGTTGAAAAAACAGTATCAAAGGGGTACAGGGAGATGGCAAAAAAGATAAAGAACAACAGAAGATGTGGAGTTTTACTGCCGGTTTCAAGCATTCCATCAGATTATGGAATCGGAACATTCTCAAAGCAGGCTTATGAATTTGTGGATTTCCTTGCGCAGGCAGGTCAGAGTTTCTGGCAGATGCTGCCGCTTGGTCCGACAAGTTATGGAGATTCCCCATATCAGTCTTTTTCCACATTTGCCGGCAATCCGTATTTTATTGATATAGATGCACTGATTGAAAATGGCTGGCTGACCCGGAAGGATGCGGACCGTTGTGATTTCGGCAGCAGTCAGGAGTATGTGGATTATGATAAAATGTATCGTTCCAGATTTGAACTGCTGAGAAAAGCCTATGTCAACAGCGGACTTTCGGAGAAAAGCACGCACAGGGCCAAAGAGGAACTGCGTCTTGATTATGAACAGTTCTGCAGAGACAGCGCAGAGTGGCTGGATGATTATGCTTTATATATGACACTGAAAAATGTTTATGACGGACAGGGATGGAATCAGTGGCCGAAGGAGATCAGACTCCGTACAGCAGATGCCATGAAAAAAGCGCGTGAAAAGTATACGGATGAAACCGGTTTTTATCGTTTTCAGCAGTATCTGTTTCAAAGACAGTGGCATGCACTGAAGGCGTACGCAAATGAGAAAAATGTAGAAATCATCGGGGATATCCCGATTTATGTGGCATTTGACAGTGCAGATACCTGGGCAAATCCGGAACTTTTCCAGCTGGACAGTGACAATGTGCCGGTTGCAGTTGCAGGATGCCCTCCGGATGCATTCAGTGCAACCGGGCAGCTCTGGGGTAATCCGCTGTACAGATGGGATTATCATCAGAAGACCGGTTTTGCATGGTGGATGAAGCGGATCGGACATTGCTTTGATTTATATGATGTGGTCAGAATTGATCATTTCAGAGGATTTGACGAATATTATGCAATTCCTTACGGGGAGCCTACTGCAGAGCACGGTTCATGGCAGAAAGGACCGGGTTATGAACTTTTCCGCACAATGAAGGAAAAGCTGGGTGACCGCAGAGTAATTGCAGAGGATCTCGGATTTCTCACACCATCGGTAATCCGTCTGGTAAAGAAAACCGGTTATCCGGGAATGAAGATTCTGCAGTTTGCTTTTGATTCCAGAGAAGAAAGTGATTATCTTCCGCATAACTATGATCATAACTGCGTGGTTTATACCGGCACACACGATAATGACACCATGCTCGGATGGTATCGGAACACGAACCGCAGCGATGTCAGATTTGCCAAACGTTATCTGAATATACATTCCAATAAGGATGTGGCATGGGAATTTATCAGAAGCGCACTGGCAAGTGTTGCGGATACGGCAATCATTCCGATGCAGGACTATCTGAACCTGGGTTCAGAAGCCAGAATCAATACACCGTCCACACTCGGGAACAACTGGAAATGGAGAATGGAGAAGGACGCCTGTACGCAGGAACTTGCAAAAAGAATGTATGATTTTGCCAGACTCTATGGTAGACTGTAAGGGATCTGTTTTTTGACAGATCAGGACAGAATGTGCCAGATTACAAAGAGGTGTTACCATGGCAGAAATTACAATTGTAGAAGTCGCGAGAAAGTGCGGAGTGGGTGTCAGTACTGTTTCAAGAGCACTGAATAACCATTCGGATATCAATCCGGAAACGAAGAAAAGAATTCTGGAAGTAATCAGGGAAACCGGCTATATTCCGAATAACAGTGCCAGAAATCTGAAACGGACAGATGCAAAATGCATTGCAGTTCTGATCAAGGGAATTACCAATCCTTTTTTCAGTCCGATGATCGAGATTATCGAACAGCAGACGGAAAAAAAGAAATATGCGCTTGTGCTGCGGCATGTAGAAGCATATGAGGATGAGGTTGATGTGGCGCTTGAACTGGAAAAGGAAAAGCGTCTTCGCGGGATTGTATTTCTGGGCGGCGGATTCAGACATTCGGCAGATAAGCTCAAACAGCTGAATGTACCGGTAATCTTTGCCACAATCGGGTCTCCCGTATCGGATGAAATCAGCAGAGCCACCTATTCTACGGTAGCGGTAGATGATCAGCTGGAAAGCCGGCATATGGTGGAATATCTTCTGGGACTCGGACATCGCAGAATAGCGATTATTACAGAAGGTTCAGAAGAACCGTCTGTAGGACAGCTTCGTCTGCAGGGATACATGGATGCATTAAAGGCACATGGAATTCCGGTGGAGGACGATCTGATCCGTTTTGTAGATAAGAATCTGGAACATTATTCAATGAAAAACGGCTATGAGACAACACTTAAGCTGGTCGAAGATAAAGTGCCGTTTACAGCTTTGTTCTGTATATCAGACCGGCTTGCAATCGGGGCCTGCAGAGCTCTGGCGGAAAGCGGGATCCGTATTCCGGAGCAGGTGAGTGTTGCGGGATTTGACGGACTGGAGATGGGCAGATATTATACGCCGAGGCTTACTACGATTTCTCAGCCACTGGATATGATTGCGCGGGAAACGATCCGGCTGCTTTTTGATATCATTGCAGGGGAGAGTACTCATCAGCATATTATTTTTCCTGCAGAACTGATTGAAGGAGAATCAACAGGAAAGGTACGGGAACAGGGCAGATGAGCAGGACAGCAATTTTCATTGCAGAAGGATTTGAAGAAATTGAAGCACTGACAGCAGTAGATCTTTTAAGACGTGCGGAAATAGAAATACAGATGGTTTCAATCAACGGGAACAGGACAGTGACCGGATCACACGGGATTACGGTTCAATGTGACACACTGTTTGAAAATGTTGAGTTTGACAGCCTGGATATGATCATTTTACCGGGAGGAGCTCCGGGAACAAAGAATCTTGATGCGTTTGCTCCGCTCAAAGACAGAATCCGTGAATTTGATCAGCAGGGCAGATATATCAGTGCAATCTGTGCAGCACCGGGAATCCTCGGCAGAATGGGACTTCTGAAAGGCAGAAAGGCCTGCTCCTATCCGACGACGGAGGATCAGCTGGACGGGGCACAGGTTCAGCATACGGAAACAGTGATTTCCGATCATATTCTGACCAGCCGGGGAATGGGTACGGCGACTGCGTTTGGTCTTGCAATCGTCGGAAGGCTGCAGGGAGAGGAAAAAGCTGAAAAACTGGGCAGGGCGATTGTGTATAAACAGTGAAATCGAGATCTGACAGACGACAAAACACTATTCAGGGTGTATAATATGGATCAGGTAACAAGCCGGGGGAAAAGAAGTCTTTTACCCCGGTTTATTTTGTGCTGACAGAAGGAGTTGTGTTTCAGTTATGAATATACTTTTTTTCCTGACACCAAAGGAGGACGTGGCATATCTGTATGATGATGACACGCTGCGCCAGGCCCTCGAAAAAATGGAGAATCATCGTTATACGGCGATTCCGATCATCAGTCATAAGACCGGAAAATATCTTGGAACCATAACGGAAGGAGACTTTCTGTGGTATACCAAGGAAAAATATAATCTTACACTCAGGGACGCAGAGGATGTTCCGGTACTGGATGTTCCGCGGAACCGCGATAATGATGCGGTATCAGCGGGGGCGGATATAGAAGATCTGATCCGGTATATTACGAGGCAGAATTTTGTTCCGGTTATTGATGATCAGAAATGTTTCATCGGCATTATCACCAGAAAGGAAGTAATATCCTATCTGGCAGACCACCAGGCAGGGAAAGAGAGCGTGAAACAGAATGGGAATTGAAATTGAAAAGAAATATACAGTTGACAGACTTCCGGAAAATCTTGAGAAGTATTCATTCCATACAATTGAACAGGGGTATCTGAACGTCCGTCCGGCCATCCGGGTCAGAAAAGAGGATGAACGGTATTATATGACATATAAAGGACACGGGACAGTTGCCCATGAGGAATACAATCTCGACCTTGATGAGGCATCCTATCTTCATCTGCTGGATAAAGCGGACGGGAATGTGATCCGCAAGAAGAGATATCTGATTCCGCTGAATACGGATGCCTATACGGCAGAGTATCTTGCAGAGGATTCAGAACTTGCGGAACAGATCAGGACAGGACAGGTGAAAATTGAACTGGATCTGTTTGAAGCACCGTTTGACGGAAGAGTTGTTGCGGAAGTGGAATTTCCGACAGAAGAGGCCGCCAGAGACTATCATCCGGCAGACTGGTTCAGGGAAGAAGTGACCGGAAACAGGGAATACAGTAATGCATATATGAGCAGTATAAAATAAGCTGCTTTGGGAAACCGGAACATTTTTTACGGCATTTTGCGTTTGCTGTAAATTTTTATGGCATTCTGCTTGCAAATATGCTATAATTCACAAATGGCTGTGTTTATGTTTAGATTATTCCGGTGAAATACCAAAGGTAATAATACCGTTTACGTGTGCACGGTTTGGAGATTATAATTTTTAAGGAGGATTTTTTCATAATGAGCGTACAGGTCGAGAAATTAGAGAAGAGCATGGCTAAACTGACGATAGAGGTTTCCGCCGATGATCTTGAGAAGGCAATTGAGACAGCTTACCAGAAAAACAGAGGTAAGATCAGCATCCCCGGTTTCCGTAAGGGAAAGGCTCCCCGTAAACTGATCGAGCAGATGTATGGCAAGGGCGTATTCTATGAGGATGCTGCCAACGAACTGATTAACAGCGAATATCCGAAGGCTGCAGAAGAGTCAGGTGAGGATATCGTTTCCAATCCCAAGATTGATATTACACAGGTTGAATCCGGCAAGCCGTTCATCTTTACGGCAGAAGTTGCATTAAAGCCTCCGGTAAGCCTTGGAAAATACAAGGGCGTTAAGGTGGAAAAGGCAGATCTGGATGTAACAGATGCTGATGTTGACGCTGAAATTGACAAGCAGAGAAATACAAACGCAAGAACCGTTGAAGTAACAGACAGAGCAGTAAAGAAAGATGATATGATCACACTTGATTTCGAAGGCTTTGTTGACGGTGAGGCATTCAAGGGCGGTAAGGGTGAAGATTATCCGCTTACCATCGGTTCAGGTGCATTTATCCCCGGATTTGAAGATCAGCTGATCGGTGTGGAAACAGGCAAGGAAACAGAAGTAAAGGTGAAGTTCCCGGCAGATTACCAGGCAGCTGAGCTCGCAGACAAGGATGCAACCTTCAAGTGCACAGTAAAGTCCATCAAGGAGAAGCAGCTTCCTGAACTGAATGACGAGTTCGCAAGCGATGTTTCCGAGTTCGAGACAATGGCTGAGTACAGAGAAGATGTTCAGAAGAAGCTGGCTGATCGTAAGGCTTCTGAAGCAAAGGCAAAGAAGGAAGATGAGGCAGTCAAGGCTGTCATTGAAGATTCTGAGATGGAGCTTCCGGATGCAATGATCGAGACACAGCAGAGACAGATCGTAAATGACTTTGCGCAGAGACTTCAGATGCAGGGTCTGAATATGGATCAGTATCTGCAGTATACAGGCAGTACAGTAGAGAAGATGCTTGAGCAGGTTAAGCCGCAGGCAGAAGAAAGAATCAAGAGCAGACTGGTTCTGGAAGCTGTTGCAGCTGCAGAGAAACTTGAAGCTACAGATGAAGAGTTTGAAGCAGAGCTTAAGAAGATGGCTGAGCAGTACAAGATGGAAGTTGAGAAGATCAAGGGTATGATCAGTGAAAGAGAACAGAAACAGATCCGTGAAGATCTGGCTGTTCAGAAAGCTGCTGATTTCGTTGTTGAGAATTCAAAGGAAGGTGCTGCAAAGAAGTCCGTAAAGGCTGCTGCAGACGATTCTGAAAAAGAAGCAAAGCCGAAGAAGACAACAAAGAAGGCCAAGGAAGACTGATATTCCTGAAAGATTTTCTTTCGAATGAACTCCATATTCGTCAAAAGAATTATTCGAGCACAGGTCTGCAATTCCGGGATCTGTGCTCAAATCGCACATGGAAGAATGAAGATATCTGTAAGCGCTCTGTCAGAAAGAATTTATAATTCTTTTACAGTAAGAATATTGATTCAGGCGGATCTGTGCGATAATATTTAAATGTTCCCGCGTTTTTGAACGAAATAACGGCCAGCTGTGGTACAATGAATATACGGACTGAGCCGATTTGAAATGGAGGATTTTTTAATGAGTTTAATACCTTATGTCATTGAACAGACAAGTCGTGGAGAGAGATCCTATGATATCTATTCAAGACTTCTGGAAGACAGAATCATATTCCTCGGAGAAGAGGTAAATGCAACTTCTGCAAGTGTTGTTGTTGCACAGCTCCTGTTCCTGGAAGCAGAGGATCCGAGCAAGGATATTCATCTGTATATTAACAGCCCGGGTGGTGAAATCACTTCCGGTATGGCAATTTATGATACAATGCAGTATATTAAATGTGATGTATCTACAATCTGCATCGGTATGGCAGCCAGTATGGGAGCATTTCTGCTGGCAGGCGGTACGAAGGGAAAGCGGCTTGCACTTCCCAATGCAGAGATTATGATTCATCAGCCTTCAGGCGGTTCTCAGGGTCAGGCAACTGAAATTGAGATAGCAGCAAAACACATTCTGAAGGTAAAGGAAAACATGAATCGTATTCTTTCTGAGAATACCGGAAAACCGTTTGAACAGGTGGCTCAGGATACGGATCGTGATAACTGGATGTCTGCGCAGGAAGCTGTAGAATATGGGCTGATTGATTCAGTTGTGACAGCGCGTTCAGATACCGAAAAGAAAGATGAGAAATAATTGAACGGCGTATTGTCGGTCAAAGGATTCAGATATGGGAGTGAAGATGGCAGGAAAGAATTCCGGAGAGATTAGATGTTCGTTTTGCAATAAGACGCAGGATCAGGTAAAAAAGCTGATTGCCGGACCGGCAGGCGTTTATATCTGTGATGAATGCGTGGATATCTGTGCAGACATTATCGAGGAAGAGTTTGAAGATGAACCGGAGGCTACAGAGGAAAAGAAAATCAATCTGCTTAAACCGGCTGAAATCAAAAACTTCATGGATGATTATGTTATTGGGCAGGAAGAAGCAAAGAAAGTTCTTGCAGTGTCCGTATATAATCACTATAAGCGTGTAATGGCACCGAAAACTTCTGCCGATGATGTGGAGCTTCAGAAAAGCAATATTATCATGATCGGTCCCACAGGTTCCGGTAAGACATATCTTGCACAGACACTTGCCAAGATCATTAACGTGCCGTTTGCAATTGCAGATGCGACAACGCTTACGGAAGCAGGTTATGTCGGCGAAGATGTCGAGAATATTCTTCTGAAACTGATTCAGGCAGCAGATTATGATATTGAACGTGCGCAGTATGGCATTATCTATATTGATGAAATCGATAAGATCAGCAAGAAGGGTGAGAATGTATCCATTACCCGTGATGTATCCGGTGAAGGTGTTCAGCAGGCACTGCTGAAGATTATTGAAGGAACGGTAGCAAGTGTTCCGCCGCAGGGCGGAAGAAAGCATCCGCATCAGGAACTGATCCAGATTGATACCAGCAATATTCTCTTTATCTGCGGCGGTGCATTTGACGGACTTGAGAAGATTGTTGAAGCAAGAATGGATCGCAAGTCTATTGGATTCAATGCGGAAATTGCAGATAAGACGGAACAGGATATTGGTAAGGTACTGTCCAATGTAACACCGCAGGATCTTGTGAAATTCGGCCTGATTCCTGAGTTTGTAGGACGAGTTCCGATCAGTGTGACGCTGGAAGGACTTGATCAGGCAGCACTTGTGCGTATCCTCAGAGAACCCAAGAATGCACTGGTGAAACAGTATCAGAAGCTGTTCAGTTTCGATGATGTCCGGCTGACATTTGAAGATGCTGCAGTAGACCGGATAGCCGCAATGGCATACGAACGAAAAACCGGTGCCCGTGGTCTTCGCTCCATTATGGAAAAGACAATGATGGATGTGATGTATCAGATTCCTTCAGATGACAGTATCAGTGAATGTGTAATTACGGATGCATCAGTGGAAGGAACCAGTCAGCCGCTTCTTGTCCATAAGGAACAGAAGAGACTGAAGACGGCAAAATAAACAGTGGTAAAGGGCAGGGACTTGTGCAAAGCCCCTGCTTTTTTTTACGGAGGAAACAGATGATTATCAAGAATGTAAACCTGGAGACCGTATGCGGAATTACAAGTACGGTTCCGCTCAACACACAACCGGAATTTGCGTTTGCCGGGAAGAGTAATGTCGGCAAATCATCGCTGATCAATGGTCTTATGAACCGGAAATCATATGCGAGAACAAGTGCAGAACCGGGGAAAACGCAGACCATAAATTTTTATCATGTGAATGAGGAATTTTATCTGGTGGATCTTCCCGGATATGGCTACGCGAGCCGGGCCAAAGACGATGTACAGAAATGGGGAACGATGATAGAAAATTATCTTCATCGCTCGGACATGCTGAAGATGGTTTTTCTGCTGATTGATATCAGACATGAGCCGTCTGAAAATGATCATATGATGTATGAATGGATTCTTCATCAGGGATTTGAACCGGTGATCATTGCAACGAAGGCGGATAAGATTAAAAAGGCACAGCTGCAGAAACAGCTTGGCATGCTCAGATCGAGTCTTAAGCTTTCGCAGGAAACGGTACTGATTCCATATTCTGCACTTACGAAACAGGGCAGGGAAGAAATTTATTCGATAATAGAAAAAAATATGTAACAGGCATTATACATCATTGAATTACTTTTCGTATGGCGATATACTTGTATATATAGCGTTT
Source organism: uncultured Butyrivibrio sp. (assembly GCA_964388815.1). Lineage (GTDB taxonomy): Bacteria > Bacillota > Clostridia > Lachnospirales > Lachnospiraceae > Butyrivibrio. The sequence goes on along the minus strand of CAYMBY010000168.1, from coordinate 2,961 downwards.
ATGTATTCGTTTTTGAGTTCATGGGAGCAGATTGGTTTCTTTATTTCGGAATTCGGGCTTGGGGGAGCCTGCCGAAAATACAGACCAGAAAAAAGTGGAGACATCATGGGATTAGACAGCATTCGGGATACATTCGAGGGAAAATTCTGGTTTGAAAAACTGAATCAGGCATCAAAAGAGGAGATTGACCACGGAAACATACAGGCAGGAATCCCCTTTGCAGCACTGCTCAGTGTAATTGAAATGGCAATGCTGGCGGCATCTTTTCTGATTTATGATCAGTGGGATAATGTCAGGTGGCTGTTGAAATATCGTATCGCATATGCGGTTTTACTGTCTGCAAGTCTGATTTTTCTGGGCAGATGTATCTGTTACAGAAATGGACGGCATACAGAGCATGGATATGTGCAGCGGACAGTTTACAGCTACATATTAATCTGTATCTTTTTTGGAATATACATATCTGTTCTGGATTACGGACGCAGTTACGGGATCATGACCTTTGTCACAATGGAGGTAATGACCTTTGGACTGTTCCTTCTTCAGCCGCTGTTTTCAGTACTGATTATTGCGGCTTCCTTTATTCTTTTTGTCAGTTTGATCAATAAAGTTTCACCGGTTACAACAGGAACAGCGGTAAATCTGATTTTTCTGTGTATGGGAATTGTCGTAATTACCATGGTACGCTTCAGGCTGCAGCTTCGCATGCTGGATATCAATGAAAAACTGATCAGATCGTTTTCAGAGGATTCACTGACAGGCATGAAAAACAGGGTTGCATTGAGAGAAGATCGAAGAAAATATGTCGGTTCAGATGTTGTGAGCATGATGATCGATCTTGATGACATGAAATTCTATAACGATATCTATGGACATGATGCAGGAGATGAAATTCTGTCTGAATTCGGGAAAATTACCATTTCTCATTTTGGATTTCAGGGAAGCTATCGTTATGGCGGTGATGAATGTCTTATTGTGCTAAGGGACATCAGTATAGATGATTTTGTGCAGAAAACGGAATCATGGAAAGCGGATTTTTACCAATGCGTGTGGGATAAATATCGGTTCCATCCAACCTGCAGTGCGGGATATGCCTATGGGAGGGCAGAGACACCGGATGATCTCAGGGGAATAGTGAAACTGGCAGATATGAAAATGTATGAAGCCAAAGGGAGAGGTAAAAATCTGATGATTGGGGAAGCATATGATCAGACAAGACTTGAAGAAGGCCAGTTCATGGATACGATTGTTGAGGCGCAGAAGGAAGAAATTGATCCGCTTACCGGTCTTTCCAATATGATGTATTTCAGAAACAAAGCGAGGATTCTGATTGATACGCTGGATGAGAGCAGGCAGATTGATTTTGTCTATTTTAATCTGAGTAATTTTAAGAAATATAATGAGGAATACGGATTCCATGAAGGGGATGCGTTCCTGAAAGCGGTGGCGGATATCCTTCGCATGGAATTTCCGCATCGACTGATCTGTCATCTGTCGGACGATCATTTTGCGGTTATGACATATGATGAGTCACTGGAGGAAAAACTCCATGCAGTATATGAAAAGGTCCTTGATTACAGTAAAAGGCCAATGATGATCCGTGCAGGAATCTGCGAATATGGAAACGGGATGGATGATGTCAGCACAATTATTGACAGAGCCAGGCTTGCCTGTGACAATATCCGTGACCGGTATGATGTCTATTTCCGTTATTATGACAGGGGACTGGAGCAGAAGAGAAACAGACAGCAGTATATTATCGAACATATTGATGAGGCGATCAGCAAAAAATATATTCAGGCTTATTATCAGCCGATTGTCAGAGCAATTACGGGAGAAATGTGCGGCGCGGAAGCACTTGCGAGATGGAATGATCCGAAATACGGCCTTTTACAGCCTGGGGATTTTACTGAAGTGCTGGAGAGCTTTCATCTGATTCAGAAGCTCGATTTTTATATGATTGAGCGGGTCTGCCAGGATTATGTACATCATATGGAGCAGGGGGAAGCATTTCCTCCGGTATCGGTTAATCTTTCAAGGCAGGATTTCCGGATGTTTGATGTGACAAAACCGATCATGGAAATTCTGAACCGTTACGGAATGCCCAAGAACATGCTTCATGTGGAAATCACGGAAAGCGCTCTCAGTGATGATTACGAGGAACTGATCGGTAAAATAGAGGAACTCAGAAATGCAGGATTTGAAGTATGGCTGGATGATTTCGGAAGCGGATATTCATCACTTAATATTCTTCAGGATTGTGTTTTTGATGTAATCAAAATTGACATGCTTTTCCTGAAAAATTTTGAACAGAATCAGAATTCACACCTGATCATTTCTTCTGTGGTGGATATGGCCAAGGAACTTGGTGTACAGACATTGACAGAAGGCGTGGAAACGCCGAAACAGCTTGATTTCCTGCAGAAAATCGGATGTGAAAGAGTACAGGGGTATTATTTCAGCCAGCCGGTTCCGGTTGCACATCTTGGGGAATCAGCAAAAGGTAAGAAAATCCGGATTGAAGATGCACAGAGATACCGGTATTATAATGCAATCGGACGTGTTAATCTGTTAAAGCCGATGCTGAATGAAATGGCATATCTGGCGCACAGAAGCGCAGGGGTGGCGCCGATGGCCGTTCTGCAGTATGACGGAAACCGTTTCAGCTATCTGGTAATGAACGAAGAGTATGAGCAGTTTCTGGAAAACAGCGGGATAAAGGCAAAACAGGAAGAAACAGGATTCTTTAATCAGCTGGCCGGTGTGGATGGCAATCTGTTCAGAAAAACAGTGGAAGACTGTATCGCCAGCGGAGAATGGGAAAACTTTGTATATATGAGGAAGGGAGTATGCTGCGCCCTTCATATCCGGTATATTGCAGAGCAGGAAAATGCAGGTGTGGTTGCAATCCTGATTATGGCGATGAATATGACCATGATGAAAAAAACACATAATGCCAGC
>CAYMBY010000167.1:0-13888 GCA_964388815.1 uncultured Butyrivibrio sp. | reverse complement strand
TGCCTTCACGGAAAAATGCGCAGCCGATCAGATAAAGAGATGATGTCCGGGCACTGAGACCTGTCGTCTCGATATCGATAAAGAGAATATCTTCGATATTTTCAGAAAGTTTTTCCAGCGGATAGGGGTGGCTGGAAGACTGAAGTGCATCTATTGTTTCATTGATTATTTTCATTGCATTTTCACTCTTTTCTGTAAAGTAGGATCACCTGACTCATCGTCTTACATATTACCATGATTTGAACAGAGAGGGAAAGACCGGAGTAAAAAAATCAGACAATAACAGTAAAATGTATAGAATAAACACAATTAAATCAAGAATTATATAGAACTTTAATGCTAAAAATAGTATTATTAATGGTATTGATGCTGTGTGTAGCAGCAGATCAGGCTGAGAACCTATGGACTCAGTTAACAGACCATCAGGAAAGAAGGGCAGGAAATGGCGAGACTAACGTTTGTGGGGGGAATCCATCCTTACGAAGGTAAGGAACTGACGAAGGACAAGCCCATCAAGACAGTGTTGCCCAAGGGGGATCTTGTATATCCGGTTTCACAGCATATCGGAGCTCCCGCAACACCGATTGTGGCAGTGGGTGATCATGTCCTGACAGGACAGAAGATTGCAGAGGCTTCCGGATTTGTATCCGCACCGGTTTATGCGACGGTTTCGGGAACAGTAAAGACAATTGAACCCAGAAGACTTGCAACCGGCGGGATGAGTAACAGCATCATTGTCGAAAACGATGAAAAATATGAAGAAGTCGAGTGGCCGCAGGTAAAGCCGCTTGAAGAAATGACGGCAGAGGAAAAGGTTGCAGCCATCCGCGAGGCCGGCGTTGTCGGTATGGGCGGTGCAGGTTTCCCGACAGCAGTCAAAATGGCACCGAAGGAACCTGAGAAAATTGAATATGTCATTGCGAACTGTTCTGAATGTGAGCCTTATCTGACTTCAGATTACAGACGTATGATTGAAGAACCGGAGCTGGTTCTGAGCGGACTTCGCGTGGCTGTCAGCATTTTCCCGAATGCGAGAGGAATTCTGGCGGTTGAAGACAATAAGCCCGATGCAATTGCAAAGTTCAGGGAACTGACAAAGGATGACCAGAATATCAGTGTAAAGACACTGCAGACCAAATATCCTCAGGGCGCAGAGCGTATGCTGATTTATGCATGTACGGGCAGAAAGATCAATTCTTCCATGCTTCCTGCTGATGCAGGATGTATCGTGGATAACGTGGATACACTCTGTGCAATCAGCAGAGCTGTTCTTGAAGGCAAACCGCTGATGGAGAGAATCGTTACCATTACCGGTGATGCAGTTGTGGATCCCTGCAATTATAAGGTCAGAATCGGTACCAATTACCGTGAGCTGATTGATGATGCCGGCGGTTTCGTGTCAACTCCTGCCAAGATTATTTCCGGCGGTCCCATGATGGGATTTGCGGTATTTGATCTGGATGTTCCGACGACGAAGACCGCTTCTGCACTTACCTGCCTCTCGGAGGATGCAGTTTCAGAGATGGCGCCGGGCGCATGTATCAATTGCGGCAAGTGTATTGAAGTATGTCCGGGACAGATTGTTCCCAAAACGCTTGCAGATGCGGTTGAGCATGGAGATGAAGCGACATTCATGAAGGAATACGGAATGGAATGCTGCGAGTGCGGATGCTGCAGCTATATCTGTCCGGCAAGACGCCAGCTGACACAGCTCATCAAGGGGATGAGAAAGATACAGCTTGCGAATAAGAAGAAAAAGTGAGGAGGTCATTCAGACGATGAGTGATATGATGAAAGTGTCATCCAATCCGCATGTCAGAAGCAAAGTCACAACATCCAATATCATGATGTGGGTTGTGATATCACTGCTTCCGGCGGCAGGATACGGTGTCTACAATTTCGGGGTAGATGCGCTGATCATTCTGCTGATATCCGTAGCATCTACGGTGCTGACAGAACTGATCTATGAAAAATGTATGCATAAGCCCGTTACCATTGGTGATTATTCCGCAGTGGTAACCGGTCTTTTACTGGGAATGAATCTGCCGTCCACGGTGCCGTGGTGGCTTCCGGTGATCGGCGGTGTTTTTGCAATTCTTGTTGTGAAGATGGTATTTGGCGGTCTTGGACAGAACTTTATGAATCCTGCGCTTGGCGCAAGATGTTTTCTGCTGATTTCTTTTCCGGCACTGATGACGAACTTCGTGACGGATACCTATACAGGAGCAACACCGCTGACCGCACTCAAAAACGGAGACAGCGTAAATGTCATGGATATGATCCTCGGGCATACCGGCGGTACAATCGGTGAGACGTCCATGATTGCAATCGTGGTTGGCGCATGTATCCTGATCATGCTTGGAATTATTGATCTGAAGATTCCGGGAAGCTATATTGTTTCGTTTGTCATATTCCTGTGCATTTTTGGCGGACATGGAATTGATCCGGTATATATTTCCGCACAGCTTGCAGGCGGCGGTCTGATGCTGGGTGCATTTTTCATGGCAACCGATTATGTGACAAGCCCGATTACCAGCAAAGGCAAATATGTATATGGTATATTCCTGGGCGTGATGACAGGTATCTTCAGATGCTTCGGATCTTCTGCAGAGGGCGTTTCCTATGCAATTATTCTGGGAAATCTTCTGGTTCCGCTGATTGAACGATATACGATGCCCAGAGCATTCGGTATCCGGAAGGAGGCGAAGAAGGCATGAGTGAAACAAGACAGATGATCAAAAATGCGATGATCCTCTTTATTATCACGCTGGTCGCAGGCGTCCTTCTCGGAATTGTCTATCAGGTAACCAAAGCACCGATTGCCTATCAGGAACAGCTGGCAGAGACGAAGGCGAATCAGGAAGTATTTCCTGATGCAGCTTCTTTTGAAGATGCAGAGCTGGATGCCGCACAGGTTTCCAAAATTCTCTCAGGAGATACCGCATATGCAAAGGTGGAAATCAACAGTGTCAAGACTGCAAAGGATTCATCCGGCAAGACTCTTGGATATGTGCTGCAGGTAACATCCGGCGGTTATGGCGATGATATTGTGTTTACCATGGGACTTACAGATGACGGAACATTGAATGGAATTTCACTGATCTCCATCAATGAAACACCCGGACTTGGCATGAATGCGCAGAAGGTTCTTGTTCCTCAGTTTAAGGGAGCGGCAACAGACAAGCTTTTTGAAGTGACCAAGACGGATGCGACATCCGATAATCAGATCGAGGCTATTTCCGGTGCCACGATTACTTCGAAAGCAGTAACCAACGGTGTCAATGCCGGTGTGTTATACTTCCAGAATGTTTTGAAAGGAGCACAGTCATGAGCGGAGAAAAGAAAAAAGGCGCTTTGGGGCTTAAGATGGACTCCCCGATGGAGCGTGTTTTCAATGGCCTGATTGTTGAAAATCCTACGCTTGTTCTTATGATCGGTATGTGTCCGACACTTGCAGTTACCACATCAGCCATTAACGGCATTACCATGGGACTTGCAACAACTTTTGTACTGGCACTGAGCAATGCGGTAATTGCACTGCTGCATAAGATTATCCCGGATACAGTACGTATTCCGGCGTTTATTGTTGTCATTGCTTCTTTTGTTACTGTAGTACAGCTCCTTCTTGAAGCATATATGCCTTCCCTGAATGATGCACTTGGCGTATATATTCCGCTGATTGTCGTGAACTGTATTATCTTCGGAAGAGCTGAGGCATATGCATCAAAGCATGCCGTTGTTCCGTCTTTCTTTGATGGAATCGGTATGGGACTTGGCTTTACCTGTGCCATTACCTGCATCGGTCTTCTTCGTGAAATCATTGGAAGCGGAACTGCTTTCAGTGTACAGATTCTCGGAGAGGGAACCGTTGTTCCCGGCGCAGTCGGTAAGTTCCTGTCCATGTATCAGCCGGTAAGAATTTTCGTTATGCAGGCCGGCGCATTCTTCGTTCTGGCATGTCTGATCGCCACCATGAACCGGATCAAGAGAAATATGGCAGCAAAGGGCAAGGATACCTCCAGATTCGGTGTCGGCGGATGCTGCACGGTAAATGATGCAGGGCAGCCGGTGAAGGTAAAGCATGAGAAGGAGGCAGACTGATGAAGACGATTGCTGAGTTATTAACGATTCTGGTAACCTCCTCGCTGATCAACAACGTGGTGCTCAGCCAGTTCCTGGGACTGTGCCCGTTCCTGGGAGTTTCCAAGAAAACAGATACGGCGCTTGGCATGGGCCTTGCCCTGACATTCGTCATTACCCTTTCCTCTGCAGTATGCGGTCTGATCTACAAGTTCATCCTGATTCCGCTGGATCTTGCCTATCTGCAGACAATAGTATTTATTCTGATCATTGCCATGCTTGTACAGTTTGTGGAGATGGTACTCAAGAAATACATGGTATCTCTTTATAAGGCACTGGGCGTGTACCTGCCTCTGATTACAACCAACTGCGCAGTTCTGGGTGTTGCACTCCTGAATGTACAGAATGATTACAATATCGTACAGGGCATTGTGAACGGTTTTGCAACGGCAATCGGTTTTACGATTTCCATTGTGATTCTGGCAGGAATCCGTGAAAAAATGTATTACAATGATGTTCCGGAGTCCTTCAAGGGAATGCCGATTGTACTGATTACGGCAGGACTTATGGCCATTGCGTTTACCGGTTTTTCCGGCCTTCGCTGATTCCAGAAAAAATATAAGGAGAAAATAGATTATGATTAGTGGCGTTTTGATTGCAACGGCAATTGTTGCCGGCATCGGAATCCTGATCGGTCTGATCCTGGGGATTGCGGCGATAAGGCTTCATGTAGATGTGGATGAAAAGGAACAGGCGGTTCTGGAAGCACTTCCCGGAAACAACTGCGGCGGCTGCGGATATCCGGGATGCTCCGGATGCGCGGCAGCAATTGCAAAGGGACAGGCTCCGGTAAATCAGTGTCCTGTAGGCGGGGCACCGGTTGCAGAGGTCATTTCGGAAATTATGGGAGTTGCAGCAGGAACACAGGAAAAGATGGTGGCATATGTACACTGCGGCGGTGACTGTGATAAGGCAGCGGTTTCATATGATTATTCAGGCGCGCCGGACTGCCGTCTGATGAATCAGGCACCGGGCAACGGCCCGAAAACCTGTACCTATGGATGTCTTGGCGGTGGCAGTTGTGTGAGCGTCTGCCAGTTTGATGCCATTCATGTGGTAAACGGCATTGCAGTTGTGGATAAGGATGCCTGCAAAGCCTGCAAAAAGTGTATAAATATCTGTCCCCGTCATCTGATCGATCTGGTTCCTTACAGTGCGACCGAAGTGGTTACCTGCAAGTCACAGGATAAGGGCGCGGACGTCAACAAGTATTGCAAGGCCGGCTGTATTGCCTGCCATATCTGTGAGAAGAACTGCCCGTCAGGCGCAATTACAGTAGAGAACAATGTGGCACATATTGATCAGGAAAAGTGCACGCATTGCGGTACCTGCGCAGAGAAGTGCCCGAAGAAGGCAATTCGCGTCGTGGGATAAGATGGGATAAGAGAAGTAAGACGACAAAAAAGATCCGATCAGCCGGAAGGCAGGTCGGATCTTTTTTTACTGTGGAAATCCGCTTGAATAATGCAGCTGGTCATCATCTGTGATGAATACGGCTTCGGTATCCGGGAGGGATTCGATCAGCTTCATGCCCTCATCCAGACCCAGTACGAAACAGGTAGTGGACAGGCCGTCTCCGTCAACGGAGCGCTTTGACAGAATGGTAACGCCCAGCAGGTGGTTTTCAACAGGGTACCCGGTCGAAGGGTCGAGGATGTGATGGTATTTTTTGCCATCCTGCTCAAAATAGCGTTCATAGGTGCCGGAGGAGACAATGGACAGGTCGGATGCGGAAACGGTTGTGATGTAGGTACTGTTATCAGCAAAGGGTTTCTGGATACCGACAGTAAAGGATTCATGATCCGGCTTTGATCCGACGAGCAGCACATTGCCGCCAAGGTTGATGATGGCGCTTTTTACGCCCTGCTTCTGCAGATAGGATTTCATCTGATCTGCGATATATCCCTTTGCGATGGCACCGAGATCAATCTGCGTGTCAGGATCCTTCAGGGTGACGGTATTTCCGGAGAACCCGATATTCTGATAGCCGACATGGGTAAGTGCAGCTGAGATGTCAGATGCGGCGGGAACCGGCCCCGGAGTCTGTCCGTTAAAGTTCCACAGGCTGCTGACGCCGCCAAGTGTGGGATCAAAGCGTCCGCCGGAAAGCCGGGCGTAGTACAGTGCTTTCTGCAGAAGATCCGCGGTATCGGAGTCCACGGTAACCGGCTTGCCCTTTGCATGGTTGACATTCCAGATGTCGCTCCCTTCCTTCTGTGCGGAGAGCAGCTGATCATAATGGGATGCCATTTTCATGCAGCCGTCGAGGATTGTTTCGTCCTCAGAGTCATAAATTGCAATGGAGATGACTGTGTCAAAGTAAAAGCCCGTTCTGGAAATCGGGCCGGATTTTTTCATCGTACAGCCGGAAAAAAGTGCAGCGGCAAGGAAAAGAAAAACAGAGATCAGAATCAGATTTTTTTTGCTCATGACGGGTCCTTTTCATGGAATTTCAGTGTGTAAATCTTTGGAGAGATGGAGATCTTCGTATAAATATCCGCATAGGCGGAGGCCGAAAGGTCTTCCAGGTAGTTCTGGGTGTAGTTACGGGGAGAACCGTTCCGCGTTAAAATATCAGCAGCCTTGTTATAGGCAATGGCAGCTTCCTGTTCACTGGCATAGGTGCCGATGATGTAGTTACCGGAGACATGAATCACGGCCTTGTAGCGGACAAAGCCGCGCTGTGCGAACTGCCGTACACCCCGGTAACGGTTTAGTATGATGATGTTTTCATAACGAAGGTCGGTCGGATCTTCGTTGGCAAAACGGTAATCTCTGCCTGCAACCGCGTAGCTCTGTATGCCGTAGCGGTTCAGAATATTGATCTGGCTGCCATAGTCTGCAACGAACAGGTGGGAGCCGCGCTGCATGATCTTATGGGAAGTGTAGTAGAACAGATCATCGATATCAAATTTCAGGACGGTTTTCGGAGACAGATAATATAGAAAATATCTTTTTTCCAGATAGACCGGAGTCGGAAGATAGATTCCCTTATCCCGGAAGTTGACAAGCAGAACGCATTTTTCAAAGGAAAGCGCATCTGTCTTTTTCCAGCGGTGCAGATTCCATGCAGGATGCTGCAGTACTCTGCGGGCATACAGATAGGCTCTGTGAGCAGCGGGAGCGGTAGAAAAGGAGCCGAGTGCAATATGTTTCTGACGGAAGGTGATGGAGGATCGGTATGAGGCGGTTCCATCCGAAAGTACGGTCTGGTACACGCCGGGATATTGCTTCTTTTTATTCATATAAGCTCCTGCGGGATTAATATATTGAATTAATGCATGATTGTTGACAGAAAATTAATTTTGTCCGGTTTCTTATGAAGTAATTTTATGTTATACTTCTAAACTATAGATTAATCCGATCATGTATCTGCTATTATTTTAACAGGGCAGGAACCAGTTGAAAAGAGCAGCCAGTATAAAGGAGAAGATTGAATAATGAAGGACGTTATGTACAGCAGCACCAGAGGAGCAGATTTAAAGGTTAAGGCATCAGAGGCAATTTTAAGAGGACTCGCACCGGACGGAGGTCTTTTCGTTCCGGATCATATTCCGCATCTGGACAGGACATTACAGGAGATTGCAGGAATGAATTACCAGCAGACAGCATATGAAGTCATGAAACTGCTGCTGACTGATTATACGGAAGATGAACTGAAATACTGCATCAGCCATGCGTATGATGATAAGTTTGACACAGAGGAGATTGCACCGATGACACAGGCGGACGGCGCATATTATCTGGAACTGTACCATGGACGTACCATTGCGTTCAAGGATATGGCACTTTCCATTCTTCCTTATCTGATGACAACCGCGGCAAAGAAAAATCATGCCAAAAATGAGATCGTTATTCTGACCGCAACCAGCGGTGATACTGGAAAGGCAGCGCTTGCAGGCTTTGCCGATGTTCCGGGCACGAAGATCATCGTATTTTATCCCAAGCACGGTGTTTCTCCGATTCAGGAAAAGCAGATGGTCACACAGAAGGGTGACAATACCTGTGTTGTCGGAATTGAAGGAAATTTTGATGATGCACAGACCGGAGTGAAAAAGCTCTTTACCGATGAGAAACTGGCAGGTGAAATGGATCAGGCAGGATTCCAGTTCTCCTCTGCCAATTCCATTAATATCGGACGTCTTGTTCCGCAGATCGTATATTATGTCTACGCTTATACAAGACTTCTGGGAGAAGGCAGAATCGCTGACGGTGATGCCATCAATGTTGTGGTTCCGACAGGAAACTTCGGAAATATCCTGGCCGCATATTATGCAAAGAACATGGGGCTTCCGATTCATAAGCTGATCTGCGCTTCCAATTCCAACCGCGTACTGTATGATTTCTTTAAAACCGGCGCTTATGACAGAAACCGTGAATTCATGCTGACAAGCTCTCCTTCCATGGATATTCTGATCTCTTCCAATCTGGAGAGACTGATTTATCATATCGCAGGAGATAATGCGCAGAAGGATGCGGATTATATGAAGAAGCTTTCTGCAGAAGGCAGATATGAGATTTCGGATGAGATGAGAAAGCAGCTGGCTGATTTCTATGGCAACTTTGCATCCGAAGAGGAAACAGCAGCAGCAATCCGCGGCCTTTATCAGTCTACAGGGTATGTGATTGATACCCATACGGCAGTTGCAGCTTCCGTTTATCAGAAATATGAAAAGGATACAGATGACGATACAGTTACTGTAATTGCATCAACTGCCAGTCCGTTCAAATTTACGAGAGCAGTCATGAATGCAATCGGACATGCAGATGAAACAGCAGATGATTTTGCACTTGCAGATCAGCTTGCGCAGATGGCGGGACTTACGGTTCCGGATGCTGTACAGTCCATCCGCAGCGCAGAGATCCGTCATAAGACGGTCTGCGATAAGAGCGAGATGGAGCATGCGGTAAAGAACTTCCTTGGGATGTAACTGACTTAAGAGAGGGAAGAGACTGTTGTTACGGTAACTGAATATTGTAGGATGAGAAGGAGTGAAGCATATGGCAGAAGAAGAAAATATCTACTCAAAAGTAACCCCTGAAATCACCAGTCTGGCGCAGCTTGGCGAGCGTGCGGATATGATTGATTCTGAACTTTTTACCAAATTTGATGTAAAAAGAGGTTTGCGTGATTTAAACGGAAAAGGCGTACTTACCGGACTGACGCACATATCAGATATCCGTGCGACAAAAGAGGTAAACGGCGAAACGGTACCGGCAGACGGAGAACTTTTTTATCGCGGCTATAATGTCAGAGATCTGATCAGGGGCTTTTCTGATGAAAAGAGATTCGGCTTTGAGGAAGTCACTTACCTGCTTTTATTCGGGCAGCTCCCTTCCGAGGTGCAACTCAAGGACTTTAAGGAGCTGTTGTTCTTTTACCGGAGTCTTCCGACCAGCTTTGTGCGGGATATCATCATGAAGGCACCCAGCAAGGATATGATGAATACCCTGGCAAGAAGTGTTCTGACGCTGTATTCCTATGATGACCGCGCAGACGATACTTCGCTTCCGAATGTACTGCGTCAGTGCCTGCAGCTGATCAGTCTGTTTCCGCTTCTGTCCATCTACGGGTATCAGGCATATAACCATTACCATGAAGGCAACAGTCTTGTCATTCATACGCCCAGAACGGATCTGTCCACGGCAGAGCATATCCTGTATCTGCTGCGGCCGGATTCTCAGTATACAGAACTGGAGGCAAGGCTTCTGGATGTCTGTCTGGTGCTTCATATGGAGCACGGCGGCGGTAACAATTCCTCTTTTACCACACATGTAGTGACTTCCTCCCTGACGGATACCTATTCCGTGATGGCAGCAGCGATCGGTTCCTTAAAGGGACCCCGTCACGGCGGTGCCAATATCAAGGTCGTCCGCATGTTTGATGAAATGGAGCATGAGCTTTCCGACTGGGAGGATGATGCGGAAGTCAGCGCATATCTGGACCGCCTTCTGAATAAGGATGCCTTTGACAAGGCAGGTCTTATTTACGGCGTCGGACATGCCATTTATTCAAAATCCGATCCGCGTGCGGTGGTACTCAAATCCTTTGTGAAACAGCTGGCGGAAGAAAAGGGACTTGAGAAGGAATTTGCGCTTTACGAAAGAGTGGAGCGGCTTGCACCGCAGGTCATCAGCGGAGAGCGTAAGATGTATAAGGGCGTCAGCGTGAATGTGGATTTCTATTCCGGCTTTGTCTATAAGATGCTGGATCTGCCGATCGAGCTGTATACGCCGATCTTTGCAATGGCCAGAATTGTCGGATGGAGTGCACATCGTATGGAAGAGCTTGCCAATAACGGCAAGATTATTCGTCCTGCCTACAAACCGGTAGGGCCGCATATGCCGTATGTGCCGATCAATGAGAGAAAGTGAAAGAAGTAAAATGGAAAACAGAAAGATCCAGGAAAGACTTGCTGCGCTTCGCGGTAAGATGAAAGATTACGGAATTGATTATTATATGATGCCGACCTCTGACTTTCATAATTCAGAGTATGCAGCAGATTTTTTCAAGGTAAGAGAGTACTTCAGTAATTTCACAGGTTCCAACGGAACGCTGGTAGTCAGCGGAGACTGGGCCGGTATGTGGACAGACGGCAGATATTTCATCCAGGCAGAACGTGAGATGGAAGGCACCGGTGTTACGCTGTACCGTATGATGGATGAGGGTGTACCGACCATCAATGAATATCTGCAGCAGAACATGCAGGACGGGCAGTGCCTTGGCTTTGACGGCAGGGTGATAGCTGCAGAAATCGGCGAGGAACTGGAGGATGATCTGGCAGAAAAAAAGATTACCTTCCGTTTCGACCGTGATCTGGCGCAGGAAGTATGGACGGACCGTCCGGCACTTCCCTGCCATGAAATCTATGTGCTGACAGATGAACTGTGCGGAAAGAGCTTTGCACAGAAGCTTTCGGATGTACGTGCCAGAATGAAGGAGTACAGGACAAAGGCATATCTTTTATGCAAACTTGATGATATCATGTGGCTGACGAATCTGCGTGGCAATGATGTGGAATGTAATCCGGTAGCGCTTTGCTATGCATTTATTACGATGGATACGTTCTGTCTGTTCGTACAGCAGGCAGAGGTGACGGAAGCAGTCCGCAGCTACTGTGAAAAAAGCGGGATCGTGCTGAAAAACTATGAAGAGATCATTCCATTTCTGCAGAATCATAAATATGACGGAAAAACATTGTATGATGTACGCAATGTAAACTATACAACATATCGTGCACTGAAGGATACGGCAGAAGGTCAGGGCAGTGCGATCCGCGATGAAAAGGATCCGACGGCCATGATGAAGGCAGTCAAGAATGAGACAGAGCTGAAGAATATTCATGAAGTATATCTTCGTGACAGTGCGGCACTGTGCAGATTCATCTACTGGGTAAAGACAAATGCAGGAAAGATTCCGATGACGGAGTACTCTGCAGCCATGTATCTGGATGAACTCCGCAGCAGGCTGCCGGGGTATATTGAACTTTCTTTTCCGACGATCAGTGCGTATGGCGCCAATGCAGCCATGATGCATTATGAGGCCACAAAGGACGTTTACAGTGAAGTAAAGCCGGAAGGCATGCTGCTCGTAGATTCCGGCGGAACCTACATGGGAGGTACGACGGATGTGACAAGAACCATTGTGCTTGGCACGATCAGTGATGAGATCCGGAAGCATTTCACTGCGGTTGCCGTCGGCATGCTGCGCCTTGCAGGCTGCAATTTCCTGTACGGCTGCTATGGCAGAAACCTGGATATTATGGCCAGAGGGCCGGTCTGGGAGATGAACATGGATTATAAGTGCGGAACAGGACACGGCATCGGCTATATGCTCAATGTTCATGAGGGTCCGCAGAACATCCGCTGGGCGATGAGACCGGGGCTGGAGGATGCAGTTCTGACGCCCGGAATGATCGTTTCGGATGAACCGGGTGTTTATGTTGAGGGCAGCCACGGAATTCGCACAGAGAACATTCTCGAAGTGGCAGCAGGAGAAAAGAACGGTGACGGACAGTTCCTGCACTTCAATCAGCTGACCTATGCACCGGTTGATCTTGAGGCCATTGATAAGAAGTATATGCAACCGGGAGATGTGGAAGCTTTGAATGCATATCATGAACAGGTATATCAGAAGGTAGCGCCGCTGATCGAGGAGCCGGAGATCCGTGCATGGCTCAGAGAGCAGACAAGGGCAATCTGAATGGTTTATGATCAGTTTATAATTTTCTAATATACTGGTACTTGCCAAAAATACGGTTCCGGATATAATAAGAGGTAGGAGAGGTTCTTCGGAACACTCCGCCTGGGATGCTCGATAATTCCTGTGTGTTTTGAACCTACATTTACTTTAAACGGGAATCCTAAATTTCTCCTTTTGATGTCACGCCTTCGGCCCTGCACATGTGCAGACAAGCTTTGGGAGAGGAAGACAGAGATCGGAGCTGCGGTAACCCACCTGGCATTAGCTAGGAGTCAAAAGGCAGGAACCGGCATCATCGGGTATAAAAGCAAAGCGTTTTGTCTCTTTGCTTTGCAGTGACGCTATAGCAGTCACTGTTCATATATATATTTATTCTGCAAAAGGAAGGTGGCGGATCGCGACCTTCCTTTTGCAGGTTGTAAAGCAGAAATCTTTTTGCGGGGAGAAGAGGATGAAGGCGAAGAAGGGACTTACAAGACTGGCACTCGATTTTGCAGATAAAATGTCCATGAAGAATATCGGCGCATTTGCATCCAGTACTGCATTTTTCTTCTTCCTGTCCCTGATTCCGATTCTGGTACTTCTTTCTTCCCTGATCCCCTATACCAATGTCCGTGAGATAGATCTCGTCAATGCAATTGTCCGCTTTGTACCGGGAGTTGCCAAAGATATGCTGACGAAGATCATTGATGAATCCTACAGGAAATCAAGCGGACTTCTGTCTCTGTCTGCGGTAGTGACCATCTGGTCGGCAGCCAAGGGAATGCTGGCGCTGATCCGTGGAATGAATGCGGTATATGAAGTACAGGAGCGTCGAAATTATTTCTATTTAAGGTTCATTGCATCTTTATATACGATTGCGCTGATGCTGCTGGTCGTGCTGATGCTGGTACTGTTCGTATTCGGCGGAATCCTCAGAAGATTTCTTGAAGCCAGTTTCCCCAGACTTCATTTCCTGACGGCTTTGCTGCTCCACAGCAGAATCCTGATCGTCATGGTACTTGCAGTATTTCTTTTTACACTGATTTACACGTATATTCCCAGTGTGAAGCAGAAGTTTATCTATCAGATCCCCGGCGCTCTTTTTTCCGCAATTGCCTGGGGCATTTTCTCACTCTTTTTCTCACTCTTCGTCAATCATGTCGGCTCCTACAGCGCCTATTACGGGAGTCTTGCAGCGCTTGTCATCACCATGTTCTGGCTGTACTGCTGCATCTATATCCTGATGATCGGCGGGCACATCAACTGCTATTTCCATCCGGCAGTGAAGGTCCTCTATTCGGAATATCACCATAACCGCGTACGCAAAAAGCTGGATCGCAAGATCGGGCGGGAAAGGTGAGGAATTAAAGAAATATTTGGATGGTGATAGAATATGATAAAAACTTATAAAAGTATTGTAGATAGCAGTATAAAACAGAAAATTAAAGAATCTGAATGGGTAGAAGATATAGTCCATTATGGATTATTTAAAAATCAATTAGATGGGACACTTGCAGCAGCAGCATTATTTTGCCCAGAAATAGTCTGTGTTAAAGATTATAT
>CAYMBY010000166.1:0-10771 GCA_964388815.1 uncultured Butyrivibrio sp. | reverse complement strand
CCCAAGGAGAATGTATTTTCTGAGCTGTCCCCCCTGCTGTTCCATTCTCCAGCGGATAAAAAATGCCACCGCCACGACCGGAAGCGTCAGCAGCAGCATTTCAGAGCGGATCAGATAGGCCAGCCAGATCATGATGCAGGCTGTCAGATCATTTTTTCTGCTCTCTCCCGTCAGAAACAGAAATGCCGCCGTTCCGGACAGCAGTGCAACCGTCACCGTATACTGGACATACACCAGATGCGGCAATAATACGCTCAGGATCACCACCGTTTCCGTCAGCACGACGAGCACCCGCTGCCAGACCTGCACCCCTGCGCGGCGCAGCATCACAAGGCTTCGCCAGAGAATCAGAAAGATACAGCAGAACTGCGCACCACATAAAAAGATGCCATACCAGTCCGCGCCTCGAAACAGCCTGTAGAACAGGCTGATCAGCGCGCTGACCGGATACAGCATCTGTATGTTATGCCCCGCCGGAGTACCCGTATAAGCCCCGGAGAGAATGTCCTTCATGAGGACATCATCATTCAGATCAAAATAAAAGTCAAAAAGCAGCCCCACCGTCAGTGCCATAACTGCCGTGATCAGAAACGCCGTGATGAAGTTCCGTGAGATCTGCCTTTTCTTCAAAACTTACCCCTTTCCGGTCAGCTGAAGTGATAATATTCCTTCACACGCTGTACGACTTCATCAAGGTCGTCATTGGTGAGACTGTAGTACATCGGAAGGCGCAGAAGACGCTCGCTTTCCTTCGTCGTATATCTGTCCTCTCCGTGGAAAGTACTGTATCTGAGTCCTGCAGTTGAACTGTGAAGCGGAATATAATGAGAAGCCGGGAGTATGTCATGCCCTCTCAGATAACTGATCAGACCTGCTCTCTCTTCAAAATCCTTTGCCTTGATATAGAACATGTGCGCATTGTGTACGCAATACTCCGGTACCGTCGGCAGTTCAATCAGACCTGCCTCCTTCATGGGTTCAAGTGCCCGGTAATATCTGTTCCAGTGATCCATTCTGGTATCGTTGATCTGATCTGCGATTTCCAGCTGTGCGTACAGATATGCCGCATTCATATCACTCGGAAGGAAAGAAGAGCCTGCCATGATCCAGGAATACTTGTCCACCTTGCCGAGTTTGTAAAGCGTACGGTTGGTTCCTTTTTCACGGATGATGATGGCATCATCCACATAGGTCTGATCACGCAGAAGAAGCGCGCCGCCTTCACCCATGCTGTAATTCTTGGTCTCATGGAAGCTGTAGTTGCCGAAGTCTCCGATCGAGCCGAGTGCTCTGCCCTTATAGGTAGCCATAATGCCCTGTGCCGCGTCCTCAATGACCAGCAGATGATGACGATTTGCGATATCCATGATGGTATCCATTTCACAGCCGACACCCGCATAATGAACCGGTACAATGGCACGGGTTCTGGGGGTGATTGCTGCTTCAATCAGGTTCTCATCGATGTTCATGGTATCCGGACGGATATCCACAAACACCACCTTTGCACCGCGCAGTACAAATGCATTGGCTGTGGATACGAAGGTATAGGAAGGCATGATCACCTCATCGCCTTCTTTGATTCCTGCAAGAAGTGCAGACAGCTCTGTCGCATGTGTGCAGGAAGTGGTCAGAAGACACTTGCTGACGCCGGTCTTCTTCTCAATCCATTCATTGTCCTTTGCTGTAAATTCACCGTCTCCGCAGATCTTCTGATTCTCCACGCAGACCCTGATATAATCCATTTCCTTACCTGTATAAGGTGGAACATTAAAATTGATTCTCATACGCTGTCCTCCATGTGCACGAACGCTTTAATTTACTCCTGTGATGCGGTCGCCGTATCCTCATCCTTCTTTTCCAGGAACTTCTTTCTGGAAATGAAATTATAAATCATGACAATACCGGTTGCTCCCAGTTTGAAGAAGGTCTCTGCAAATGCACTGCTCATCCAGCTCTGCATCCATGCCCAGTTCTGATAGATCAGATCGATTCCGACATACAGCACCAGTTCGTTGATCCCCATGCCGATCAGACTCAGTACAAAAAAGATGATGAACTCCTTCTGTCTGCTGAGATCATCCTTTCTCTCAAATACATATTTCATGCTGAGCAGATAATTCACGATCATGGATACGGAAAAACCGATCAGTCCCGCAATCAGATAGTAATATTCAAATGCAGCCGCAAATCCGGTTGCTCTGAACGCAATATTGGATACGGTATAAAGGCCGAAATCAATAAAGAAACAAAGAACTCCGACGATGCCAAACTTTGCAATCTGTGCCAGTAATTTTTTCATTACAAATCTCCATTCATCCCATCATCCCGCGCAGCGGCTTATTCTGTCGGGTTTTCATCTGCCTCGTAAACGACATAGTTATCATTCTCGAAAACCTTATTATAGTCGTAATTGGCCATATAGTCCAATAAAATATCATACTTCTGCTCTGCGAGCACTTCTCCGTTAAAATCAGGATGCACGATGATCAGCGGCTGCACGTCCGGATCCAGATTCATCATCGCTTCATCAAACCGCTCCGTTGTGTTGCTGTCAAGGTCCGGCCACAAAGAGAAAATTGCCGGTTCCAGATTCATCAGGTAGCAGACACCCGGCGCCTTTCCGAACTGGATCACCTTCTGCCCCGCAAGCCCGTTTTGCTGCAGAAAATCATACAGCTGCTGAAGTGAGTGTGCATTCGCTGCCGTCGTCACCATTCCCCTGGCTCTCGGAATTCCGGTCACCTGCGTATCTCTTGCCTGTCCGTCCGCACCGTCCACAAAGGAATACTGAAAATGGAACAGCGTCCCCTGCATAATCAGCAGCAGAATCAGTGCCACTGCCATGGACTTCCATGCAAAATGAAGCTGCCCATCTCCCGCTCTCTGTATCAGCCTTCGCAGCAGCCAGAGTGTTACCGGTGCAATCAGGAACAGGTTATTGACCAGCGGAAAGGTATAGTTATTGCTGCCGATCGGGGTGATCAGAATCAGAAGCAGTGTCATCAATGATAACGCCCGTTCTTCTTTACTGCCGTTCATCCAGCCGCTCATCCCGAGCACGCTGCACACAATTGCCACGATGATGAACATCATGGCTGCCTGAAACATGCTGTCATAATAGAAATAGTTGGTCGTAAAGATTCCGCGGGAAAAGAAATACTTAAACAGAAAAAGAATTCCTGCCAGATACAGAAGCTTTTTCCCCCTGAGGTAGCGGCCCTGCTTCATCAGAAACATCAGAACACCCGCTGCCACACAGGGCACCATAATCGCCATGACTGAAAGTGTATGACCGTATGCACCCAGGATCGAACCCAGCATACCGCCAAATGAATAATCAGACGCACCCCCTGTCATGCCAAACAGCGCGGTAATCATATTCCCGTATGCCGAAACGCCATAGCCTGCAATGATCATCAGCATCGGAATCCCGATTC
Source organism: uncultured Butyrivibrio sp. (assembly GCA_964388815.1). Taxonomy (GTDB): domain Bacteria; phylum Bacillota; class Clostridia; order Lachnospirales; family Lachnospiraceae; genus Butyrivibrio. The sequence continues at coordinate 7,334 of CAYMBY010000166.1, read as the reverse complement.
CGATCACATAACCCAGCATACACAGAAGCGTTTCCCTTACGATCTGCAGCAGCTTTTTTCCCTCCAGTGCGCCGTAAAACCACACCGTCAGGATCAGTGCCGCCTCCACCACATTCGGAAAGCGCACCATGACGTTGAGTCCCAGGAAAAAGCCTGCCAGTATGAAATGAAGCGCATTCCCCTTCCAGATCGTCAGGGCATACAGAAGGCACAGTGCCCCGAGCGTCAGGAACAGATAGGTCATATAGTTATACAGAATCACATGCGGGCACCAGCACAGGCTGATGGCAATAAATTCTCCGATAAAGATCATCCAGCCCGGCATCCACTTCTGAAGCAGCACGTACACAATAAGTGCCATTATACAGATCAGAAGCGTCGCATAGATGTTCATGCCCAGCATGGTATCCCCGCCCGGCAGAAATGTCATCGCACGTCCCAGGACATTGGGCAGATACGTCGCCAGCATCCACATCCGGTCCAGCTGATTCTGATACTGGAAATTACCGAGGCTGTAGGTCGTATCCGTGACATCCACACCCTGCCGTACTCCGATAAACGGATACAGGAACAGGATCAGCGGAAAAAGATATTTCTCCAGCGGTTTCTGATATTTTTTCAGTTTTGGAACAAAAGCTCTGATTTCCATCTTGACTGCCCCTCTGTATTCTCACCTCTGCGGTTATACTGCCGGTCTGTCTTCCTGAAACTTCAGTTCTCTGTCCAGACGGTTCAGCGCGCGGAACAGTCTGCTGCCCTGCAGATTTCTGGCAATAAACTCAAAGAACATGGTACGGATCCAGTCGATAAAGATACCGGCCAGGAAAATCACGGCAACACTCAGCAGCAGATGCACCAGAAATGCACCTACATTCGCTGTCGGCACTTTTCCGAAAATGCTCTCCATCCAGAAAAGCCATCTCGTACGGATTTCCAGATGCTCATGAAACAGATATACGCCAAAGGTCAGCGGGGCAACAGTTCTGGCGACATTCGCCCAGAAGCCCTCCCGGATCTTCAGATAACGGAACAGGGAAAAGACGCCCAGTGCTCCGGTCAGACACAGAATGAAATTGTAATGTGAGGTTACCGTAAAGTAATATTCAAACCTGCCATAACGGGCATTGATCATCTGAAGCACGATCGTCATGACGAAAATCAGACCGCAGGAAACCACATACAGAAGCGCACTTCTGCCGGCGCCGGTCACGATTTTCACGTCATATTTGCGGATATAGGCGGCAATCAGATACAGGCACAGAAACCACTTCAGGCCGTACCCGAAATCATCTGTCGGGAAATTCACCGGAATAAAGCTCTTGATGAAGCAGAACCACAGAAGGAGTCCCAGGATCGTTACCTTGAGCTGCTTCCGGCTCAGGTACTGCACGCCCTTGTTCAGTACCGGTGAAAAAATGTACATCATGACATAGGAGGTTGCAAACCAGTAGTGCTCCGATGCAATCGGGAAAAAGTACTGCACGGTCTTGAAAATCGTATCTCCTGATTTTACGTGATAAACATTAACGCTCTGCATGACAAGGGAAATTGCCACAGTATAGAAGAAGATTTCGCAGATGATCTGCAGAATCCGCTTGAGTTTGAAACCGGACTGTGACAGGAAGTAGCCGCTGATCAGAACCCAGACATTCACTGCCACGATGCAGAAGGATTCAATCAAAGATCCCGTAATTCTGACGGCACTCGCCGGAACACCCAGTTCGATCAGTGAGTCCGAGTGCGAAAGATAGTGAAGCACCACAACCATAATCATGGCGATCACTCTCAGCATTTCAAAATTAGCCTCTCTCTTCTTCTGCATTTCTCCTCCTGTTGTCTTCCGGCCGCGGGGAAGTGGGGACCGGCCGGCGCGTGATTTATACCGTCGGCACGCTCCCGCTCTGCTTCGCTGCGTAGCAGTACATAGCGCTGCAAAGTACGCAGCGCAAGTACTGACGCGCTCAGAAGGCCTCCTTGTGTAAATTCACGCGCCGGCCTTCCGCTCTTTCCCCGCGGTTCGTATGACGTTATTGTTTCATTTTGTGATTCGGTTTTGTATTGTGTATTAAAAACAGGTAAAGACTTCCGGGCGACAGCGCTGCCTGCGGCAGCTGGTCGCATGTGATGCGGTGTGTTTCGTATACTCCGTAAGGCTGCTTTTGCGGACGCTGCTCCGCTTCGCGGTGCGCAGCCGGGTGTGTGACAGCGGCACAGTCCAGGGCGGCAGCGAAGCATCCCGCCCGCACCGGCACACGTTCATGATGGCGGCAGGGCTGGCAGGAAGCCAGCTGCAATTTGAGGTCCTGTGCACACGCCGGTACTTACGCTGCGTCCTATGCAGCGTTATGTACCGCTGCGATGTGCAGTGGAGCGAAAGCGTGCCGAAAATGCAGCTGCCTTCCTGCCAGCCCGTTCCCCCTCAACGTGCGCCGATGCGAATTCCACACGCCGGCAGCCGTCCCATCCCATCAACGTGCGCCGGTGCGGTCCGTCACTACCTGGCCGCCGCGGACGCGGTAGACGATGTCACACTTCTCGATGGTCTGAAGGCGGTGCGCAATGATGATCAGTGTCTTGCGGCCGTGGAGCCGGTTGATGGAATCCATGATCGCCGCCTCGGTCTCGTTATCGAGTGCGGAAGTCGCCTCGTCGAGAACCAGTACCTCCGGATCCTCGAACAGTGCACGGGCGATACCGATACGCTGCCGCTGACCGCCGGACAGACGAATGCCGCGTTCTCCGATCTTTGTATCAAGACCTTCCGGAAGACCCCTTACGTAAGTATCGAGCTGTGCTTCCTTCAGCGCCTGCCATACCTTATTGTCATCAATGTCCGCATCCGCATACCCGAATGCCACATTCTTGCGGATTGTGGAATCGATCATGAAAATGGTCTGCGGAATATAACCGATGTTCTTCAGCCAGGACTGGTAATGGTCGCGGACTTCCACACCATCTGCCAGGATTTCTCCCTTTTCCGCCTTTAAAAGCCCCAGCATGACATCCACGATGGTCGTCTTTCCGGCACCGGACGTACCTACGATACCGACGGATTTGCCGACCGGAATTGTCATGTTGGCATGATCCAGCACATAGGCTTCTGAATTCGGATATTTATAGGTAATGTTCTTCAGTTCAATCTTCTGTGTCACCGGAAGCTTCTCCACCTCAGGGCTGACCTGATAGGCCGTCGGATCATAGGTGACCTGATTGTCATGAATCTCCGCCTGCAGGTTATCGCTGACATTCATGAAGAAAGGTTCAAAATAGGCAATGGAAGTCAGGTAATTGTTGATACGATTTGCACTCGGCAGAAGTCTTGCGGCTGCTGCAGCCAGAACGGTAAGCTGCGGGAGCATATGCGCCATATCGGTTCCCTGCATCATAACGAAGAGCATATAACCGACCATGCCGGCAATGCTGACGGTTTCAATCAGAAGACGAGGTGTGGAATTATACAGGTTATACTTCTGCACGGAATTGACATAACCGGCACCGCACTGCCCGTATCCGTTGATGAAATAATTCTCTTTTGCGGAGATCTTGATCTCCTTGATTCCGGTAACGGATTCATCGATCCATTTGTACAGGCCGCTGTAATAATCCTGATTATCCTGTCCGGCCCTGATCATAACCGGCTTGATAACATATTTGATGATCAGCAGTACAGAAATCAGAAGCACCGCAATGAATGTGGTCATCTTTACATCCTGAATCAGCAGAATCGCAACCAGACATACGAATACGATCATTTCACTGATCAGCTGCAGGCAGCTGAGGATCAGGCCGTACATGTTGTTGACATCAGAAGTAATATTACGCTGAATGACAGAAGTATCGGCATTCAGATAATATTCATAAGGGCGTTTCATGAAGTTGATCATCATACGCTGGGACGTTGCAAACTGATTGGTATAGACAAACCGCAGCTGCAGCACATTCATGAAGTAAAGGAAAATATTCTTGATAACAAAAACCAGAATCAGCGCCACCATGATCACTGCCGCAAACTGTGTGGTATCTGTCATATGAAGTCCGTTATAGATCACGCTCATGTATTTACTGGTCTGCACTGCCGCCGGATCAATGACAATCGTCATAACCGGGACGATCAGGGAGATTCCAAGGGATTCCAGAATACCTCCGATCAGCATCATGAATACAATTCCTATCATCTGGCACTTCTGCTTTTTATCCAGCAGCACCATCATCTTTTTATAAATCTTTCGCATACTTTTTTCCTGTTCCCGGGCCGGTTTACGCCCTGATCTGTTCGTTGATCCTGTGGATTTCCGGTGCCTCATAGCGGTCCATGAAATCATCGCCCAGGAATATTTTTTCATCTACAAAGTGAATGGAATCCACCACGGTATATACGGATACAAGTCTGGAAAAACGAAGCTCCGGTATAAAGTTCAGCATTTCCATCGGGAAGGTGCCGTCCAGCAGGATCACATCCGGGAAAAGTGTTTTATAATCCAGATAATCCCTCGGGTGCTGCTTGATCATGACCACTGCCTGCTGCCCGTCTACCGTTCCGTATAATTCCACCAGATCGCGGAAGATCTGCTGTCTGGTTTCAAGATCGCAGAGCGGCTCTGACAGAATGAGCACCCGCGGTCTGTTTTTACCTTCTTCCAGCTTTCTCTGCAGTGCATCCATATTGGAGATAAAGAGTCTGAGCATCAGATTCTTATCCGTCTGCGTCAGTTCCTGCACCAGCGCTTCCCTCGGCTGTTCAATATATTTTTTGCACGGGTAATCCAGAAGACCGATGTCATTCACTTCCATGTCAATGCAGTAGCGGCCGTAACCGTTCTGTATGAAGATCAGCCCGGTGGAAGCCATCCACGCCTTGAATGCGAAGTGTCCATTATTGTCAAAACGTGCAGTATCGCCGTATTTAATGCAGTTAAGTCCGTCCTCCAGTGCATGGTAGCGGATTTTCCGATAGTTGAAATAGTAGCCGATCGGATCAGAGTCGCAAAAGACATAAATGTCCCTGTATAAGCTGAAGTTCACGGGAATATAGCGTTCCTGCAGCTGTGCAAAGCGCCTGCAGAAGCGGATCCGGTTGATCATATTGCGGACAAGGTTTCCGGTATCCGTACGAAGCGGCTTGAGTTCAGGGAAAAAGGTATCTTCCTTTTCATCAAACTCGATCACTTCTTCAAACAACCCGCATTCTCTTGCCCGGTCAATCATACCGTCGAAATGATTGGACATCTTCGAGAGCACAAGCGTTGCACGTCCCGCAGCGCTGCTTCCCTCTGCCGCACGGTCCGTCCCATTCCCTGTCTGATGTAAGATATGAAATTCCTTCAGGCATGCCACATACACATGGTAAAAGGTGTGGCACACATAGATTCTCTCATGCATATAATCGAATTATTTCTTTCTCAGACCGCGGTAGAACCACAGCAGTCTGTAGTAACAGTAAAATAACAGATGTGATTTCATCTGCATGGCAATCAGTTTTTTTTCCTCCGGATGAATCCGTTCCCGGTAATAGGGATTCTGCTGAAACTGCGGGAACTGTCTCTTCATCTCTTCTCCGAGCGTCCTGCAGAAGCTGTAGCAGCCCCGGATATGAGATGCCTTCGGCATTGCGGAAAAAAGTGTATTGACATAGAACAGTACCGTATACATAAATTCAATTTCAGGGCGGTAGGTATCCAGGTACTGATGTTCCTTCGCCTCTGCAATGATCATACGCCCCGCCGTCATGCGATCCTCCAGATTTTTCTTCGAAATCGTATGCACGGTGGAAGCATCATGCTGATAATAATAGTACAACGGTTCTGCAATATATTCAAAATGTTTTACACGAAGCATCCAGGTGTTGCTGATGGCATTATCCTCATAGAAAATGTCTTCGGGAAAAATCTTCCGCACTGTGCCGTCATCCTGCGCTCCGAAAATAATATACCGCTTATAGATCTTTACGACAAGGCTTCCGGTATCCAGCAGGAGTTTTCTGTACTTCTCCGTATCCATGACGCCGGTCTGCTCCGGTGTATTGTTATGAACAATCTGCCCGACCTTCATGCTGTGTTCCCCGGTCAGGCTGTAATCACAGCCCACCATATCCGCACCGGTCTGCATCGCCCTGTTAAGGAGCCGTTCATAGTAATCCGGTGTAACCCAGTCATCCGCATCGATAAAGCCGATCCATTCACCCTCAGCCATTGCCAGTCCGATATTCTTGGCTCCGCCCTGATGATGGTTCTCCGGAGAATGAACCGCGCGAAAGCGCCCCGGGAATTCTTTTTCATATTGCTGCAGGATCTGAAATGACTGATCCTCAGAGCAGTCATCCACCGCGATGATCTCATAGCTCCCGTCCGGGAGTGTCTGGTGAACCAGTGAATCCAGACACCAGGTCAGCTTGTCACCGGATGCCATATTGTAAACAGGTACGATCACGCTCAGTCTCATGACTCTGCGCCTCCTGTTCCGGCTCCCAGCAGTTCCTCGCGGAATACCTCCGCCACATGTTCCATATCAAAGCGGTCATAACGCTGATCAATCCAGAACGCCAGCATCTGATCCGCTATCTCTGCAGAAACAGCACACGCACTGCGGGCTCTGTCATCAATCGGCCAGAGTACCGGTGCATATACACCTCTTGCTGCAAGGCATCGTTCAAATGCATCCCGGCTTTGTCCTTCTGGAAGTCTGTCAGGATTCAAAATCACCGGCAGTGTAAACGGGGCTATCTCCTCCGGAACTTCCGGAAGAAGCCGGAAATACTGTCCGCATTCTGTCATGTTACGAAGAAGTGAATACAGGCAGTGATAATTCACCGATCTGCGGTAGCGCATCCTGCTCAGATCCACGTGAGACAGGAATTCACGGCTCAGCGCCGTCATTTCGTGCGGATGGCGTCCGTCTTCGAGTGAATTCTCCGCTTCGGACAGCATTCCCCGGAATCTGGTCTTCAGCTCCGGATCTCCAAGATCCAGATAATCTGCCTTCAGGTGCTGCGCCTGTGCTCTGAGTCTTGTAAACTTCGTTTCCTCCGTCTGCATGGCCGCATGAATCATTCCGCTACTGCTGATCACTACTGCACCGTCGGGCACTCCCATCCACTTCCTGATGCTTCCGATGCAGTAATCCGCGGACTCTGTGTCATACAGTTCCGGGTTCAGAAGCAGATGCGTAACATCTTCTACCAGCACCAGCTGCGGATATTTCCTGCGAAGCATTTCATTATATTTTCTCTGGTCCGCGCAGCCGTACAGATTCATGGTCAGTACGACCGGGTACTTTACGCCATACAGTTTTTTCTCCAGATCCTCCATGCAGATCGTCAGATCTTCATGAAGCGCATA
>CAYMBY010000165.1:0-14827 GCA_964388815.1 uncultured Butyrivibrio sp. | reverse complement strand
ATGGCCTTTCCGACAGCAGGTTTCATTTTTCCGATCCGCATGAGCATTTCCTCCCTGATCTGTTTACAGTAATATGCAGAACCCGCGAAGCGGGCTCCATTAAATAGGGGTGCCATTGCACCTCTATTTAAAGGAGCCCGCTTCGCGGGTTCCGTAATTCATTCATGTTGCTGCGCAACCTCTGCAAAGGCCCAGCTTCGCGGGTTCCGTAATTCATTCAGGTTGATATGCAGCCTCTGCATATTACTGTAAACAGATCAGGGAGGAAATGCTCATGCGGATCGGAAAAATGAAACCTGCTGTCGGAAAGGCCATGGAACAGGAAGCCCATACTGCTGAATTTGAAGGTCTGATCCGGCGTTCCTGTGATATGGCAGCCGGAAAAAAGCATTCTGTTTTTGAAATTCCAAATCAGATTTATCCGGATAAAAAAGATCTTCTGCCGGATTACCTGTATAAATTTTTTCCCTGCAACGCAGATACAATTCTGGCGCTCAAAGCACAGAATCTTTACTTCTCCGATCCCGGCAGCTTTAATGATGCCTACGACTGCAAGGTACTGATTGACCGTGAATACTTCCTTGCCATGCAGATTCTGGAAGACGCGGAGATTCTGTCCGGAAGCGGCATCATTACACAGGAGGATATCCGGCATCTGAAAGAAGATCCCTCTTATATGAAAACCTTCCGTTTCCCCGGAAGCTATAACTACCGCCAGAAAAGCCGTGCGCTCGGAAAAGATTTTTCCAGCCGCATTACAGACAGAGTCCGTGTATGCTGTTTTGCCAACATCACGCAGGAACATCTGTCCGTCTGTACAGAAATGTGGGGACATTATGCCGGCGCCCAGAAAGGCTTCTGTGTCCGGTATGATCTGAAAAAAGCAAAAGAAGAAAAAGATCCGATTCAGAAAATCATCAACGAATATATTCTCGGTGCACTCTGGCCCTGTCACTATGGCAGCAGTCCTGTCATTATCCCCAGAGTCAGCTCCTACAACTATGCCTGCGGCAGGCCGCTGAGCGCTGCACAGACCTCCTCTCTGGAAAAAAGCATTCTGAAAACCTTTACGGGCAAATCCGCCGTATGGAAATACGAAAATGAATGGCGGATGATTCTCGACAGCGCACTCGTGGAAAAATCCGGAAGAATGCTGCATTTTCCTTATGCTGACAGAATCTACCTGGCGCCGAGCATCCCCAGAACCTACCGGGATGCACTTGTCTCCTCTGCAGGTGAACTGGGCAGCGCCATCTACAAATGCCATATGGATCATCAGAAATATAAATATGATTATGATGAAATCAATATTCCCCAGTATCTGGATTATATGGCCCTCGACAGAGAATCCGTGATTACAGAAATGAAAGAAGACTGAGCCTGCTTCGCAGATTCAGGTCTTCTTTCAGCCTGACTGCAGAATTGTCAGAACGCCCTGCCTGGACTGATTGGCCTGTGCCATGACAGAATAACCTGCCTGTTCCAGAATCTGCTGATTGGACAGCCTTACCATTTCTCCGGCCATATCCGTATCGCGAATGGCGGATTCTGCCGCCTGTGTATTTTCTTCCACGTTCCGGTTCTGATTCATCCCATGCTCGATCCGGTTCTGCCAGGAACCGAAAAGAGACCTCTCCGTGCTGACTTCATTCAGCGCATTTTTGACCAGATCAATCGTATTTACCGCACCTGCCCTGGTCTTTGTCCCTGCAGCTGCAATGCCGAGTGTGGTTGTATTCATCGCCTTCCACACCAGATTATACCGGTCCTCTTCATTCGCACTCGCCTGGAGTTTTAAGGATTTATTCACACTGTTCATCTCAATGTTATAAAAAGTGGCATTCTCCGTACCCGAACTGTCCGATGCCGTCATTGTCCGCTTTGCATATCCGTTTGCATAAATCTGCAAATTCAGACTCTTCGTGAAATCGTAGGAATCCAGCGTAATACCGGCTCTTTCCGTCCCATCTGCATTTTTACAGGTCAGCTTCAGATCTTTCAGTTTTGTATTGCCACTGCTGTATATAACGCTCCCATCCAGTGAAGCTGACTGAAACGTATATTCTCCGACCTTACAGGTAATATATCCCGATGCAGTATACTGGTCATTTCCATCTGCATCCTTTGTTTTCGTGACTTTCAGATTGGAGTTATCAACTGCAATATCAGAATAACACTGCTCATCATTTCCGGATGCATCTGTCCCCTTCGTAAAATCACGTCCGCTCTTTACCTGGAAGTCAAAACCAAAGGAAACTGACGCACCGTTCCCGTCAGAGAGCTTTGCTGTCAGAGGTGCAGACACTCCGCTGTAGATCGTAAAGGTATTCAGGCTGTCGATCACTGCCGCCCTGCTGGCTTCATCCATAATCTGAAAGCTCACGGAGAAGCTGCTCCCCGTATCCAGTTTACCGGTATAGGTATATACTTCATCATGATCCAGCGTTGCCGCATTCGTCGTTTCAGAAAGTCCCCAGTCATTGATCTTATAGGCTGGCGATGTCGAATCCGTTGTCAGATCCGCCCAGGCCGTTTCGCTTCCGATTACGCTGCCGGTATCCTTATTGTAGACACTGATTCCGGTCGCCGTTGCCTTCAGTCCATATGGCGTTGCCGAATGTGCATTGACAATTACCGCATTCGCATCTGTTTTGATTTCTTCCGGCGTCGGGAGCGTCACACTGTCATAATTGACCGCCGCTTCTGACGCTGTATAAGGCGAAGCCGTCTGCCACGAAACGGTCGACATTCCGTCCCCGTTGATACCGTTTATTGCATCACTGAGCCGGCTGTCTCCGTCTTCTGTCGTGAAACTGATGACCATTCCATGATAGGTAAAAGAATATTCGCTGCCGCCGGAAATGCTGTCTCCGGTGATTCCCAGATCCGTCCATTTCTCTGCCATGGCTCCATTAATATATATTCCGTCCGTATCCGCGCTCCAGTCATACACCCTGTGAATGTCATTCAGCGCAGCACCGTCTTCTGTTGTCAGATGCACTTTTTCCGACACACCGGTCAATTCATTTTTATGTGTAAAGGTAACATCGTTATCTGCAAAGGTTCCATCCGGATTATATTGCATGCCCAGGGTTTTCAGTTCATCCTGACTGTATCTGGTATTCCCGACGATGATCCCTGCGTATGTTCCTGATCCTGAATTGTACACCTGAAAATCATCCGGTGTTCCCGTTACCGTCGGGTAATAGGGCTGTCTGAAAATATATTTTTCATTAAAGGATGTTGTTCCCAGTATCCGGTTCGTTTCCTCCTTAATCTGCTGTACCTCGGTATCAATATAGCCACGGTCTGTCTCTTCATTGGTGTCATTTGCCGCCTTGACCGACAGTTCATTCATACGCTGCAGCATATCTTCCACTTCGTTCAGTGCACCGTCCGCCACCTGGCACAGACTGACCCCGTCCTGAAGATTTTCCGTTCCCTGCTTCAGCCCCCGGATCTGACGCCGCATCTTCTCTGAAATAGCCAGTCCCGCCGCGTCATCGGCAGCACTGTTAATGCGATATCCGGAAGAAAGTTTTCTCATGGATTTCGTTTTCTGATCTGAAACGATATTAAACTGACGCTGCGCATTAATGGCAGCCAGATTATGTTGTATGATCAGCATTCCTGCCCCTCTCATTCCTGCTGGCTATTATTCATATATATTATCGGTCAGAAAAAGGATATTTTTTATAGCGGATTGATGGAACAATGAATAAAATCGGCATATGATCAGATTACAGCATATACGCCATATAATGAACAGGAAGAACGGGACATGCACCTGAATGTAACCCATCTGATTGAAGCTGATGATACTGCCCCGCTCACACATAAGCCGGATGAAACCAGCGCTGTGGCATGGTTTACTCCTGCGGACGCAGTTGCCGCTTCGACTGAGCCCTGGTATCAGGAGCGGATTTATCCGAAGCTGATTCAGAAAACATTCTGAATTCTTTGGGTGATATTCCGTATTCTTTCCGGAACGCCCGGAAAAAACTGGAATAGTCCCGGAATCCATACCGCAGATATGTGTCAGATATTTTTTCCCCGGCCAGAATGGCCGCTCTGCTCGCTTCGAGACGTTTCCGCGTGATGTATTGATGAATGGAGATACCGATATGGTCCGTAAAGGTATGCGCCACATGATATCTGCTGACATAAAACGTCTGTGCCAGTCGCTCCAATGACAGATCTTCCTCCAGATGTGCCTCAATATACAGCAGCAGATTCTGATACAGCGCTGTCTCTTCATGTACACTGACGGGATGCTTCTGCTCGTATGCCACACGGTTGATGAGCAGCAGCAGCTCATTCATATACAGACACACCTGCGCTTCCCGCCCGAAGCGGTCGGCATGAACCTCTTCAATCAGCTGGAACACTCTGGACTGGATCATGTTAAACGTCACCGTGTCATTATGAAGAATATAGTCCCGGTTCACCAGCACATACTGCATCAGATAGCCATAGGAAGAGGACAGCTCCATCAGCTGACTACAGTATTCCTGGCTGATCCACAGCACAAATCTTCTGTACGCCGGTCTGGACTGCTGCCCTGCATGAATCACAGAGTGATGCCGCAGTCCCGGCGGAATCAGCACAATATCCCCGTATCTGAGCGGGTACTCCTGCGCTTCGATTTCAATCCCGACATCTCCTTCCAGAAAAAAATAGAACTCATAATAATCATGCGTATGGCTGTCTACCTTTTTCAGTTCACGGTCACTGTAATAATAAATTTCAAAGTCCTTCGACAGCATATACTGTCTCGTACTGAATTTTGTCTGTAAGCCCTTCTTCATACGTTTTCCCTTCATTTCTGCTGTGCACGCCCCGCAGAATCCTTGTTATCACTTACTTTGATTCTTCCTTCCGTCTCCTGACATTTATGTTACGCCGTGGCAACAACTTTTGCAATGTATGCAACAACTCTCTCAATTCATTTCCGATTTCTGAACTTCTATAATCATCTTAAACAGGAATATACAGCAGGAGGAATTTTCTATGGAAATGACACTCAGATGGTATGGCACAGGTTACGACACTGTAACCCTGAAACAGATCCGGCAGATCCCGGGTGTTACCGGAGTCATTACGACTCTTTATGATACAAAACCCGGTGAGGAATGGAGCCGGGAGCGCATCAAAGCACTGAAATCCGAGGTAGCTGCAGCCGGTATGCACATTGCAGGAATCGAAAGCGTGAATGTACATGATGCTATCAAAACCGGGAGTCCGGACAGAGACCGGTACATTCAGAATTATATCAACACCCTTGAGCACCTCGGACAGGAGGATATCCATCTGGTCTGCTATAACTTCATGCCCGTCTTTGACTGGACCCGTACAGAACTTGCCAGGAAAAGACCTGACGGATCCACCGTCCTTGCCTACACGCAGAAAGCAGTGGATGCCCTGAAACCGGAAGAAATGTTTGCTTCCATCAGGAGCGACTGCAACGGCGCTGTCATGCCGGGCTGGGAGCCTGAACGGATGGCGGGGATCAAAGATCTTTTCGCCATGTACGAAATCATTGATGATGAGCAGCTTTTTGCCAACCTGAAATATTTTCTGGAAGCCATCATGCCGGTCTGTGACCGTTATGACATCAATATGGCGATTCATCCGGACGATCCTGCCTGGAGCGTTTTCGGTCTGCCGCGCATCATCATCAATCAGCAGAACATCCTGCGCATGATGCAGATGGTGGACAACCCGCACAACGGCGTTACCTTCTGCTCCGGCTCCTATGGCACCAACCTTGAAAACGACCTGCCGGGCATGATCCGCTCCCTGAAGGGCAGAATCCACTTTGCCCATGTCCGTAATCTGAAATTCAACTCACCGACAGATTTTGAAGAGGCGGCACATCTGTCCTCTGATGGCAGTTTTGACATGTATGAAATCATGCGTGCGCTCTATGAAACCGGCTTTGACGGCCCGATCCGTCCGGACCACGGCCGCATGATCTGGGATGAAGTTGCCATGCCCGGATATGGCCTTTATGACCGCGCGCTCGGCGCAGCTTACATAAACGGACTGTGGGAAGCCATTGAGAAATCAGAAACCCGTAATGGCAGGAAAGGAATATCATGAAATTAAATCAGCAGGGATTACAGAATAAAAAAATCTGGGAGCAGAAAGGATATCAGCTTCCGCAGTTCGATCACGCACAGATGTGTCAGGAAACCAGACGGCATCCGTTCTGGGTTCACTTCGGCGCCGGCAATATCTTTCGTGCCTTCCAGGCCAATGTCGTTCAGAATCTTCTGAATCAGGGCGTTCTGAACCGCGGCCTGATTGTGGCCGAAGGTTTTGACTATGAAATTGTTGAGAAGATGTACCGCCCGCATGACAACTACAGCATTCTGGTGACCTTAAAAGCCGACGGTTCAATGGACAAAACCGTGATCGGCAGCATTGCCGAATCTGTTCTCCTTGATTCTGCCGATGATGCGGAATTCGGACGTATGCAGGAAATTTTCCGTGAAGACAGTCTGCAGATGGCCAGCTTTACCATCACGGAGAAAGGCTACTGTCTGACAGATGCCAGTGGCGAACTGCTCCCTTCCGTCTCTCTCGATATGAAGAACGGTCCTGAGAAGCCGGCCAGCTATATCGGAAAAGTCGTATCACTTCTCTATACAAGATATCTCGCAGGACAGAAACCGCTCGCCATGGTCAGCATGGATAACTGCTCACATAACGGCGACAAGCTCCGCGCTGCTGTTTTTGCCTTTACCGATGCCTGGGTGCAGCAGGATCTGGTTCCGTCTGCTTTCGCAGATTACATCCATAATCCCGGCAGAATTTCCTTCCCGTGGACGATGATCGATAAAATCACTCCCAGACCGGACCCGGCCGTTGAAGCACTTCTCGCCGCAGACGGACTGGAAGATTCCGCTCCTGTCATCACTTCGAAAAAGACCTATGTTGCACCTTTCGTCAATTCAGAAGAGTGTGAATACCTCGTTGTTGAAGATGCTTTCCCGAATGGTCGCCCTTCTCTTGAAAAAGGCGGGCTGATCTTTACCGATCGTGAAACCGTAGACAAAGTGGAAAAGATGAAAGTCTGCACCTGTCTGAATCCGATTCACACCGCACTGGCGGTTTTCGGATGCCTGCTGGGCTATGACCTGATCTCCCGTGAAATGAAAGATCCTGACCTGCAAAAACTGGCCTGCGGTATCGGCTCCGTTGAAGGGCTCCCTGTTGTCATCAATCCCGGGATTCTGGATCCGGAACAGTTTCTGAACACGGTTCTGAAGGTACGTATCCCCAATCCGTTCATGCCGGATACGCCCCAGCGTATTGCAACTGACACTTCACAGAAGCTCTCTGTCCGCTATGGGGAAACAATCAAAGCATATCTGCGCTCTGATTCCCTGCATGTGTCTGACCTTCACCTGATTCCTCTGGTTTTTGCCGCATGGCTCCGCTATCTGACAGGCACCGATGATGAAGGAAAAGCCTTTACGTTAAGCCCTGACCCGCTGCTGGAATCACTCTGCCCTGTCATTACCGGTATTCATCCGGCTACCCCGGAAGAAGCATTTGCACTTCTTAAACCAATTCTGGAAAACGACCGGATCTTTGGCGTCAGCCTGACCGATGCCGGAATGGCCATGACCGTCTGTGATGACTTTGTCCGCATGCTGGATGGCCCTGGCTCTGTACGCAGAACACTGCAGAAAGTTCTCGGGGAGGTCCGCTGCTCATGAATACTTTTATCCATGACGACTTTCTGCTGCACACGCAGACTGCAAAAACACTTTTCCATGAACATGCGGAAAAAATGCCCATCATAGATTTCCATAATCATCTGAATCCGCAGGAAATTTATGAAGACCGCTGCTATGATAACCTGACGCAGGTGTGGCTTCTGGGAGATCACTATAAATGGCGTGCCATGCGCGCTGACGGTGTCCCGGAAAGACTGATCACCGGCGATGCGGATCCGCGTGACCGCTTTCATGCCTGGGCTTCCACTGTACAGCATGCGTTCGGCAACCCGCTTTATCACTGGACACATCTGGAGCTTGCCAGATATTTCGGCGTCACACAGACGCTCTCCCCGGCAACAGCAGATGAAATCTATGATACCTGCAGCAGTCTTCTGCAGACCAAAGACTATTCTGTCCGGAATCTTCTGCGCATGCAGCATGTGGAAACACTCTGCACCACTGATGATCCTGCCGACGATCTGAAGTGGCACCGCCTTTTGAAGCAGGACGGCTTCGAAATCCAGGTACTGCCCACCTTCCGCCCTGAACGCGCCCTCGGCATCGAAAAAAATGATTTCCCCTGCTATATCCGTTTACTGGAATCTGTCGTCGGAAACGAGCTTACCGGAATTACCGCACTTTTACAGGCGCTTTATACACGCCTTGACTACTTCGTGGAAAACGGCTGCCGTATTACGGATCACAGCCTGGAATGTGCATTTTATGTTCCTGCGACACAGGAACAGGCAGACCTTGTTTACCGGAAAAGACTGTCCGGTCATACGCTCTCTGAAGAAGAATGCGCCATGTACCGTGGTTTCCTGCTGACGGCACTGGGACGTGCCTATGCAAAGCGTCATCTCGTCATGCAGCTTCACATCGGTGCACTCCGTGATAACGCTTCACGTATGTTCCGTATGCTCGGCGCCAATACAGGTTTTGATTCTTTACAGGATTTCAATTATGCACCTCAGCTGTCTTCTCTCCTGGATTCCATGGATGCATCGGATGAACTTCCCAGAACCATCCTGTACTATCTGAATCCCAAAGACGCAGATATGCTGGCTGCCATGGCCGGGAATTTTCAGAGCAACGACGAAGGCATCCGGGGTAAAGTACAGCTCGGTGCCGCCTGGTGGTTCTGTGACCACAAAGACGGTATGATGCGTCAGATGGATGCCTTATCCGATGCCGGTATGTTCTCCACCTTTATCGGCATGCTGACGGATTCCAGAAGTTTTCTCTCCTATCCAAGGCATGAGTACTTCCGGCGTATCCTCTGTGACCGGATCGGCAGCATCGTCGAATGCGGAGAATATCCCAAAAGCGACACCTACCTGGGACAGATGACCGAAGACATCTGCTACCGCAATGCTCACACTTTTCTGAATCTGTAAAAAATGAGGTAAAAAAATATGAACAGAGTAATTGAACAGCTTCATCGCACCGGCATCATCCCGGTTGTTGTCATTGACCGTGCCCGGGACGCCGTACCGCTTGCAAAAGCACTTGTCCGCGGAGGTCTTCCCTGCGCAGAAATCACATTCCGCACACAGGCGGCCGGTTCCGCCATCTGTGCCATGCATGAGAACTGCCCTGAAATTCTGCCGGGAGCAGGAACCGTACTGACAACAGAACAGGCAGACCTTGCCATCGCTGCCGGTGCGGCTTTCATCGTAAGCCCCGGTCTCAATCCCGAAGTGGTAACACATTGCATCTCCAGAAATATTCCGGTCATTCCGGGCGTTGCCACACCGACAGAAATAGAACAGGCTATCGGACTCGGACTGGATATTGTGAAATTCTTCCCTGCAGAGGCAAGCGGAGGTCTGAAATACATCAAAGCAGTTGCCGCTCCCTATCACCAGATCCGGTTCATGCCAACCGGCGGGATCAATCCGCAGAATGTTACAGAATATCTTGCCTATAACCGCATTCTGGCATGCGGCGGCAGCTGGATGGTGCCGCAGGAGCTGATTCTGCAGGGTGCCTTCGGTCAGATTGAACAGCTCTGCCGCGAAGCTTCCGCTCTGGTAAAGGAGGCCCGAAATTCATGACCCCGGAATATGATCTTCTGACCCTTGGTGAAATACTGCTGCGTCTGTCCCCTCCAGGTTCTGAGCGCA
This sequence comes from uncultured Butyrivibrio sp., assembly GCA_964388815.1. Taxonomy (GTDB): domain Bacteria; phylum Bacillota; class Clostridia; order Lachnospirales; family Lachnospiraceae; genus Butyrivibrio. Next base: position 4,971 of record CAYMBY010000165.1, on the reverse strand, counting down.
TTATATCCGGACAGAACTTTGAAAAAAATCCGGGAGGTGCAGAACTCAATGTTGCCTGCGGCGGTGCAGCTCTCGGCCTGAAAACCGGTATTATCTCGCGTATACCGTCACACAGCATCGGTCAATATGTCAGAAGGCAGATTCAGGCTGCCGGAATCGGCTGTGATTATCTTCTTTCTGATTTCTCTGAAGATGCACGTCTTGGAATTTATTATTTTGAAACCGGCACCGGTCCCCGGAAACCTGCCGTTGTCTACGACAGACTTCATACCAGTATCCGTGACATTTCTCCCGAAAGTTTTCCACCCGAAATGTATCATAATACCAGATGTTTCCACACCTCCGGAATTACGCTTGGCCTGGATGAACATTGTTTTGAAACTGCCGTGGAAATGATCCGCCGTTTCAAGAAGAACGGTGCTGAAATTTCATTTGATGTGAATTTTCGAGGGAATCTATGGAATGGTGAAAGTGCGCGCAGACATATTGAACAGATTCTGCCGCTTGTGGATATCTTTTTCTGCTCTGAGGATACAGCCAGACTGACCTTTGGTAAGACCGGAACCGCACAGGATATCATGAAAAGTTTTGCTGCAGAGTATCCGATGTCTGTCATTGCCTCCACGCAGCGCATTGTACACAGCCCGCGCTGCCACAGCTTTGGCTCCCTCGTTTATGATGCAGGGGCTGATGTTTTTTATCAGGAAAAGAATTATGAAAATATAGAAATTACAGACAGAATCGGAAGCGGGGACGCCTATGTAGCAGGAGCTCTTTACGGTCTCCTGACACACGACCTCCCCGGCTGTGAAAAAGCCATGCAGTACGGTAACGCACTCGGTGCCCTGAAATGTACCATCGCAGGCGACCTTCCGCTTACCTGTCCTGCAGAAGTTTCTTCTGTCATACACGACCATCAGAAAAATCATGATGGTTCTGAAATGATCAGATAATATGGAAAACTTAAACCATCATGGAAATAAAGGAACCTTCCTCCATCTTTTTCTTCCGGAGCGCTTCCTGCACGGAAGTGACGGTCTGTGACTGCTTATATCTGCTGATCGCCTTCGTCATATCTGCATCCATCTGAAGGCTGTAGGACTGCGTCGTATTCTGGATTGCATTCTGCGTGCCGTTATAAGCCTGTGCCAGAACATTACTCTGGGCACCGTTTGTACTTCTGGCTGTTCCCAGCTTGTTATATGCATCTGAAATTGCCTTTTCATTTGCTGTCCCATCAGTTACGGAATAGCCGGAAAGCCCAAGTCCTGACGTAGTCATATCGCTGCCGGACACCGTAACGTTGCCGCTTCCGGTCGCAATGGAGACACTGCCTGTAGAACCGTTCAGAAGACTCTTTCCGTTATACTGCGCGCTCTGTGCAACAGAATCAATCGTCCCGAGCGAGCCGTTAATGCTCTGCTGAAGCGTATCTCTGTCTTCCTGTGTCATCGTACCGTTCATGGCGCGGACTGAATTACCTTCAATATCCTGCAGATTCTCCGCAATGGAACTCATCGCGCCATCTGCAATGTTCGTCATACTGGTTCCTGACGAAATGTTATCCGTCGCCTGCTGAAATGCCTTAAGCTGCCGCATCATTTCCTGCGAAACAGCCATTGCCGCAGAATTATCTCCCGCACTGTTGACTTTCTTTCCGGAAGCCACTTCCTTCGCAGCCTTTGCTGTTTCTTTTTCGTTCTGCTTCGACAGACTGACCTGATAATTATTCTGATAGGAATTAACTGATCCTACTTTCATCTGACACCTCCTGCAAAGCTTTCATTTTCCCGGTCCTGCCACATGGCTCTGCTCTTTGCAAATAAGAGCACCTGTGAAAACGGGGTGCGGTTTCACAGGTGCTTCTATATGCAGGTGCCTTTGTACCTGCATCTGACATTCTCTGCAACTGGCTGCCCCGCTAATACTTCCGGCCCTTTAGCTTTGCGTCGCCGGATTTCTCCGGTTTTGCTCGTATTTAACTGTACATAATTTATCTATATACTATATATCACACACTTCACGATTTGTCATGTGAAATTTCTGTAAACTGCAGATTTTCGAAAACTCACAAATCATTTACCTTTCTGCACACCGGCAATGATCTGCTCATACTTTCTCAATCGGGATCCAGATTTCACTGTATGTATCTTCCGGCCGTTCTGCCGGCGGAGCATACATCTCAATATTATAGTTTCCTGCCAGCTTATAAGTCTTGCAAGACGGAAGCCATTCACTCCAGATCTTTGTATTTACATCCTGAAGTGCCTTGGGAAGTGAACCTCTGCAGGGGAATACTGCCCAGGTTCCTTCCGGGATCACCTTTGTGACATATCCCTCCGGAACCTCTTTCCACGGCAGATAATTATCTGCAATAAAATAATCAAAATTCTTCCCATCACTGTCCATACAGATCCCATACATTCCGCAGACAATTTCACTCTGTCCGCTTTGCATATGCTCCTGCCAGAACTTCGGAATTTCTTCATAGGATGTGTCTGTATTGAAGCTCCTGACCCTTCCCATTACTGTGAACTGTGCTTTGTTCTCAATCCTGTATTCCATCATGGTACCTCCTTCTAATGTAAGTCTGATTTTCAGCGGTGCCACCGAATTCAGCCGTGCGCCGCCTGTTCTGGCTGCAGAAGGAGTAATTCCATGAAATCTGACAAATGCACGTGTAAAACTGTCCGGTGAATCATAGCCGTATTTCAGTGCCAGGTCAATTATCCTGACATCAGAAGCCGCCAGCTCCTGTCCTGCAAGTGTCAGTCTGCGGTTTCTGATGTATTCAGAAACCGTAAATCCGCACAGTACAGTGAAAATCTTCTGAAAATAAAATGGTGAAACACATGCTCTCGCAGCAATCTCCTCAATCTGAAGTTCCTGCGTCAGATGATCTTCCATGTAGCTTACCGCATCTGTGATCCCTTCATTCCATCCGTTCATGTCATCTGCTCCTTTTGCTCCGGTAAGGAAATCATATCATTCTGCTGTATGTACTGCCCGACTATTTCTGCTCTCATATGACGCCCTTCCGCAAAAGAGTGACCAGACACCATGACCACGAAAATTCATTTTTCATGCGGATTTTTTTCCGTCTGTCCTTAAACACAAATTTCCCGAAAAGCAGGCAGAACATCACACCTGCAACGCCAAGAATGAACATGACGAAAGCCGCGCCAGCGCCCTTTCCTGTGCCAAAAAGATAAACTGCTGCTCCCCGCCTGTCTGCAACAGACATCAACGGTTCAAACACGTCATCCACCAGTAATCCGCCCAGAAAAAATCCGAGAGGAATCGTAAAAAACTGCAATGTGTTTCTGCAGGAATATACCCTTCCCTGCATAAATACCGGTACACTCGTTCTGAGAATGACATCAAGATTAGCACTCATAACAGGTACCAGAATCCAACCGATTATCTGTCCGATACACCACCATACCGGCGTATGTCCAAATGCCATCATAAAATTTTCCGTGCCAAGTGAAATAAGCATCGTAAGGTAAATGATTCTGACACGATTTTCAGGGGCCGGCATAACTGCTGCAATCATACTTCCGATCATCGTGGCAATTCCTGCAAAAGCATTTACAATTCCCAGTACAACTTCTCCGCCATTACTGCGCGGCAGAATCAATGCCGGCAATACCACATCAAAAGCTGAAGCCACAAGATTAACCCCTGCAAGAAAAAGAATCAGCTTCAGAATCAGTCTGTTTTCATTCAGATATTTCAGTCCGCTCATCACAGACTGCAGTAAAGTCTCCGTACCCTCACTTTTTCCCTGTTTCTGCGGATTTATCTCCTCTTCCGGAATGTGTATAAACTTCAGCAATGCAATAAACGCAACCAGAAATGTTGCAAAATCAATGTATATGACTGCATTGATTCCCCAGAATGCCTTTACCGATGTTGCCAGAACCGGTGTCATAATAGTAACCAGTGAATTTGAAAATGACCTCATTCCACTTGCCTTCTGATAATGTTTCTCAGGTGTGATCAATGTCATTGCCACATCACTTGCCGGCTGCTGCACTGTATTCATCAGTCCGTTCATTGCGTTCAGCAGATACATATGCCATGGCACAAGCATTCCCTTCATTAACAGCACCAGGACCACAAGTGTACAACATGCTGAAGCGGTATCACATAACAGCATTACTCTTTTCTTATTCCATCTGTCCGACAATGCGCCTGCGAAAATACTCATCATCACATATGGTGCATAGGAACAGATTGAAAGCATCGCTGTCTGAAGAGCCGATCCGGTCTTCTCATACAACCATATAATAAGTGCAAAATTCGTCATCGCACTGCCAAGCTGTGACAGAGCCTGTGTACTCCATAAAAGAGTAAAATTTCTGAGATCAGAGTTTTTGACACATGATACAGCTTTCAATATTAAATTTTTCATTCTGACTTTGCTCCCTGTTTTTCATCTACTGTCATGGTAAAGTTGTTCTTTTCCCTTCGCCATGCATCGTTTCTCAGTTTCTCATTGTGCAAAGTCTGAGGACTTTATCTGTCCATTTTCTTCATACGTCGTCCTCAAACCATGTATGAAGAAGCTCCAATGGTTAATATCATGTTTATTTCACTCCCTGTTTTTATATTGTCATACCTGTTCTCATATATACATATCACAGAATCACACTGATGAGAATACATTTTACAGTATAAAAAAAAGATCCTTCACATGATCACATGTAAAGAATCTTCTTCAGAAAGCCATTACAGAACGACCCGAAAGGGGTTCGAACCCTTGACCTCCGCCGTGACAGGGCGGCGCTCTAACCAACTGAGCCACCGGGCCATCATATCTATTTGTACCTTCAAAACCGAATACTGACTTTTACGATTCTATATCTTCACTCTATCCATTTTTGGTCAAGCCCTCGACCTATTAGTACACATCAGCTGAGTACCTTACGATACTTACACACTGTGCCTATCAACCTCGTACTCTCC
>CAYMBY010000164.1:0-2240 GCA_964388815.1 uncultured Butyrivibrio sp. | reverse complement strand
ATGGTATCCGGTGATACAAAGCTTGCGCTGATGGACTTCTGTTCTCTTGACAGTGCCAATATTTTCCCCGAAGACTGGGCTGCGCTCGCAACAAAGATCGGGGAAGTCCGTTCTTCCTATGACGGCATCGTCGTCATTCACGGTACCGATACCCTTGCCTATACTTCCTCCATGCTGTCCTTCATGCTGCATAACATCAATATCCCGGTTGTCATCACCGGTTCCCAGCTTTCCATCACACATCCCGTGGCGGATGCCATGGAGAACTGTCGCTGTGCCATCTATATGGCGGCCAGCGGATGCCCCGGCGTATTCGTTGCCTTCAACCGTAAGGTCATGCTGGGCTGCCGCGCCTCCAAGATCCGGACACAGAGCTTTGACGCCTTTGAAAGTGTCAATCACCCCTATGTGGCGGAGATCAGCTCCCAGGGCATGCACATTCACAAGCATGTACTGCAGCAGAGAACCGGCGTGTTCAAGCTGCGCACGAAGTACTCGGATCAGGTCTTTCTGTTAAAGCTCTATCCCGGCATTCATCGCAGCATGCTGCGGAGTATCGCCGAGCAGGGTTACCGCGGCATTTACATTGAAGCCTACGGTCTCGGTGGCATGCCGTTTGTAAAGCATGACTTCATTACGGCCGTTACCGGACTGATCGACCAGGGTATTACGGTCGTTGTCGGTACACAGTGCCGCTACGAAGGCAGTAATCTCTCCATCTATGAAACAGGACTGCGCAGCCTTGAGGGCGGTGTTCTCCAGGCCTATGACATGACGTCGGAGGCTGCCATGACCAAACTCATGTGGGTGCTCGGACAGACACAGAAGCTAAGCGAAGTACGTGATTATTTTTCAGTGGATTTAAGTGGTGAAGTGACCCTTCCCGGAACGGAAGATTAAATGAATTCAGGAAACAGACAGGAAAAAAAATATGAAATAGACATGATACACGGACCGCTGGCAGGGAAAATACTGCTGTTTTCCGTGCCGCTCATCTGCTCCAGCATCCTGCAGCTTCTGTTCAATGCTGCTGATGTTGTCGTTGTCGGACAGTTCTCCGGCCCCAATTCCATTGCTGCTGTCGGCTCGACCGGTTCCGTCATCAATCTGATCGTCAGTCTGTTCATGGGACTTGCCGTCGGCGTAAATGTTCTGGCTGCAAGATATTATGCTGCCGGACAGAATAAGGATATGCGGGAAACCGTTCATACTTCTGCCATGGTCAGTATCATCGGCGGCATTCTCATTGCCATCATCGGTATTGCCGTCTCCCGGCCGATTCTGCTCGCCATGGGATCTCCTGCCGAAGTCATCGGTCTGTCCACACTTTATATGCGGATTTACTTTCTGGGTGCGCCTTCCCTGCTCATCTACAATATGGGAAGTGCCATTCTGCGTGCCATCGGCGATACCAGACGTCCGTTATACTATCTGGTCATCAGCGGTATCATCAATGTCATTCTGAATCTGGTATTCGTCATCATTTTCCATATGGATGTGGCCGGCGTTGCCATTGCGACCATTATCTCCGAAACCGTTTCTGCCGTTCTGATCACCAGATGTCTGATGAAGAGTACGGAAAGCTACCGTTTCATCCTTTCCGAAATGAAGATCACGCCGGATAAACTCGTCTGGATTTTAAAACTCGGTATTCCTGCAGGACTACAGGGAATGATCTTTTCTTTATCCAATGTACTGATCCAGTCTTCCATCAATGCCTTCGGTTCCATTGCCATGGCAGGAAATGCCGCTGCCGCCAATCTGGAGGGCTTTGTCTATGTATCCATGAACTCCATCTATCAGGCCTGCGTATCCTTCACAAGCCAGAACTTCGGTGCCGGACAGTATAAACGGATCAGCAAAGTACTTCGTACCTGTCTGATCACGGTATCCATCATCGGCCTCACCATGGGGAATCTGTTCTATCTCTTCGGGTCGCAGCTCCTGCACATCTATACTTCTGATCCGCAGGCCATTCAGTTCGGTCTGCAGCGTATGAGTGTCATCTGCACGACCTACCTGCTCTGCGGCATCATGGATACGCTGTGCGGAAGTCTCCGCGGCCTTGGCTATTCCGTTGTGCCCATGGTGGTATCGCTTCTTGGCGCCTGCGGCTTCCGGATTCTGTGGATCTATACCGTATTCGCCCACAATCATACGCTTTACACGCTCTACTTAAGCTACCCGGTCAGCTGGCTGATCACCGCTTCCGCGCATCTTGTCTGCTACTTCATCATTCG
>CAYMBY010000163.1:0-5021 GCA_964388815.1 uncultured Butyrivibrio sp. | reverse complement strand
CACAGGGAAGGCAGCAGCTGCAGGAGCTGTCTTCTGCACGCCCTGCGCTTCCAGATGGTCAGTGCGGATAGGAGCAGCAGCCACGTGTAGGTACCCATGGAAAAGAAAAGTCCGTAGAGCGGAATGAAATCACCGAGTTTGAGAAGGATTTCTTTTCCCTTTATGACAACCGGTCCTGCGATCAGCGGCGTGGCGGTGACACCGGCGCTGTTCGTGATCACGCCGTCAATATTGCCGGTTTCATATGAAACGTCCGGGAACCAGAAGCCCTTTGTCAGTTCTGCCCAGGCTTCCAGATAGGTGCCCGGATAGCGGACGCCGAGCGCGAGCCACAGTCTGAAATACTGTGCCTTATGTGCGGTCAGGTAGTCCTCATGCCCGGCGCGGACAAGTTCTTTCATATTGTCTGCAAAGTCAGCCGCATAGAGCTGCTTGATGTAGGTCGTATCAATGACCTGATGAATCAGGGTATCCTGCCCGTCCGTAAGCGGCTTGCTGTCCACAACCACTCTGGCAATCTGCTGCAGCGGTACACTGCAGGATTCGATGAAGTCAGGCTGCGTGATCCCCGCCGCAGTCATGACGGGACCTTTGATGATGCCGGCCGTCAGAATGACAAGTCCGCATACGGTCAGCACCCTGCGCAGGTTCCTCCGAAAAGCGTACAGCAGAAACGGCGTCAGCAGCAGGAAGCAGTACCAGCCGTTACTGCGGAACAGACACATGGCGCAGCCAGAGAAATACAGCGCCGCCCATAATTTTATATGCCCCGCATTCTGATCCCGGAGCAGCCGCAGCAGGACGCAGCCAAAGAGCATGAAAATTCCCGCAAACGGGACATCCTTCCAGATCGTCACGGCAAACACCGCATTGAAGGGAACCAGTGCGTAGAAGGCCACGATCAGAAACCGTATTCTCCTGCGGATGCCGGTTTCTTCCAGTGTTCTCACCACCATTCCTGCGCAGAAGGCCATGAAGACCATCTGGGCCACGGTATAGACGCTCAGTGCCGCATTCACATTGTCCGTAAACAGACGTCCGATATGATAAAACAGGCTGATGCAGAGCGTATGTGCGACCGGGTGATGATTGGACCAGGGGGCTATGCCCACGACCTGTTCGAACTGGTTCATGCTGTCCGGCGACATGATTCCCGGATACTCATAGAGAAAGTACGGAAGCCAGCACAGAAGGCAGATCGCCATAACGCCGGTGATGCGCGCAGCTGCTTCCGGCAGAATATGTTTTTCCTCCGCCTGCCGGTAGCAGAATGTCTCCACCTTCGAAAGGAAGTATGTTCCTGTCAGAAAGCGCAGCACATGAAGTGCCAGGAAATACAGACCTGCTGCCGCAATGAGCAGCGTCAGTACCTGAAGCATCCCGCTGGAGAACTGCTTCTCATACACTTTATGCTGCGCCAGAACCGTCAGCAGTGCAAACAAAGCGGCACAGAGTCTCTCGCTGCGACGGATCTTTTTTTCTCCATATGCTGTTCTCTCCTGCACGCAGAAAAAAACGGACAGAAGCATAAAGATCACCGCCGTCAGCACATTTCTGACCGTCATTCCGGTTGCAATCATGACTGCCCAGGCTGCCATAAACGCCTGCAGCAAAAGCTGCACTGTACTGCCGCATCCGCACGCTTTCTCCCATCTCTGTTTCAAATCGCCTTACTCCTTCTCATATGCATTGCCGGTGCATTTCCAGCAGAATCTCTGCAGCATGTCTCCGGTATCACGGTCAAAGATCACGACCTGCACATCACTGTTATAGCCTGCGTCCATATCCAGCAGGTTATTGTCTTCATCACCGTTACGGTACAGGGCTGCAAAATTGCTCAGACCCACATATTCCATGGTGCCGCCCGTTACATCAAAGGGATCCGGTTCCGCCTGCCCGACGAATTCCTTCTGGAAATTTCCATCCAGATCCTGCCCCAGCAGATACGGGCCTCCGCTCTCATATGCCGTCCTGATCTGCTCACTGCCGGAGAGACGTTCAATCAGACGGATCAGCTCCGGATCCTGCATGGCAACGCTGCCGGTCCGGATGTAAACGGCGTAACTGGATCTGCCGGCACCTGCCGCCATCAGCTGTTCATACAGATCATCCTGTGACAGTGCCGCATCTGTCTCGGCTTTCTGGAAATCGCTCTTCCTGCTCTCCCAGTATGCATAGCCGTCTTCTCCGCGGTGGTCGGCAAGATCCATGTTCTGATGCAGATAATCTCCGACATACTGCGTCACACGCTGCATTCCTTCTGCATTAAGATGTCCGCTGTCATTAAAGTCCAGATAATTGTCCACCAGATCCTTATTCTCCAGCATATTCAGAAACGGAACATTATATTCCTGTGCGATCTGTGCTGCCGTATTTGCAGCCTGTGCATCTGCAGAAACCGTACCTTTCTGTGTAATATCCCCGCTGGTAATCTCCGTCATCGGCAGATAGGTCAGCACGACCTGAATGCCGCGGTTCTGACAGTCCTCAATGATCCTGCGCAGATATTTAGCACCCTCCGTCTCCCGGGGGAGCGCACCTGCCTGCGTCAGATCCGGCCAGACGACCGTCGGTACACTGTCCACTTCATAACGCTGCTCCGCGCCCATCAGGACATTGACATCATCCGTTCCGGTGATGTATCCGAAATCATCGCTGCCAAGTTCCTCCCAGCGTCCGTGATACAGTTCGAAGTCAAACAGGAATTCCTTCTGTGTATCCTTATCATGAATCAGGTCCTTCACGGCTGCAATTTTGGTCTTCGACAGCGGCCAGCAGTCCATGTTCAGATGGAGCTGCTCCACGGACGATTTAATATCACTCTCACTTGCACCGTCATACATTTCATCCAGATAATGATAGTCTTTTTCCAGCATGTAGGTATCCACCACCACGACCTTCGGGCTGCAGTAGTTCAGCGCATTCTCCATCTCCCAGTACGTTGACGGCAGTACGCTGCCGTGTCCGCCCATGTTATAGGACGTCATGCCGTAATCCTCATAGAGCTGCATCGGGTTAATGCCGTTGATCACATGGGAAGATCCCAGGAACAGGACATCGAGCTGATCCGCCACCTTGAAGAAATCTGAATATTTCTTATGGCTTTCCTTGCGCTCCGTGAGCAGCACGGCGCACAGCAGTACTGCAGCCAGCAGCACCAGGAATATCACTGTTTTGATGAAAAGAATGCATTTTTTTCTCATTTCAGATCTCCGTCAGAATTTGTAGTAGATAAAGCTCGTCGCATCGTATCCCGGTCCCCAGATTCCGCACACTGCGATGATGACCACTGCGGCGATATAGATGCACCAGCGCAGCCACAGTCCCTGTGACAGAATTTTCTCCGAAACCTTAATTCCCCGGTGATTGCAGAGATCGGTTCCGATCAGGATGAGGAGTCCGAAGATCATCAGCAGGAAGTTCGGGCGGTCCAGGCCCAGCTGATACAGCGTGCCGTCTGTCAGTACGGAAGGCGTGATATGACGCATTCCGGCGAGGATGGTAAGTGCCTGCGTCATCCGCTCCGCACGGAAGAACACCCAGGCAAGCGTCACCAGCAGGAAGGTAAAGAGTACCTTGAACAGGCGGTGTGAAAACGATTCCCGGTCAATTCTGAATCTCTTCACCACCGCGTTTCGAAGCGGCATCAGCAGATGTCCGATGACCTGATACAGGCCGTGCAGACCGCCCCAGATGACGAAGGTCCAGGCTGCGCCGTGCCAGAGGCCGCTTACCATGAATACGATCATGATGTTGATATACTTCCGCACGGTGCCTTTACGGTTACCGCCCAGCGGGAAATACAGATAATCCCGGAACCAGAAGGACAGGGATCTGTGCCATCTGCGCCAGAACTCCGCAATGCTGCCCGAGAGATACGGGGTATCAAAGTTCTCCATCAGTTCAAAGCCGCAGATCTGCGCGGCGCCGATGGCAATGTTCGTATAACCGCCGAAATCGCAGTAGATCTGGAAGGTATAGAGCACCGCTGCAATAAACAGTACGGTTCCCGGATATCCGTCCGGCGATGCATAGACGGTATCGACAAGAATGGCGATCCGGTCTGCAAGCACCATTTTGAGGAAATATCCCCACAGCATGCGAAGAAGTCCCTTCCGCATATTCTCATAATGAAAGCCCTGCGGAGCTGCCAGCTGCGGCAGCATATGTCCGGCCCGTTCAATCGGTCCTGACAGTACGGTCGGGAAAAAGGAGACGAACAGCGCATAACGCAGGAAGCTGTGCTGCGCCCTGATCTCTCCGCGATATACATCAATCAGATAGCCCAGTGCCTGAAACAGGTAAAAGGAAATGCCGACCGGCAGAATCAGATGAAGCGCCGGCTGCGTGGCAAAGCTGCCGATCCGCAATACTGTAAGCAGTCCCGTCACGGTATGGCAGGCAAAGCCCGCGTATTTGAACACGCCAAGGACGCCCAGATTCAGCACAAGGCAGCTCACCAGAATCAGCTTTCTGCGACCTGTGCCTGTCTGCTGCACAGGCTTTTCCATCAGAAGGGCTGCCACATAAGTTGTCACAATGGAAACTGCCAGAAAAATTCCGTATATGGCACCGGCACTTAAATAAAAGAACCAGCTGGCTGCCAGCAGCCATATACCACGCATTTTCTGCGGCAGCACGGCATACACCAGTACCACCACGGGAAGGAAAATCAGAAAACTGAAAGAAATAACCTGCATCACCGGACCTCATATCTGTCTATGTTTTATTTTTAACAATACTACTATACTCATGTGCCGCAAATGTTTCAAGCAAGAAAAGAAGCGTGCCGGTCTTCTGCTGGCAGCATATCACTGCTATGGCACCTGACCGGCACGCTGTATCATTTCCTGTTCATCTGTTTTTATACTGCTCTGTTCTTTACGGCCATGCCACGAAGCTGCCGTTCAGGCACAGACCGCCGATTCCTCTGGCTGTCATGGCTGCCTTGTCCGCAGCGCCGATGTTAATGGTCAGCGTCTTTCCTGCTGCCGTATTTACCGTCAGCCAGTTGGCACCGT
>CAYMBY010000162.1:0-5408 GCA_964388815.1 uncultured Butyrivibrio sp. | reverse complement strand
TGGACACCGAACCGAATAGCGAAATATAGCAGCATCCGTTTTTGAAATTCTTCATTACGGGTGTGGGTGAATTATGCCCTTTTTTAGGTAATCTGATCAAAATCTCTACAAAATTTATCTTGACATATCACCAGAATGCTTCATTATATTCTGTTTATTCTTCCCAGAACAGTTCATCCAGTGTTTTGTCCAGTGCCTTACAGATGCTGATGCACAGCTGTATGGACGGATTAAATTTCCCGGTCTCGATAAGTCCTATCGTCTGCCTTGTTACACCGGTTTTTTCAGCAAGGTCTGCCTGAGACATGTCTTTTGCCACACGCGCTGATTTGATTCGAAGATTTTTGTCAGGCATTGCCTTCTCCTCTCTGTGCCCTCTGTCTGCACTCTTATCTGACATTGCAAATTGCAACTTATATATTGCATATATTCATGTTATCTCTTATATTGCAAAATGTCAACTATATATTGCATTCTATTTTACAAAAAAGGGACACCTCTCTTTGAGGTACCCCTTCTGTCTTAAAACGATATCCTGCTCACCGGCTTTCAATGATCTCTTTTGCCATGGAAATCATATCGTCCGGTGACATTTCTGTATCATATACGGAGATCAGATAGGTGATGCCTTCTTCCTGCCAGCTCACACTGCTCACCTCATTTTCTTCTACTGAATCTGTTCCCTCAGATATGAAATAATGTGCTTTCTTTTCATTTGCCAGGTCTTCCTGCGTCAGCTTATAATTTTCCGGAACAAATTTGTAATGATCCTTTGCATATGAGATGCATATGCCATCCAGCTGTCTCGTCTCCTGCGGTGCCTGCGTATTTTCATCCTCCTCCGCCTGCACTTTGCTGATATAAATATTAACATCCGGCGCATTTTCTCTTACATAGGTTCCGTCCCATTCCATATATGTTCCTACACGGTCTGCATCAGCATCTTTCTTTTCCACTTTCGCGGTATTCATGCTTTTAAAAAAATATCCATTGGAAAAGTTTTCAACACATTTAAACTCATACCCAAGTTTCTTCTGAAGGCTGCTCATGTCTTCAAAGGATGTATCTTCTCCTGTTCTGCTCTCCGAGCTGTTATAGGATACGACTTTTCCCGCAGCAAATACGGTACCCGGTACGATGATGCACACCGCAGCAATTGCTGCCGCATATTTTATCACCTTGCCCTGTTTCAGTTTCTTTTCTCCCGTTTTCCTCTGCAATATCATATCAATCCTTCGATTGATTCTGCACTTATCCTCCGGCGCCGCCTCTATGGTTCCTGCTTTTTCGCACATGACCTGCTTCAGCAGATCATCCGATATTCTCGCTTCCCGCATGAAACATCACCTCCTTTTCTTCATGACTCTGCAGCTGGCTTCTGATCAGCGTTCTTGCCTTGTACAGTCTTGATTTGACTGTACCTTCAAAGCATCCCGTAGCGCGCGCAATTTCTCTGACTGACAGTTCATCATAATAATAGAGGATCAGTACCTCCCGGTACTTTCCACACATTTTTGCCATTGCCGCATTGATTCTGGTGCTCTGCTCGTCTCTCAACGCAGATGAAAAGCAGTCATTTTCTTCACTTTTCTCCGTCTGGTTCTCAATTTCTTCTTCCGGCACCTCTGCTTTTCTTCTACTGATCAGTTTCCATGCCGTCCTGTGCATAATCTGCATGAGCCAGACTTCAAATCTGGAATTATCCTTAAGTTCCCTGCAATGCAAAAAACATTTCACAAAAGTTTCCTGCATGATGTCCTCGCTCAACTGATAGTCTCCTGTCAGCAGATATGCAGAACGGATTATTCTTGTGCTGTACTTTTCATAAAGCACATTGAATGCTGATCTGTCTCCCAGTTTCATCTTTGCCGCAAGTTCTGTATCCTCAGTATTTTCATTTTTCACCCCATGCTGCTCCTTTCTTTTTTCAGATGCATCTGTTTATAAGAGCAGTTAAAACAGTTTTTGGTTCATTTTTTCTCACTCGCAGAAAAGATATCTGTACTTTCTCTTCTGTTCGAGCAGGACATTGATCACCCGTTCTTTTATTTCTTCCGGATAATATTTCTCCTCTGCCATGATTTCTCTCACCTGTTCTTCTCCAAAGTGAAATCTGATCTGCATCCCATACATCTGATCCGCCTGATCTGTCTGCGAAACAAAATCAGGACAGAATGTCTTGCTCTGAACTTTATCAATTAATCCATACAACTCACTCTCAAGCGGATAATCCATTGTCGTATCTGACAGAAGCGCTGCACCATGGTCAAAAAAAGGGCATAGATGATATCCGTTTTTTTCATCCATCAGTACTGCCATATTGTGCGTGTGTCTGTCTTCATTCAGAAAAAATGCATCAATTGCCAGCATTTTACTGATGTATATGCCGAACCCGGATAATCCGGTAAGCCGTTCCGTCTGTTCAGTCAGAAACCTGATCCGTTCTTCGGTTCCTGTAATATGATAAATACTTCTGTTCAGACTTTCACCATAACTCAGCTGAAACAGTCTCTCCAATGTGATCAGCTGCCATCCGTCCGGCAGGAAATTCCGGCTCACACAGCCTCTGTATTTCTGCTCACCATACTGTATCTGCTCGGTATCGTATATCACATACTCATCCGGATGCAGATTCGTATACTGCAAAAGATGCGACACCACATATTCCGTCAGTCCTTCATAACCGGTATAATCCGCTTTATACCAGAATTCTCCGTTTCTCCATTTGAGCTGATTTCCTTTAGAGGAATGCCGGCCATCTTCCATCTGATTCTCCTGAAATAATCTGACCATCTCCTATTCCTCCTTTCAGTGCCCAGACTGCTTTCTCTCCATTCTGATCCAGAACTGATCTTCCGCCATTCTGCCTCCTGTCTTCTCAATAATCATAAGCGGGTCATAAAAAGGCAGGTTCAGACGTTTCAGTTCCAGTTTGATTTTATCTCTTGTTCTGGGGAAACATCTCGACTCCAGAAAGCTCTCATATGCTTCAAACGTCGGATTCTCATCTGCGCCAAATGCACGGTTCATTCTGTCATTTGTATAATTATGGATTTCCACAAGCCTTCTGCGCTCATCCACATCAATCATTGTACATACGCTGTTTTCCTTCATATACCAGAGTCGAAGCGGAAGTTTCAAAACCGGAACCTCCAGCTGCATTACAATCTGCGGATTTTCTTCCAGCAGCTTTGCAATCGTTACAATCGGCCCGGATATCATATCCTGTGCAGTTTCCCAGCGCGCAACTGTCTTTGCAGAAATGCTGACCAGTCTGCCGAATTCTGCCTGTGAAAGGCCCAGCTTTTTTCTGAGTGTTCTGATCTGTGTGCCCGATATCTGTTCTGCAATTGCAAACATTCTTTTGCCCATTCGCTGTTCCTCCATAAAGGCCAGATGAATCAGTATTCTGCCCATATATAAATATTATACTCATTTTAAGTATAAATCAATGTTATTTTATACTCATATTGAGTATGATTTGATTGTTTTACTCCATACATTGCCTGTTACCTGCAAGCCAAAGAAAGCTAAACCATTTCGTTAAGCTGTTGAGTATTGAGTTATGTCTGGCTCTCGGGATGCAAAAAAATTTCAAAACCGTTCTCGGCTGATACGGACGGATGGTCGTAACTTCTCCACTTCAGTACGTATTTTGCCGAAAATCTGACAGTCCTTCCGCTCATATTTCCGGAATTTACGGACGGATGGCCTCAATTTTCCCATTTCAGTACGTATTTCAATGGAAATCTGACAGTCCTTCCGCTCGTATTTCCGAAATTTACGGACGGATGGCCTCAATTTCTCCACTTCAGTACGTATTTTGCTGAAAATCCAGCCTATCATCTTCCCCTGATAACCTTCTTCGCCTGTCAGCATCCGGATATCGAAATACTGCTTCTCTGTGAGCTTCAACACTCTTATCTGTCCTGATCCCGGATTATCGTCAGCGAGTCGTCGCAGATGCTTCTCTGCTCCCTGATGATGGCCGTTACGCACAGAATTTTCTTAGCGCAGTATAACGTATAACGCCTTATGTGCCGTATTTATTTGTCGGTTTCAGCAACACAAGTATTCTCATAGTTTTATTCTGTAATCAGCCCCGTTTCTTTCACGCCGTCAGAGTCATTCAGTATAACAAAAATCCATACCTTCTTTCTATTTGATTTTCAATTACTTATCATCTTAATCCGAACACGGTGGTATGGAATTTCGGATTACAATTGAGTCAAAGAAAGCAGAAATACCTTTTGGGGTATTCCTGCTTTCTACATTGTCTGTATATTGATAAACGGTTCAATCACCAGAATCTCTTCATATATGTTTCTGCAACATTCTCATCCATTTCAAACTTTGATTTCACTTTTTCCAGTGTATCTGCTCTTGATACATGAAGATCTCTGCAGGTTTCAACCAGTGCCTGTACTCCTTTTTCTATACCTTTTTCTATACCTTTTTCCATGCCTTCTTCCAGCCAGACTTCCTTGGCCGTATCCATATTCCATTCTATATTCACCATGTCATAGACCTCCTTTACTTTATCCGACAAGAAATCTTTCATGATATCATGTGTCCTGCAGTAATCGATTGCTTCCTGGATTGCCTGTGCCAGACTCTGCTTCTGCTGCAGATTTTCTCTCACACGGCTCACGAAGATGCTGTAGTCCCGCAGCACACGGCATTGACGCAGCAAACGTTTATTTTCCTCATAGTTGATGTTGTAGACCTTCACGCAAAGTTCCAACGCACTGCTCTCTGCTGCAAACGCATCCGACAAATGCAGTTCGCTTTCCTCCGGCTCGTCTTTGCTTCCGTTGTAGAATACATAGAATTTCGGTGCCGGAATCTTCACGACACGCTCCCGATACGCCAGCCGCTCATCCACAAGCTTCTGATAAAGCTTCCCAATGTAGAATAAGCACCGCAGCGGCATGTTCTCATTGACCGTACTCTGATGTTCCAGCAGCACGATGTACTGATCCCGAATCTGAAAGGAGATATCATTCTTCAAGTCATTGAAAAACGTTCCCCGCAAAGTAGTAATCCTGATTTCCTTCGCATCCGTATAATCTGTTCCTTCCAGTGCATTGTAAAGCGAGAGCAAATTCTTTTTGTTATTGAAAATGCTGCGAAACAGTGAATCCCGGTAATTCCTTTTTGCCTTCATCTGATCACCTGCTTTCTCCTTTAATTATAACGCAATGATTCAGGATTTCGCAACGATGAGCCATAACAATTACAGTTTATCGGGGAGTTTGTTTTTCGATGAGGTTGACGCCGCCGAGCCAGAGGGCATCCAACATTCCGCGGAACCAACCTGCTAAAAAAATATTTGGCCCTTTAAGGAAACGTTGATGAATCCGGCAGCCCAGCTTGCTGCATCTGATTTGTCCCCTCGTTGTCGACAA
>CAYMBY010000161.1:0-18164 GCA_964388815.1 uncultured Butyrivibrio sp. | reverse complement strand
GATAAAACTGTTCCCGGCCTTCTGATTCTTGTCATCGTAACGTACCTTTTCAACATCTGATGTACTCAGCGTCAGTACCTGATTGACCTGATCCACGATAATACCGATAAGATCGCCGCTTTCAAGTCTTAAGATAATGATCCGGCTCTTGGAAGTAATCTCGTCTTCCTTGATTCCCATCTTCAGACGCAGACTCATAACCGGAACAATTTCACCACGGATATTGATTACTCCCTTAAGGAAATGTTCCACTTTCGGTACTCTGGTAATCTGCTGCATTCTGACGATATTATCAATGTATTTGATATCTATGCCGTACTGTTCGTCTCCGAGTTTAATCACAATATACTGAACCAGTTCCCCGGCGTCCTGCGTATTTCTAAGCTCATCCATATCCGTTCACCTTTCTTTTAAAGTAATCATACTGTATCAGGTTAACAGCTCCCATCAGACCAGTGCATTTGTATCAAGGATCAGTGCGATTTCACCATCTCCAAGTATTGTTGCGCCGCTGATGAACTTGCACTTATTGATATACTTTCCAAGAGGCTTGATTACAATTTCCTGCTGTCCCATGAGCTCATCAATGACAAGGCCTACCAGTTGCTCACCTTTTTTAACGATAACAACAACCAGATCTTCGTCTGCCGTTTTTTTGCTTTCAATATCAAGAGCTTCGTTCATCCGTACAAGTCTTGTTACATTGCCACGAAGATTGATTACTTCACGATTGGATACCAGTTTGATGTCTGTCGGCGGAATGTTCTCAATGCTCTGAATGGAATCCAGCGGAATTGCATACTTTTCTCCGCCGATAACCACCATAAGAGCCTGAATGATTGCCAATGTCAGAGGCAGACGGATTGTCCATGTCGAACCCACACCCAGCTTTGTCTTGACATCCACTTCGCCGCTCAGAGACTCTACTTTGGATTTGACAACATCAAGTCCTACGCCACGTCCTGATATTTCCGAAACCTGCTTTGCTGTTGAGAATCCGGGATGGAACAGCAGTTCCACGCACTGCTTCTCTGTCATGGTTTCTGCCTGTTCCGCGGTAACAACACCCTTTTCAATGGCCTTCTGCTTTACCACTTCTGCATCGATACCATTACCATCATCACCGACTTCAATGACAACACTGTTGCCATCCTGATATGCATGCAGGAAGATCTGTCCGACTTCCGGCTTTCCACGCTCTGCACGTACCTCTGCAGACTCAATTCCATGATCTGCACTGTTTCTTAACAGATGCATCAGCGGATCACCGATTTCATCCACAACCGTACGATCCATTTCTGTATCTTCACCGGTCATGGTCAGTTCCATCTTCTTGCCAAGGCTCTTATTCAGATCACGGATCATTCTCGGGAACTTCTGCAATACGCTTTCAATTGGAACCATTCGAACCTTCATCACAGATTCATGAAGATTTGTGGTTACACTTTCAAGGTATTCAATCTGTTCATCAACTGCAGTGTTGGTTGCCCCTGAGGAAGTGGTTGCAGAGATCAGCGAGTTCTTGGCAATGATCAGCTCACTCACAAGGTTCATCAGCACATCGAGTTTTTCAATATCAACACGGACGGTTCTGTTCACCACAGGTTTACCGACAGGCTTTTTACCGCCGGCTGCCGCAGGTGCTGCCGCAGGTTTGGCTGCTGCAGGAGAAGGAGCTGCTGCAGGTGCTGCCTTTGTCTCTTCCTTTGCCGCAGGTGCTGCTTCATCTTTATCTTCCGTACTCTTTGCGTTCTTTACATCAAATTCTCCGATTTCAACAGATTCAATTTCCGATACATTCTGTGCAATGCCGGAAACCTTATCCATATCCTCATCGGTAATCACCACGAGGCTGAAAGTAAAATCGAATTTTTCATCTTCAATATCCTGTGTGGAAGGTTCGGAAACGGCAATTTCTCCAACCTCTTCGATTCCCTTGAACACCAGAAATGCACGTGCGGCTTTCAGAATACAGCTTTCCTGAATGTGCACTGTCATTCCGTAGAGTTTCTTGCCTTCCTCAGCTGCTGTCTCCAGTGTGGAACGGACAGAAGGCTCCAGGCGGATGTTCTTCCATGAAGTTCCTGCTTCAGATGCATTTTCTGTTTTTGCAGCTTCCTCTGCTTTTGGTGCTTCTGCAGCCTTTTCAGGCGCAGCTCCGCCGCTCTTGCCTGCTCTGATATCTGCCAGTGCCTTGATCAGATTGGCATTGTCCTCAGTACCTTCATCCTGCGTTTCAGTAATCTTGTCTACATAAGCCTGTACTGCATCCAGACACTGAAACAGTGTATCTGTCATATTGCTGTCAACCTTCAGAGATCCTGCACGGACATCTGAAAAAACATCTTCCATATCATGCGTCAGCTGCTGCATACGCTTATATCCCATGGTACCGGCCATTCCCTTCATGGAATGTGCTGCCCTGAAGATTTCATTGATACAGTCTTCATTTGTGGGATCCTGTTCAAGCGTCATGATATTGTCATTCAGACTCTGAATGTGCTCTTTTGCTTCATCCAGAAAGACACCAAGATACTGAGAAACATCCATACTCTTATACCTCCACTATTTGCTGCGTCATCACCTGACGCCAACATTCATGATGATCTCCTGTGCCACGTCATCCAGTTTTACAACCTGATCCGACAGTCCGGCCTGTGCAACCGCACGGGGCATTCCGTAAACTGTACAGGATGGTGCATCCTGTGAAATGACATGCACTTTTTTCTGTTTCTTCAGATTCTTGATTCCTTCGGTTCCGTCCGCGCCCATTCCGGTCAGTACCACACATACCACTTCATCATATCCGCTTGAGGCAAGTGATTCATACATAAAGTTCGCACAGGGCTTTACACCCTCCCTGTTCGGTCCGTCTTCAAAATGAATCGTATGTCTGCCGCCGGAATATCTGATGTGCATATGTATGCCGCCTCTTGCGATATAGACGGTTCCGGCTTCCAGGACATCTCCTTCCGCCGCCTCCTTGACATGAATCTCGCTTAATGAATCCAGGCGCTCTGCAAGAGATGCGGTAAAGCCGACCGGCATATGCTGAACCAGTACAACGGGTGCTTTCAGATTCTGAGGAAGTCTGGGAATAACTGCCTGCAGTGCTCTCGGTCCTCCGGTAGAACTGGCAATCGCCACAACCTTATTACCGGTTACCTGTGACGAATGTTTCTCCACGAGCTTTATCATCTTTCTCGATGACTGAATCTCCGTAATGGAAAAAGCCTTTGTCACGGTCGGAAGCTGTCCTGCACACACTGCAGCAAGTGTATCAATAAACTCTCTGGTAAAATCCTCACTTCTGCAGGCGCTTGCTCTGTCAGGCTTATGAACGAAATCAATGGCACCCAGTTCCAGTGCGTCCAGTGTTACCTTGGCACCTTCCGTGGTATCCGTGCTGGCCATCATGACCTTCACTGCGATTCTGTTCTTCTGCAGTTCCCGCAGAAGCTGTATTCCATCCATCCGCGGCATGTTAACGTCAAGAACTACTGCGTCATATGTCTTTCGCTTCAGAATGTCCAGTGCTTCGACTCCGTCTGCTGCCCTGTCTTCCACATGAAATCTTGAATCTGCATTAATGATATCACTGAGTACACTTCTCATGAGTGCAGAGTCATCAACCAGCAAAATTTTTTTCATATTCTACCCAGCTTTCTGACGTTTATGCGTCATTTCTCTATTCGATTTTTAATCCTGTTTTTTTCTGATCTTACGTTCTTCCTCGAAAATATAGTGAATAATATCCTCTCTTTCACTGTCGCTGATCTTCAAAAACTGAACCCGGTGTTCAAACAGTCCATCCCGGTTCTCCAGCGGTTCAACCTTCAGCACCTTGCCGGTCACTCTGAATTCATGATCTCCTCCGGCAAGTGTAAGCGGAAATGAAATATAGATTCTGTCCTCTGCTTCATAATGATCTGTAGATACAAACCTGACCCCTCCTCCGCTGATATTCACAATGATAGCCTTGCGCATCTCTTCTGCCGGATTCGGTACAAATGCAGGATTACTTTTCAATGCCATATTTTCATACTCCGAAAGGAGTCTTGATTTCATTTCAACTGCACAGCTGAGTCTGTAATATTCTCTGCGCTGCAGCTTCTGAAGGCTGCTGGTCAGATCCATGGACAGAATATACATGTTATTCGTACGATACCTGTCCGCAACACGCGCATTGCACTGATAAAGCCCTTTCTGCGAATAAAAGGCGACATTATATTCTCCGTTTACAGGCAGCAGAATCAGCTTTCCCTGCTCCATGGGCATCATTACATCAATGCGGTCTTCAGATACAATGTCATAGACCTCACTGACATAGGATCTGTTTTCTTCATTCCGCTGAAGCCAGGTATCTGCATTCGATTTCAGTTCAATTCGGTTCCCCGGTATAATGTAATCTGTCAACATCTTTTTCCTCACGTCTGTGGTGATTTTTCAAGTTTTCTTCCTGCAATGATATGCGAGAAGAATGCTGCCATCCCTCTCGGCGGTACAGCAGGCGCACCTTCTTTTCCTGTCAGTTCCTGGGCAATTGTCTCAAATGCACGTACAGATCTTGCTGCCGGATACTGAAGCGAAACCGGCGACTGCTGCATTACACTTTTCGCCAGCAGTGCATCCTGCGGTATTGCTCCCAGATAAGTCAGCGGAAGTTTTAAATATCTTGCCACTACGGCATTGAGCTTATGAAACAGCTGCTCTCCCTCTTCTGCAGAAGATACTCTGTTGGAAACAACCCTGATTGCAGTATTCTCTCTGGAGAATCTGGGATACTGATTCAGCGCCTTCAGCAGAGAATAGGAATCCGTAATGGAAGTCGGTTCCGGCGTCGTAACCAGTATCACTTCGCCGCTGGCCACCAGAAACTCCATTACTGCATTGGAAATTCCGGCACCGGTATCTACAATAATTGTATCGGCAATTGCGTCAAGTTCTGCAAGATTGACAATAATATAAACCAGATAATCTCTGCTGAGATTATACATACCGGAAATTCCTGAACCTCCTGAAATAAACCCCACTCCCATCGGTCCCCAGGTAATGATTTCCTTGATGTTTTTTCCCTGATAAATCAGGTCGCACAGATTATGCTTCGGCACGGTTCCAAACATGATCTCGATATTGGCCAGTCCGAAATCGGCATCAAGAATAATGACTTTCTGACCCATCTTGCGAAACTGTATCGCCAGATTAATGGCAACATTTGATTTGCCGACTCCGCCCTTGCCGCTGGTGATTGTAATGATTCTCGCCTTCGGCCGCTGTGGTGTATTTTCTTTTTTGATAATATTTCTAAGCTGTTCTGCCTGATCCATATAGCACCATGTCCTCAAAGTATGACCGGGAACCCGGCCAGATTACTTTTTTCCGCCTAAAAGTCCTTTTACAATGCGCTGTGCATCAAAAACTGCAATATCATCCGGAACGTTCTGTCCGTCTGTAATATATGACATCGGTGCGCCTGTGTGCATTCTGATGTTGTACAGATTTCCCGCCGCACCGGTCTCATCCATCTTTGTGAAGATCAGTCTGTATTTTACAATCTCGGAATAGGAATCTGCGATTTCCAGCAGATCTCTGTATTTTGTCGTCGCACTCAGCACAAGGAACACATCGCTTTCCATGGAATCTGACAGCACATGAATGAATTCATTGATATTTTTTTTCTGCTCCTCGTTATGAAGCGAATGCCCGGCAGTATCTACCATCAGATAATCATAATCCTTAAAGTCCTCGGCTGCCTGCTTCATTTCTTCCACCGAATATATGACGCGGAACGGAATTTCCAGAATGGATGCATAGGTACGCAGCTGCTCTGCCGCTGCAATTCTGTATGTATCCATCGTCAGAAGTGCTACTTTCTTCTTGTTCATGATGTGCAGCATGGATGCCAGCTTTGCAATCGTCGTTGTCTTTCCGACTCCTGTCGGTCCGATGAAGATCTCTGCCTTCGGACCGTCCGCTGCCGGCTGAATTGTTTCCGGCTTGCCGAACTTCAGTACCATTTTCTGATATACATTGGAAAGTGCATATTCGAAGGGCATATTGGGTTTACTGATTTTCTCGATTTCATCCGTAAGCTCATTCGCATATATTTCATCAACTTCATTTTCCAGCAGCGTATTGTACAGGAGCTTGATAAAAGAAAGGATTTCATCCGAAACCTTTTCCTTTTCAGATTTTGCAGACAGTTTCTCCAGTGCAGATTTTGCCGGTGCATCACTTTCCGGCGTTTTCGTCTGTTCCGGACGAATCATATTCTGTTCCAGCAGAGAATGCAGATTATCGAGTTTTTCTTCAATCACGCTGTTTTCATTCTGCTTTGCCGCGGTCCTGACTTCAGGATCCGGTCCCACCTTCAGCGGCGGAATCATCCCCTCTGCCGTTGCCTTTGCCAGCTGCTCCCCTGCCGGCAAAGTTTTCTTTTCCTGCACCGGTACTGCTGCAGGCGTGATCACAGCTCTGCTCTGGCTCTGCGTCTGTACCGGAGTTTCCTCACGCTCATCTTCAAGCGCTACCGTCACTTCGGTTTTCTGCGGTTTCATGAAGGAAAGGAAACCGGTTCTCTTGACCGGTCTGACATTCATGATCACAATATTGGGCCCGAGTTCCCTGCGTGCAGCTTCTGTAGCCTCTTCTTCTGTTTTCCCCAAAAACTTTTTAATGATCATCTTATGCTGTCACCATCCCGACTGACTGTAATTCAATATTCGGCTCCACTTCATTGTATGAGATCACAATCAGATCTTTATAATAGTCCTCTGTCATGCGCTTAAAATACATCCTGACAATCGGCGATGTCATGACAATCGGATTCTTTCCGGCATCTTCCAGCTTTCTGGTTTCTGAACCGACTGACTTCAGGATGGCCTTTGTCCGGTCCGGATCCAGCGTCAGATATGCACCGGTCTCCGTCTGTTTGACACTGCCCATGATATCCTGTTCCAGCTTCGGATCAAGCGTAACCACGCTGGTTGTTTCCCCTGTGACAAAATACTTGTTGGAAATTGCTCTCTTAAGACTCTGTCTTACATACTCCGTCAGAATATCCGTATCATGTGTTGTCGGTGCATAATCTGCCAGTGTTTCAAATATGGTTACCAGATCTCTGATGGAGATGCCTTCCTTGAGAAGATTCTGAAGCACCTTCTCAATTTCTCCAAGGCTCATCAGCTTGGGTACCAGTTCATCCACAAGTGCCTGGTTGTTATCCTTGAGATTATTCACAAGGTTCTGTACATCCTGTCTGGTCAGAAGTTCTGAAATATGTTCACGGATGACTTCCGTCAGATGCGTTGCAATAATGGACGGCGGATCAACAACCGTATAGCCAAAACTTTCCGCACGTTCTCTCTGACTTTCCGTAATCCAGATCGCCGGCAGGTGGAAGGAAGGTTCAAATGTGGGAATACCTGTAATCTCATCCTCCACATGCCCCGGATTCATGGCCATATAGTGATCGAACAGAATCTCACCTTCACTGATCTGTATTCCCTTGATCTTGATGATGTACTGATTCGGATTAAGCTGGATGTTATCACGCAGTCTTATGATCGGCACAACCGTGCCAAGCTCGAGTGCAACCTGCCTTCTGATCATAACGACACGATCCAGCAGATCACCGCCCTGATTGACATCTGCAAGCGGTATGATACCATATCCGAATTCCAGTTCAATCGGGTCTACCTGCAGAAGGCTGTTGACATTCTCCGGCTGCCGGATCTCTTCCGCCTTTACCTCTTCCGTAGATGCAGCTTCCTGCACCTTCGTCGTCTCTATGGTGCCCTGCATCACACGTGCTCCTACAATAAAGCAGACTCCGATACCGACATAGATAATTGTCGGAAGCGGTGTCATGACTCCCAGCGCCGCAATAACACTGCCCACCAGGTACAGTACCTTGGGCATACCGAACAGCTGACTGATCAGTACATGACCGAAATCAGATTCCTTGGAACCCTTGGTAACCAGAATACCGGTTGCCAGCGAGATCAGTAATGAAGGGATGGAGCTTACAAGTCCGTCACCGATGGTCAGGATCGTGTACTTGTTCAATGCCGCATTGATATCAAGGCCCTGCCGCAGCATACCCATTGCAATACCGCCGACGATGTTGACGCCCGTGATGATCAGCCCTGCGGCTGCATCTCCCTTTACATACTTGGAAGCACCATCCATGGAACCGAAGAAGCTTGCTTCCTCCTGAATCTTCTCACGCCTGCGTCTGGCTTCCTTGTCATCAATTGCTCCGGTGTTCAGATCCGCATCAATAGCCATCTGTTTACCGGGCATAGCATCAAGGGTGAATCTTGCTGTTACTTCAGCCACACGTTCAGAACCTTTGTTGATGACAACAAACTGTACAATGATAATGATAATATAAACGATAATGCCGACGATCAGATCACCGCCGCCAACGAAATTACCGAAAGTCTCAATAACCTGTCCGGGATTACCTGTTGTCAGAATCAGTCTGGTGGAAGAAACATTCAGCGCGATTCTGAAAATGGTGGTAAACAGCAGGATGGAAGGAAAAAACGACATGTCCAGAACTTCTGTCACGAACATCGCCGTAAAAAGAATGGCAAAGGAAAGTGCCATATCAAAAGACAGAAGCACATCCATCAAAACCGCAGGGATGGGAATAATCAGCATGACAATTGCAGAAACAAGGTACATTGCAACGCCATAATCATAAATCCGGTTGATGATCTTATTTCTGTTCATACTGTTTTCCTCCTTCCCTGACAAATATTTTCATACCAATATCATAACAGAAAAATGACTGTCTTTCACCCTATACTTTTCCCTTGAGATGATAAACAAACGCCAGTACTTCCGCAACCGCCTTATATAATTCCGGCGGAATCACCGCACCGATCTCCACATTGGCATACAGCATCCGGGCGAGCGGCTTGTTTTCCACGATTTCCACGTCATTTTCCTTTGCAATCTCTTTGATTTTTTTTGCAAGATAGTCAGCGCCCTTGGCCAGAACAATCGGTGCATTATATTTTTCCTGATCATACTGAATCGCCACTGCATAATGTGTAGGATTCGTAATGACAACATCTGCCTTCGGAAGTTCCTGCATCATTCTGCGCTGGGAGGCTTCTCTCATCCGCTGTCTCTGCTTTGACTTGATCTGCGGATCTCCCTCGGATTCCTTCATTTCATCCTTGACTTCCTGCTTGGTCATCATCATATCCGTGTGGAACTTCCGTTTCTGGTAGATAAAGTCAACCAGTGCAATAATCATGTATACTGCCGCCACCCGGATTCCCATATTGATCGTCAGATTTCCCATCAGCGCGATTCCCTGCCGCAGTGACATATCATACAGCAGGTATATGGAGCTTTTTTCACTTTTAAAGTAGGAATAGACCACATAGGAAATCAATACGATCTTGGCAACGGACTTGAGCAGTTCGAACAATGACTGCAAAGAAAAAAGCTTCTGAATCCCCTGCAGCGGATTCATCTTGCCGAAATTCGGCCGAAGCGGCTCTGTCGCCACCTTAAAACCCACCTGCAGAATGTTACAGATCAGTGCAATGACAACCCCGGCGATCAGAAACGGCATCATAATGGTCAGCGTCTGCACCAGCATATTACTGACCACGGCATGAAGTGCCGACTTCGGGACCTGTCCGTCAACCATTTTGATTGTACTGGGAATCTGCTGATAAACTGTCCCGAAAAAATTTTCAAAGCGCAGACCGATGGTATCCACATATACCCTCAGTAATATAAAAAAAGCGAGCAGCTCTACCGCCATCGAAATCTCACGGCTCTTTGCCACCTGTCCTTTTTTTCTCGCATCATCAAGCTTTTTGCCGGTAGGTTCCTCGGTCTTTTCGCCTCCGGGGCCTTCCTTTGCAAAAAACTGCAGATCATATTCAATTATGAGCCGCTTTTTTTCTTCCAAGTCAGACCATCCCTCTGGCAAATTCCTGCATCAGTGTTTTCATATTCTGAAAAATAAAATCAGCAGCGCCCGAAAGCATACTGCAGGTAAGATACATTACGCTGAGTCCCACCAGAATCTTCAGCTCGATACCGACCGCAAACATGTTCAGCTGCGGAGATACCTTCGCCAGTATACCCAGTACCATATTCAGTATGAATGTCACAACGAATACCGGCAGGCAGATCCGGAAACCGATCACCAGATAATCTGACATGAATGTCAGCATGGCCTGCAGGATCTTATCCGAGTGGAATACGGCACCGTTTACAGGAATCAGCTGAAACGAATCAGCAAGCGCACGGATGATAAAGCGGTACATTCCGCTGACAACCAGCATGGCCATCATGACATACTGATAAAGTGCACCTGTGATTGTCACATTATCGTTAGAATTAGGGTCAAAAATCGTCACCATGGAAAGTCCGGTCTGCATATCCACGATCTGTCCTGCGAAGGAGGTAATCGTATTGCAGATCATTGCGCCATAACCGATCAGAAGTCCTGTTGCCGCTTCTTTCAAAACGATAATGGTATAGCCCAGCACCGTATTGTAGGTCAGCGGATCCCTCTTTACCACCCCGTACAGCAGGAAGGCAAGGAAAATACTGAAGCCGACCTTCACACGATTCGGAATCCCCTTAACACTGAAAAACGGGGCCACATAAACAAAGCATGTGACCCGGACCAGTATCAGAAGATAATATTCAAGATTGCCGTAAGTAAATGTGTAATTAATCATAGCTTACCGTATGTACAGGCTGAAATCAGACCAGAGCTTCGTCATATATTCCGTAATACTCGTAGCCATCCAGTTGCCAAGAACAATAATTCCAAGAAAGGTCAGAATTACTTTCGGTACAAAGGTCAGTGTCTGCTCCTGAATTGAAGTGACTGTCTGAAAAATAGATACAATCAATCCAACCGCCAGTGAAATCAGCAGGATCGGAGCCGAAACCTTTATGACAAGGTACAGAGCCTGTGATGTAATCTGTGTTACCTCTCCAACTGTCATTTTCGTACCTTCCTTTCATCAGATCTGCTAATAGAACGTCTTCACAAGACTTCCGATAATCAGATTCCAGCCATCCGCCAGAATAAACAGAAGTATTTTGAACGGCATGGAAATCGTCGTCGGCGGCAGCATCATCATACCCATACTCATCAGTACGGAAGCTACTACCATATCAATAACGATAAACGGAATATAAATCAGAAATCCGATAATAAAAGCAGTTCTGAGCTCACTGACAATAAAACTCGGTACCAGAACCATATTCGGAATGCTGTCCAGCTTCCCATCCCAGGTCTTTCCATTGATTCCCATAAACAGAAGCACATCTTTTTTCTGGGTCTGCGGATACATGAAGTTCCGGATCGGTTTCATCGCAGCTTCATATGCATCATGCTGATCCAGCTGTCCGGCTTCAAACGGTACCACTGCATCTTTATATACCTGTGTCATTGTCGGCTGCATAATGAAAAACGTCAGAAAAAGAGCCAGTCCGATCAGCACCTGGTTCGGCGGAACCGTCTGCGTATTCAGTGCCGTCCGCGTAAAATGCAATACGATAATGATTCTGG
Organism: uncultured Butyrivibrio sp.; assembly: GCA_964388815.1. Lineage (GTDB taxonomy): Bacteria > Bacillota > Clostridia > Lachnospirales > Lachnospiraceae > Butyrivibrio. The sequence goes on along the minus strand of CAYMBY010000161.1, from coordinate 6,601 downwards.
TAAAAGAAGTCATCATCATGATCAGCGTCGGCGCAAGTGAAATCAGCGTCAGCGTAATCAGAATCCGGAGTGCCCCGCTGAGACTCCCGTTTCCGTTGTCATACGTCACGGTAACAGAATTGGCAATGTTAAGCTTTTTGAGATCATCTGCAGAATCAGAAGAACCGGGCTGTGTGACATTGGTTCTCTTCTCATTGGTGCCTGTCAGGTTGGAACTGACTCCGGTTGTCGGATCCGTTGTTCCGGTATCGTCAACGGAGTAGGTTCCGTTCTCCGTTGCCCCTGCAGTCACCGGCGAAATCACAAAAAGAAAAGACAACATCGCCGCTGCCAGAAAGGTGCTGATAATCGCTCTTCTTTTCAGCTTTTTAATGTTGTCTTTCCCCTTAGTAAATTTCATACTCCGTCGCCAGTCCCGTTTTTATTTTTCTTTTTCATGAGATCCAGGATCTCATGAAAACTTTTTGTGCTCCCACCTGCCTGCTCCATCTGATGAATCTCATCTTTTGACAGTTCTGCCAGCTTAGTCACTGTATCTTTGCATACGGCAACAGCAACATACGTATCGCCGACCCGAAGAATCTGTACATACTTCGAACCTGCGATTCTATATGTTTCAATCACCTCAATATTAGTGCCGACATTTCTGCCTTTCTGATATCCGGCGATCCACTTTGTCACAAAATAGGTCAGTCCCAGAACGATCAGAAAAAGAAATATCACAGTGCAGAACTGGGCGAATGCATCTATTGTAGGCATTATCCGATAACCTTTTTCACAGCCTCAAGTACACGGTCAGCCTGGAAAGGCTTTACGATAAAGTCACGGGCACCGGCCTGAATGGATTCAATTACCATGGCCTGCTGTCCCATTGCAGAACACATGATGACAGTTGCCTTGGGATCCCCTTCCTTTATCTTTTTCAGTGCCTGAATTCCATCCATTTCCGGCATGGTGATATCCATCAGTACAAGATCGGGCTTAAGTTCATTGTACTTTTCTACAGCCTTTAACCCGTTTTCTGCTTCACCTGCGATATTGTAGCCGTTCTTGGTCAGAATGTCCTTGATCATCATTCTCATAAATGCTGCATCATCACAAACCAAAACATTTCTTGCCATTGTTTTTTCTCCATTCTTATTTAATGATTTCGGTTACACGTACACCAAAGCTCTCTTCGATTACTACTACTTCGCCTTTTGCAACAAACTTGCCATTAACGAGCACGTCAACAGGCTCGCCTGCTACCTTATCCAGTTCAATAATGGTTCCCGGAGCAAAATCCAGAATGTCTGAAATCGGTTTGGCTGTTCTGCCAAGCTCAACGGTTACCTCAAGCGGTACATCTTTGATCAGCCCGATATTTTCTCCGCCTGCCATGGTCTGCATGTCCGGGCTGAACGTCTGGAACTGCGCCGGCTGTACATTCATGCTCTGCATCATCTGCGGCTGTGCCACCATCTGCGGCTGTGCCATCATCTGCGGTTGCGCCATCATCTGCGGCTGTGCCATCATCTGTGGCTGCGGTGCGGCCTGCGGCTGCGGTGCCAGCTGTGGTTGCGGTGCCGGCTGCGGAGGAACAGAAATCTGATCTTCTTTTGTGCTTGTAATAAAAGTATCGTACAAACTCTTTGCAAAGTCAATCGGGTATAATTGCATCAGCATGGAATCAACCAGATCGGCGATCTGCATCTTAAAGGATATCTTTACAAAGGTTCCTGCCAGAAATTCAGCAATCTCTGCCGGATTCTGCGTCATCATATTCAGAAGTGTCGCCTGTGGCGGGCTGATATCCACCTTCTTTCCGATCATTGTGGAAAGCGAAGTTGCAGAAGCACCCATCATCTGGTTCATTGCTTCTGAAATAGCTGACAGCTGCAGCTCACCGATTTCTCCCTCTGTATTGGTTCCGTCACCGCCCATCATCAGATCGGTGATGACCATGACATCATGTTCTTTCAGGATCAGAATATTGGTCCCGTCAAGACCTACCGTATATTTAATCTGTATAAAAACACAGGGTCTTTCATAATTTGCTGTTGTTGTAGACCAGTTGGCAAGTTCTACAACCGGTGTTGTGATATTTACCTTCTGATTTACCAGTGAATACAGTGTTGTTGCGGAAGAACCCATACTGATATTGGCAACTTCACCGATCGCATCCTTCTCCACATCTGTCAGAAGAGATTCATCAATTTCCCCCGCATCTCCCGCTCCGGACGCTGCAGAATCCGCACCTGCGTCTGAGCCTCCATCGGCCGGAGTTCCGGATGTATCCATACCGTTCAGGAGCGCATTTATCTCATCCTGCGATAGCATCCCGTCCATGCTCCTATTCCTCCTCTCTAATCACCGACGTTACTCTGACGGCGTATTTATCTTTCGATGTTCCCGGCAATGCCGTAAACTTATCGATATTGCCGACATATACATGCATTTCTGTATTTACATGATTGTCGAGCCTTATGATATCCCCCTGCTGTAAATGAACAAAATCATTTACAGATACCTGGCACTTTCCAAGAATTGCCTTGATCGGTACATCTACTCTTCTTACCAGTGACTCCAGATGGTCTTCATAGTTTTCATCATTGTGCTTCTGCATTGTGGAAAACCAGTATTTGGTATTGAGTTTATCCATAATGCTTTCCAGCGTAAAATAGGGAAGACAGATATTCATCAGTCCTTCCGTATCGCCGATTTTGATATTCAACGTGACAATAGCAATCATATCAGTCGGTGATATTACCTGTGCAAATTGCGGATTGGTCTCAATTCTCTCCAGAAGCGGATCGATCGCCAGAACATTCTCCCATGGTTCTACCATCTGCTGTACACAGATTCCCACCAGCTTCTCGATCAGCGGCATCTCGATATCCGTAAACGGTCTTGGCTTATCAAGACTGGTGCCTTCTCCGCCAAGCATACGGTCAATAAATGAAAATCCGATATTGGCCTGCAGTTCCAGAATAATCTGACCCTGCAACGGCTGAAAGTTAATAATCCCAAGAATTACAGGGTTGGAAAGTGCATTACTGAATTCAGAATAGGTTACCGTCTCCGAATTGGCTACTGTAATCGTTACATTTTTTCTCAGATAAAGAGGTAATGTTGTTGACAGAATCCGCCCATAATGCTCATATATAATTTCCAGTGTACGCAGATGCTCTTTGGAAAACTTTGCCGGACGTCGGAAGTCATAATCCTTCACCTTCTTGTCATCCGCATTCTGCATCTGATCCACATCCAGCTCGCCAGTACTGAGGGCTGCTAGCAGATTATCAATCTCGTTCTGAGACAGTACCTCACTCAAAAAAGATCACCTCGCTCACTGACATAAGAACTTACTGAATGATACATCATAGATGAAATCTGAACCGTACATCGACTGCAGCTGTTTCAGGATTTCCTTTTTAATGGCATCCTCATTGTTCTTTGCATCATCCATTGTATATCCGCCGACAACGTTCTGGACAACAGATTTGATCTTGCCCTTAAGTGTTGTCAGAGACTCACTTGTTCCATATGTTGCATAGTCTGCATTGGTTGTATCCATGGACAATACCAGATCCACCAGTGCATAATGCTGTGTTCCGTCTGTTCCGACCTTCAGGGCAATGGTCATTTCATCATCACCTGAAAGTTCATAATATGCGGACTGTGATACTGAAATGTCTCCGCTTTCCTTGCCGAAGCCTGAGGAATCGCTCTGCGCCCCTCCGGCTTCCAGTTCCAGTGCTGCCGAAATATCTGATATGATCTTTGCCGTTTTATTATTGGTTGTCATTACCGACAGAAGCATGAATGCATTCATTGCCAGGTTAACCACCAGAAGTGCCAGAATCAGTATGGACAGCATATTTCTTTTCATTTCAAAATACCTCCATGGTTCAATATTGGGCGCTGAGCGGATTATAAATTCTGATCTCTACCCGTCGGTTCCTGGCCCGTCCTTCAGGTGTGGAATTATCTGCAACAGGATCGTACTCTCCTCTTCCTGTATGCATGATGTTGGCCGGATCCAGTGAAGTATGTCCGACCAGATAATAAAAGACAGATAACGCACGTCCGTCACTGAGTTCATCATTATTGGAATACTTGGATCCTGCCATCGGAACATTATCTGTATGACCTTCAATTTCAATTGTTCCACCGGCAAATGTCTCCAGAATGGAACCTACCTTATCCAGAATCGGATATGCATCCTTCTTTATATCTACGCTTCCTGAGTCAAAGAGGATCGCCCCCTGCAGCGTCAGCTGCACGTACTGGCTGGTATAATTCAGCTCAATATCATTCTCGATCTTGGCTTCCTCCATTGCTTTCTGTATGTTTTCCGCCATGGCTTCAGATGCTGCCATCTGCTGCGATTCCACTTCCTGTGCAGCACTGCTGGAAGCATTGGTGTTGCTCTGGGTATCGCCCTCTGAAGAAAGTCCCATGGAATTCACATAATTTCCAAGTTCTGTCAGCTGTGATACGCCGTCCCCGATCAGTGCACCTGTTCCGAAAGAACTGGAACCTCCGCTGAAAATACCAAAGGCCGTACTGAAAGATGCTGCCACCTGTTCAAACTTTGCCGCATCAACTGAGGACATGGCATAAAGCAATACGAAAAAGCAAAGCAGCAGATTCATCAGATCGCCAAAGGTTGCGGTCCAGGCAGGCGCGCCAGGCGCCGGTGCATCCTCTTTCTGTTTGCCCATCAGCCTTCACCACCTTCACCGCCGCCGGGAGTCCCGTCCCCGTTTGCAGCTTCATACGCTGCCTTGTCCTTCGGAGACATGAATGATTTCAGTTTTTCTTCCGTAACTCTCGGGTTCTCTCCTGCCTGAATGGACAGGATACCTTCCACCATAATACTCTTTACCATATACTCTTCACTGTTACGTCCCTTAAGCTTGTTGGATACAGGGGCGCAGAGATAATTGGCAAGAAAAGATCCATAGAATGTGGTAATCAGTGCTACTGCCATGGACGGTCCAAGGGATGCCGAATCAGACATGTTCTTCAGCATGTTAACCAGACCGATCAGGGTACCGATCATACCCCAGGCAGGTCCCTGGCTTCCGATATCCTCCCAGACCTTGATGCGGGATTTATGCCGCGAATCTATGGAATCAATCTCTGCCTCCATGATACTTTTTACCAGTTCAGGTTCCGTACCATCTACGATCAGTAACAGACCCTTTTTGAGGAAAGGGTCTTCAATCTGCCCTGCTGCCTCTTCCAGTGCCAGAAGTCCTTCCTTACGTGCTGTATTTGACAGATCCACAATCTGCTTGACAATACCGCCGACATTGTTATCCGGAACCTTCAGAATCAGTTTGAAGGTCTTAAGTCCTGCGACATAATCTTCCATGGAATTGAATCCAAGTACGCAGACAAATGCTCCACCAAAAGTAATAAAAACGGAAGGAATATCCAGGAAATTGGTAATTGTCTGAATACCGCCACTCGTCACAATACCAATCAGCATAACGGTAAGTCCGCCGACCAATCCGATTATCGATGCAAGATCCACGATTTCTTCTCCTTCAGCTCATAATCTTCTATTTCATCATCATTGATTTTACTAAGTTCTGAATCGTCTGTCTACTTTCTTTTACGATCAGTTTACGCCCTGTGGTAAGCGTAATCACTGTATCCGGTGTCTCTTCCACGGTCTCCATGAGGTTTGGATTCAGCAGAATCTTCTTTCCATCCATTTTGGTCACTTCAATCATATGCACCCTCCGGCACAATTGTGCCAAGATTATCTATAAAACATATTTTATCACTTTTCATTATATTTGTCTGTTGCTTTTTCACAAAAGAGTCGCATTTATTTTAACCATTTTTTCAAAATTGTCCTAAACAGCCGTTCTGTCTGTGAATTGGGATAATTTTCATTGATTTTTATGCAATTTGTACATTAAAATGATCCGTTGCATTTCTGTTCCGACCCGCATACAGCAAAGGAGCCATACTCTGGGAATACCGAAAGTATGGCTCCAAAACACATTCAATGCTGCTTATCTCTTCAGATTGGTCAGTTCCTCAAGCAGGGTATCCGATACGGTGATGATACGGCTGTTGGCCTGGAAGCCTCTCTGTGCGGTAATCATATTGGTGAACTCGTTTGACAGATCGACGTTACTCATTTCCAGAACACCGGTGGAAATGGAACCGGCATCCGAAGTAACATCCTGGATCGTCGGATCTCCGGAGTTCAATGTGGAGCTGTACAGGTTATCGCCCTGCTTCTCAAGTCCTGATGCATTGGCGAATTCTGCAACTGCAATCTGTCCCAGAAGTCTTGTCTGGCCGTTACTGTAAGTGGCATTGATCTTACCGTCTGTCGCTACGGTAATACCTGTCATGGTACCAAGCTTACGACCGGTATTGTTATTGTCAAGATCGCCCTTGGATGCCTGAATGGTTGAGGTTCCGGAAGAGTTCAGATTTGTCGTAGCCGAAACATCAATATCAATATCTGAAAATGCCGTCGAACCCGACCCTGCATCATTCAAAAAATCCATTGAAATTTTCGATGTCGGAGATGATATTTTTCCTGTTGTAGCATTATATGCAAGTGTAACTGTCTTGGCTGACGCAGTAC